>JACQZL010000393.1 GCA_016213865.1 Candidatus Rifleibacteriota bacterium
GGGTCGGACCACCACCCCGGTCGGGCGGGGTCGGCATCGGGGTCGGACCACCACCCGGCCCCAGCGCCCACGGATCCATGGGTAGGCCGGGGATTGAATCGGCGACCGGAACCTTTTTCGGCTTCCGGTACGGCGGCGCGGCGAAGTAGGGGTCTCTCATGTAGGCCATGGCGGCGTCTCCTCAGTTCCTTCTCTGCTGAGCCCACTGGCGCAGGAGCTCGTCGGCGGTCACTCCCTTCCCCATAGGGTTCATGGGGTCCCCCCTTTTCGGGGGAGGTCCAGGCGGCTGTTCCGGTGGCGGGGCCGGGGCCTTGCGCGGAATCGGTTTCCCCTCGGGCCCGATAGGGACCGCCTCCGGTGGCGGCGCCGCGGCTCGGGGCGGAATCGGTTTCCCGTCGGGCCCGATAGGCACCTGCTCCGGTGGCGGCGCCGCGGCCCTGGGCGGCCGATTGGCCTTGGGCTCCCCGATGCCCTGAAATGGGTTGTACCCTAGCAGGCCCATCCCGAAAAGCTTCGCGTTGTCGTAGCCGCCATACAAGTCGTCGGCCTGCGTCTTCTTCTGGAGCCCGAGAAAAGAAAGGTACTTCGCAAGCTGGAGCTGCGGGTGGTACCCCTCGGATTCCCCGAGGTAGGTGATGTCCGTGGTGCCCTGCGTGTTTCCGCCGGAGACGCCAGCCTTGATCATGTTTCACCTCGAGGGGCCACGAGCGTCAGGTGCACGCGCGGGTCTCCCTGTACGTTCGAAAGAGCGGAGATCCAGATCGCGAGCTTCGGGACGTCTCCTCTCACCGGGTAGCGAATCGCCGGGAGCTTCAGCTCCACCGCCACCTTCTGCGCTCCTATGTGGAGGAGCTCGATCGCGTGGCGCTTCTTCTCCTGGCTGACCTTCCGGCGCCGCAGGACGAAGTGAGCCTCTGGAATCGCTTCGAGGTACCCGAACCCGAGCACCTCCCCCTCGTCGTCCTCGACCACGAAGCACTCGCACGTCGGCCACTCGAGGTAATCGGCGGTCGGAGGGAGCCCGGGCGTCTCCGCCGCCACGGCGAGCAGCGTTTCCCGGTCCTCGAAAGTCGCGCGCCGAAGCTTCACGGGGCGTCCTTCGCGCCGAACGCGCCCCGACGGAACGCGAAGTCGACACTCACGAGAATGGGGTTCACGGTCAGTGCCGCGGATCCCCTCCCCACCTTGACAAGCACGGTGTCCCCGGGCCCGATCCCGGGGGGGAACCCCGGGAGGCGGAGAGTGCGGTTGAGGGACAGATCCGCGGCCACGATCGAATACGCCGGTGCGAGCGCCATGGAGGTCGCCAAGAAGACGCCGTCCCGCCGCGCGGTGTTCATCTCGACGGTCCAGTCAACCACCTCGCCGACCGTCGGCGCCACCGCGAACGTGAACCGGAGCGCCGGCCACAGCCCGCCGTCCGGGTCGAAGCTCATCGGTAGGACGAATCCCCCGTGCATCGACGAATTCGCCACCATCAGCGGCATCATGATGTTGCGGAATGTCCCCCAGGTCGGAACGTACGGACCGGGCCACATCGAGTGCGGTGCGAGCGAGAACACATCCCAGCGGCCGTACTGCGGAGACTCGGCGTAGTCCCCGATCTCGAGCGCCCGTCTCGTCCCGTTGATCGCGTCGAGGAGCACCTTCGCCGACTCGTACTGCCGCCGGTCGCGCCGAAATGCCTCGATCGCCGTTCCCGGTACCGGCTTCACGGCGTCCTCGCGCGGTAGGTCCCAAACGGATTCCGCCGCATCCAGAGGGAGACCCGGTGGATGATCGCCTTCGGCGTCGTCCCGACGATCCCGAAGCGCAGCGCCACTCGCTCGTCGACCACGTGCGTCAGGAGGTGTTGTGTCCCCCTCATGGGCGTGTAGATCGTCGGGGCTGGGAGAGGTATGAGCTGGCCGTCCGCCTTCACGACAGCGACGGACAGCAGCCCTGAACCCTCGACGTTCACGCTGACGCGCCGGAAGAGGCCCAACGCCCCGTCCTCCGCGCCGACCCGCCCGGTCTCGTAGACGAAGGGGATAGACGCGGTGCCGAAATCGGTCGTCGCTTCTTCATCCAGCCGGCCGATCCGGCTGTAGACGGGGTCGGTCCCGGTTTCGGTGATGAACAGCTCCGCCTTGGTCGCCCCTTCTCGTCGCGCCATGCACCCGCCGCGGGCCTCGATCGGCCACACGGACCAACGCCGGCCGGAATTCGGGCCGCCGGGGCCGAAGCCGCCGCTGTAGTCGAGGACGTAGATCGCGTTGCAGAACGTGGAGACCCCGGTCGGGACGCCGATGTAGACGCGGCGAGCCTCCTCGTCGACGGCGCCCCAGATTTGCCACGCCTCCGCCCAGTTGATCGCTTCCCACTCCTGGCGGATCTCCGACGCCAGGTTGCTATCCGGGCCGACGCCGGTTCCCTGGAAGAGCCACGCGCCGAGTCGGTTCACGAGCACCTTGAAGTCTGGGCCGTGGCAGATCGCTCGCCGGCCACACGCCCCCGCGAGGTCCGAGACCTTCTCCTCCGGCCAGGTGTTCGGCTCGTCGTCCGTCCGCTGCGTAACCCATAGGCTCGATTCCTTCGCGACGTAGAACCGACCCTGCCATTCGAATCCGAGCCAGGCCGTCTCTCCGTCCTCCGCCCCGAACGTCTGCCCGCCATAGAGCCGATCGATCGTCCGCGCCTGGAGAGGCCGCGACCACCAGACCGCGGAGCGGTGGGAGCTGTTCGCGGGGTCGTAGCACTCGACGAGCTCGACAACGATCCGCTCGCCGTTCACGCCCGGCCCGGCCCCTTCGACGAAGAGCTTCAGGTCGGTGGATCCCGAGCTGACCGCGCACGAGAGGTCGAAGTCCTGAAACGTCTCTGAGCCCGAGATCTCGGCCGCCGTGACCGTCCTCGAGGTACCCCCGGTCGTCCCGGTGATCCCGAAGGTCACGCTGGCGCTCGTGAGGCCGGCCGTCTTCGACACGCGCAGACGCACCCTGAACGTCCCGCTCCACCCAGTCGCCGTGAGCTCCGCGATGCCCGGGAGGTCTTTGACGATCGTCCCGAGGTTCTCGATGCGAGCCCGGGCCGCCGTGACGCCGTCGAAGAGGATCGCGTAGTAGCCGAACCCGCACTGCGCCCCGCTGCCCGAGACGAGCGTCCATCCGCCCGGCGTCATATTCGTGAACCCGCCGCCGACCTTGCCGACATCCGTCCCCTGGGAGCCGCCCTCGTTCCAGCCGGCCACGGCGCGGTGTTTTTCGCCGAAGTAGGCCAGGCGCCCGCCGTAGGCGACCGCGAGGCCTGGACTCTTCGGGCTCCGGAACCGCTGCTCGATCTCGCCCAGCGGGTACCTCGAGATGAACTCGTCGCTCAGTGAAAACGAACTCGTGTAGCTGTCGGGCGCCACCGAGACGAAGAGCCTCCACCTCGATGGGTCTCCTGCGGCCGACACCCAGACCCGGACGGACGCCACCCCGCTCCCGGTGGGGAGGGTCCCCGCGGTCCACGTCACTGTCACCGCGTCGTTCTCGGCGACCGTAATCTTCGCCACGACACCGAACGGCGACTCCGATCCGTCGCTGAAGACACACTGGAGTAGGAACCCGTGCTCGCCTGCCGTCATCGCCCCGGCGCCCACGTTTATCGTGAGAACCGGCGCCGCAGGCTCCGCGCACCTGAAATACCGCTCCTGGCCCGAGCTGCCGATCGCGCTGGCGGACTCACCGTACCCCTGCCGCTCGGACGTGCAGACGATCGCCCGCTGGTAGAACTGGGTCGCCGTCGTGACCCCCGGCGCGACCGAGGCGCTCCCGACGTTGCCCGAAGCGAATCCGAACGGTGCCGACAGTTGCCACGCTTCGACGATCCCGCTGGATCGGCCGGCGAGGAGGACCGGCGTGTTCGCCACTCCCCCGAACACCGTCACCACGGGCACCAGGCTGTTGCAGAACCTTGCCACGATGCTCGTGAACGCCGTGAGGCCAGGCCTGGAGCCGACGCAGCTCTCCGGAAAAACGCAGTTGTCCGCCCTCGCCGCCGCAAACGGCGGTAGATCGTTCGGGGAGGATGTCGTGTTGAGCCCCCCGAACCACTCCATGGAGAGCGGCTGTGCCGCGCGGAAGGTCACGGTCAGATCAACTTCGGGAAAACGACCTCGAAGGTGATGACGTCGCCAGTCACACCAGCCGGGTACGCTCCTGCGACGAGCTCGGCGCCGGTCGTAACGAGGGTGACGATGACCTTCCCGTCCGTGAGGTCCGCGCCGGGGACGTAGCCGTAGAAATGGTTGCTGGTCCCCTTTCCCCAGATCCTCACCGCGACCGGGGCCTGCCGTTTCACGGCGGCGCCGGCGAACAGGGTCAGGTTGAGGATGTCGCCCCCGGTCGGGTAGTTGCCCGAGAAGACCAGCGTCCCGCGGATGACCCGGCACTTCTGGCCGACCTCGCTGAGGGTGGGATTCATGGTGGCGGTCAGAGCCATCGGCTTCTCCTCAGGTGATGTAGGGGAGCCGGCCACGCGGCCCCGATGAGTAGAACTTCCGCCGCCCGGGGCGGCGCTGCTTCTGCCGGATGCCCATCTCGTAGAGCTTTGTGAACTCGCGTTCGTAGAGCGCCAGAAACGTGCCGTGCATCTCGAGCTCGCCCGCCGGGAGCATCACCAGAGCGCACGCCAGGAACGCGACGGCCTCCGCCGTGTTCGACGACGGGAGCGTATCGCTCAGGAGGGCGACCTCCACGGGCGCGGTCACGTAGTCGATCTGCACTTCCCGCCCGGTCGTCGCTCCCACGAACCGGATCGCCCCACCCTGCCACGACCAGACGCCGAGGGATTCGCTGGCCTCCACGTTCGGGAGGTCCTCTCGGATCTGGGTCATCGCCGTCCATTCGTTCGCATTCATGGAGCCGGAACGACGCTCGTGCAGGACGATCGGCTGGATGAGGTCGGAGGGAAGAGGCGGAGTGGACGTCGTCGTGAGGGCGGTCACGCCCGCGGGAACCGTCACGGTCTGCTGCAACCTATACCGCTCTATCCCCTTCGCCGCGAGGCGAAGATCGAGCTGCGACTGCGCCATCCCCACGTAGGAAACGAGGAAGGCATCGTCGTACTGCTGCGCGTCCAGATCCCCGAGGAGGGCCCGCACTTTCGCCGTGGCGGTGCCGAGGGTGTCCGCCATCTACGTCAGAGCCTCGCCTCGCGCCCCTTCCCGCTCGTCCTCTCCGGGGGCACCGCGGGCTCGTGGGGCGTGTTGGCCTGCATGGCTTGGAGCGCCTGGATGGCGGGGAAGTGCCCCAGCTTCGCGGCCCGCTCGATGTCGAGGATCGCGCCGCAGGTCTGGTGCCAGGCGAGCTTCTGGGGGATCTGCTCCCCGCACCCCTCGCACGGCACGGTGACGGCGTTGATCGAGGGGGCGGCCCAGGGCACCCCGAGGCCGAACACCCGCGCCGCGATCTTCGCGTGGAGGTCGACGAGCTCGGGCTTGTGGTACTTCTCCCACTGCCCCATCCCCTCCTCGATCCGCTGGCGGAGGTACTCGAGGTACTTCTCCTCCGCGGATGAGAGCTCAGCCTCCGTCGGCTCCCGGCCGGCGGCGACGAAGATGCCGGTCGCGGCATGGGGAGCGGCGATCGCGATGGCGACCTCGCGGCCGTTCCGTTCGTGCCGGATGATCTTCTCGCCCCCGACGTCCTCCGGCTCAATCACGACGTCGGCCACCTCGAGCCGGGTGTACCGCCCGCTCTCGGAACCGACCTTCCCGCGGCCCGCCAGGAAGAACCTCCCCATCGTCCCGTTGAATAGCTCGACGGGCGTGTGTCCGACGTTGCAGATGACGACCATGTCTTCTCCCTACTCGGCTGACGGGACGTCGAGCCCCGCCAGCGAAACGATCGGCTTGAAACCGCTCAGGCCGCCGACCTCGTTCTCCCAGATGTCCCGTTTCACTCTCTTGTTCTCTCCCGCCTTCCGGGCGCGCTTCTCCGCGAGGCGCCGCTGCGCTTCCCAGAGGCTCGGAGGTTTGCGGTTCTTGGCTTGGGCCCAGAGGTGGGCGAGCATCCGAAGGCCCGTCGTCGACGGCGTCTCCGGAATCTCGAGGCCCTCAGGCGCCTTCCGCCGGAAGTGGTTGAGGTACTCGTAGTTCCCGCGCTCCGGGTAGATCGGGTGCTCGAGGTAGGTCACCCCATCCTCGTGCTGCCGCTGATCCCGCTCCCAGCTCGACCTGGTCCCGTAGAAGAGGGGCGGTTTCCACTCCTCGACGATCCAGAACTCCTCGAACCACGGGTACCGCTGCGTCCACTGGCACCGGAAGGCCGGGAGACCGGCGTCCTCCTCCTCGTTGTTCGTCCAGAGGCCTCCGACAAGCTCGAGGCGCTGCGCTCCGGAGAGGATGCGGAGGTTCGGGCCGCTGAAGAGGTTCAGGCCGGCGATCTCGTTCAGGATCCGCTGCCAGGCCGGATCCGCTACCGGGTTCCACTCGGCGACGCACCGCACGCCGAGGAGGTGAGGAGAGGGCGGGGCGGACTCCACCCTCCCGTCGAGAGCCAACGTGCCGAGGTCCGCCGGGCTCGCGTTCATCGTCAGTAGCCAGCCGGCTTCACGAGGGTCGAGATGTACCCGCCCGCGGAGGTGTCGACGCACATGAACGCCCCCTCCCAGATCAGGTACCAGAGGAACGCCGAGGTCGGGGAGCCGTCGGTGGTCGAGTACCGCGGGAAGATGGTGTTTCCGCCCATCTTCAGCAACTTCACGTCCTCGACGACGAGCCGGGCCCAGGCCTCCGGTACGAAGTAGTCGAGCCGGTCGTCGGGAGCGTGGGTGCACTGCTTGAAGGGGCGGCCGCAGAACTTCCCGTCGGTCTCGATGTCGAAACCCCAGTCGGGAACGCCGTCGCCGTCGGCCGGCCCCTCGAGGGTCTGCATCGAGGTCGCGGACTCGGCCACGCCCGCCCAGGTGGTCGGGGAGCCGACCCAGAGCCCCTTCTTGACGTTCGACTTGCCGCGCTTCTTGCGCATCTTGGTGAGGAGCTGGTAGCCATGGGAGTGCGTGAGCTGCCCGCCGGCCGTGACGAAGGGCGTCCGGATGGCGAAGTAGGTCGCGCGGTCGAGGCCGCCCACGAGGCCCGTGGGGGCGCCGTTGTGCCAGCCGGGCAGGCCGACGATCGTAGCCGGGGTCGCTCCGGAGAGGCCGCCCAGGCAGAGGACGTCGGTCGCGGCCGGCGTGCCCGTGAACGCCGCGGTCGTCGTGACGGTGTTGCTGTCGTGGTCGACGTCGACCACGTCCACGTTGGACGTGCTGTCGGCCGTCGTGCGCTGGGTCGACTGGGTCGCGTTGTAGGACGTCAGGCGCATTCCCGGAAGGAGCTTCCGGGCGTCGTCCACGACCATCGTCGTGGTGCCCTGCCCGGAGACGACGGCGCAGAGGACGCCGTTCCCGGAGGTGAACGCCGTGATGTCGAGGCCGGCGGCGAACGCCTTGGACGAGTCCTCCATCTCGGACTCGACGACGTTCTCCACGGCCTTCTGGGGATCGTTCGTGTGGTATTCCACCGCGAGCGAGAGCTCCTTGCCTTGCTTCATCGAGTAGGGGGACGCCGTGTACTCCTTCCGCAGGCCGGCGTTCCCGAGCCCGAGGGCGTTGGCGCCGTTGAAGTTCGCGGTCGAGAACGCCCCGCCGGTCCGCACGACGATCGGCGCGCGGTAGGCCTTCTGGCCGACCACGACGACGTCGGTACGGGTCTTCATCAGGGCGTAGAGGTCGGAGTCCTGGTTGACCATCTTCGGGAGAGGCGCCTTCTTCCGCACCTTCTCGAGGTACGTGGCGAGGGCGTCGCTGTCGAGCATCGGCATGGGTTACCCCTTCATGGCGGCACGGAAAAGGTCCAGGGACGTGGGCCTAACGCCCGGCTTCAGCACGGGGGCCGACGGCGCCGCCGTCCTCCCTGAGCTGGTCGCCTCGCGCAGGGACACCACCTTCGCGGCCTTCCCGAGCCTGAGCTGGGAGGCATTCCGAATCCGTTCGGCGATGCCGTCGGTGCGCTTCTTGAACACGAGCCCCGCGACGTTGTTCGCTCGCGCCCGGACGAGAGCCGCCGCCTTGGCGATCCTCTGGTCAGGCGGAATCGAGATGTCAGCGAGGGCGTTCTTGAAGAGCCTGTTGACGGCGGCCACGCCGGCGACGGTCCGGTGGACCTCGGTGACGATCTGGTCGATGGTTTCGGGTGACGTGAGGAGCCCGTCCGGGTCCCGCCGCTTCACCACGGCCGCGACGACGTCCCTGACGGCGACGTCCGCGGCCTGATTCGCGCGGGTACTGAGACCAGCCCACCACTGCTCGTGAGCCTGTTGCTCCTGGAGCCGTCGGTCCTCGAGCTCGGTGGCGTCAGGGGCGGGAAGATGCCTCTGGGCGGGAGCCGCCGGGGCGGCGCCGCTCTCGAGCTCCGCGATCATCTCGCGGACGGCGGACATCGCCTCCCGGCGGAACGGGTCGTTGCCGGCCAGGGATTCGAGCTTCGTGAGGGCACTCTCAACTCCCGTGCCGACGAGCTCGTAGTACGCCTCCGGCGCGATCCTCGGCAGGTCGTGAGCGATCGTCGAGACCAGTCGGTCCCGGCTCCTCTCGTCGACCTGACCGAGCGCCGTGAGGAAGTGCCGCGGAGCTTCGGCATCCGGGTGGAGGAATAGGCCCTCGAGGGCTTCGATCTGCTGGGCTCGCGAGACCGTGTAGTTGAGGTCGTCGAGAGACTGGATGTGCTCCCGGTAGGTCTGAGCCTCCTCGACGGTGAGCCCGAGGGCATCCATGTCCCGCTTGTAGAAGTGGGCCGCCCGGAGCTCGGGGTGCTTCTTCAGGACCGCCTTCAGGTCCTTTGGCACGTCCTCGTCCGAGGGCTCCTCCTGCTTCGCGTCCGGCTTCTCGGTCGTCGGGGGCTCCTCGCCCTCCGGCTCTTCGCTTCCCTCGCCGTCGGTGTCTGCCTCGTCGGCCGGATCCTCACCCGAGTCCTCTCCGTCGCCCATTAGGCTCTGGAAGAGGGACGGTTTCGGGGCGGGCGAGGACGACTCGCTTGGCGCCGGCGAGCTCGCTCCCGCATCAACGGTCGGGGCCGCGCTCGCCCCGGTTTCGACGTCGTCATCCATCAGAACCTCCAGCCCGACTCACGGCGCGGGCGGGGCCGAACACGGGGGAGAGAGCCCCCGAACCTCGTCATCGAATGAACCCTTGTAGGAAGACGGTGGAACTCTGCGTCGCAGCCGCCTTCCTGCTCTTTACCCATGTCACGGGAGTCGAGACCGTCGTGAACCCGTCCGTCGTCACCGTCGCCAAGACCACGTCGTGCGTGCCCGCGGCCGGCACCGGCACCTTGCACGAGCCGTTCAGGACGATCGAATCCCCCGCCCCCGAGCCGGTGACGTGAATCGTGAACGGAACGTCCATGTTGCCGACGTAGGTCCACACCCCATCCGCATCGACGGTGGCCCCCGTCAGGTTGAGGAGCGTGATGTTCTTCGGGACCATCCCGTCACCCCTCGTTCCAGGCCGGCGACCCGGGGAACGGGCTGGAGGCCCGCCACTGGTACCAGAGCCACTCCCGCAGCTCCATGCCCTTCAGACCCTCGTCGAGGGCGTAGGCGAAGAGCACCGGGTCTTCGAGCTTGAGGTGTCCGGTGAGAACGAGAACCGAGAGGAGCTGGAGGTCGCTGAATCCCTCCCATTCCTTCCGAAAGTCCGACCCCTCGAGCGCCCGGCGCGCCTTCTCGAGGTCCTCTCCGAAGCGCCCCTGCGTGCCTGCCCAGGTGATCCCCTTCTCGGCCCGCGCGAGGACCTCGGGGACGAACCGCACCATCTCCTTCTTCGTCAGCTTCCTGGAGATGCCGGCGAACACCGAAGGGAGGGGGTCGTAGGAGGGGCTCGGGGCGTCCCATTCCCCGGTCGCCAGGTACCGATCGATCTGGCTCCAGCCCTGATGCGAAGCCGCCGTCACCAAGTAGGCCGCCCCGAGCCGCCAGTCTCCGCCAGGTGCCCCCGGCGACGTCGCCTCCAGCCGTCTCGTTTCCAGAAGGCGGTCAATGGCGCCCTTGATCTCCTCGGGGCTCTTGCCCAGTGCGAGCCACGCGCCGATCGAGGTCACGGACGGCGTGTAGGGACCCAGGTAGGCCGCCAGCTCGACCCGCAGGTCCGTCGCGCTCGCTTGGGCCTGCCGGCCGAGGTTCAGGAGAGACTCGATCCGATCGAGCCGCTGGAGGATTTCGGAGAGGGTGGGATCAGCCATCGCGTTCCTCACTGCCCCGAAGGCATCGCCGGGGGCGGTGCCATCGCGGGGTTCATCGCCGGGTTCATGCCCGGAGGAAGTGGAGGGGCCTGGAGGAGCTGCACCATCAGCGCCTTCCGACCCTTCGCCTGCATGTGTTCCTGCCAGTGGGCCTTCACGTTCGCCCATCCGGCAGGGTTCGTGTCGCGGGTCCGCGCGCCGTCGGTGCTGTTCGCCCAGAGCTCGATCGCTCCCGCGTGCGCGTCGTGGTCCTCGAGCTCCACGTCCACTGGCACGGAACTGGAGGGCCCCCCGTCCTGCCCAACCCACGGCTCGCCCTGGAGGAGCTGCTCGATCTCTTTCCGCTGCGTCTCTCGAGCCTCCTGCCCGGGGAGCTTCAGATCCCTCAACCCCAGGCTCTCCGCCGTCATCCCCTCGTTCAGGGTTGTCATCAGCAACGGGGCGAACCGGTCGTTGGCGGCGTATTCGAGCCACATCGCCCGCCGCTCCGCGGGTCCCATCGGGAAGGAAGCGTCATCGTCGGACTCGATCCGGATCTCTCCCTTGAGGTCGTCGATCGAGATGACTTCTTTCGACCACTGCCCGCCTTCGCCCTTGTCGACGACTTCGACGTCACCCCACCCGTCGCGGGCGTAGAGCTTCACCGCCTGGAGGTTCGACTCGTGCGACAGCGCGTCCATCTCCTTCTGCGGGATGCCGTGGCGCATCTGGGCTTGGTCGCGCATCAGGCGGTACCCGCCGAGGGTGTTCCCCGCGCCGCCCGCCTTGCCCCCCCACAGAGCCGGGACGATGCCGCTGCGATGCTGCGCCCTCGCTCCACCGAGCTCGTTCTCGAGCTGCGCCACTTCGGCCGGCAGGTTCGCCGTCGGGGTCGGCACCACGGCGTCCCGGAGGGATCCCCCGTCGGAGGGCGTCTTGCCGGAGTAGATGAGCCCCGGCTGGACGCGGCCCGCCGCGAACGCATCCGCGTCGAGGATGTCGTTGTTGGCGATCAGCGCCGGAATCCCCTGTCGCGCCCCCTCGATCCGGATGTTCAGGAGCTCGTTGGCGGTCTGCTGAAGATCCCACGTCGTAGAGCCGCACGCCAGCACGTCGGAGCCAGACGACGGCTCCGCAAACCGGAACGTCCAGTGATCGTCCATCGACTCGTTGAATGCCTCGCAGAGGATCCCGTCCATGAATACGAGGAGGAGACCCTCGGCGAACTTCTGCTCGAGCTGCTTCCGAAGCTCGTCGGTCCCCACCTCGGCGAGCTGCCACGGCCGCAGCCAGACCCTCTTGTTCGTGACGAGGTGGTCCGCCGGCTGTGCGGAGCCGTAGGTGAGGCTCCGGCGTGCCGCGGCCGCGAAGTCTTCGCCCAGCCCCGCGGGGGTCCGCCCGCTGATCTGGTCGGCCTTCTCCGGATAGAGGCTCTTGGCGTGGGCACGGGGGATCTCCTCCCCGAGGATCAGGTACCCGCACTCCCGGACCGTGCGGGCGCCGGGGGTCCTGCGAAGCTCGCAGATCCCATAGCAGGACTTTACGATCGACGCGCGGGGCACCTCGAGGAGCCGGCTCACATGAGGGACCAGGCCGAAATCTGGAGGGATCGGGGCCGCGCCCACGAGCGGGAGCCCGCACCCCTCGCATTCCTGGGACTCCATCCCCGAGACGCCCCCGCAGTAGATACAGCAGAGGCCTCCCGGAGAGACCATCCCGGGCTCGAGCGTGATTTCCGGTTCCAAGTCGAAGCCGAACCGGGACCGGTCGGCCCTCATCCGCGTGTAGATCGCACCAAACCCGTCTGTCCAGAAGTAGAGGGCGATCCATCGCCGGAGGGTGAGGTCGTCGTTCTCCTTGCGCAGGTGCTCTACGAACCGCTCCCCCTGCCGCGCCGCGGTCATGTCGGCTGGCTTGCTCGGATTCCCCGGCGAAAACGTCGTCACCGGCGCCTGGGCGATCATCAAGGCCACGAAGTCCAGGCCGTACGCGGCAAAGAAGTTGTCCTTGTGGAACGAGGGGATGTCCTGATCGGCTTCCGTCTCGTCCTCGATCTGACGAACGACGTCGACGTACCTCCTCTCCCCCGGGTCCCACGCGAGGAGCTGGCGGCCGTTGAATCCCTCGCGGCGCTCGAGCGCGGGGCGGATCTCCTCGAGACAGAAGGTGTCGTCCGTCTGCTCGATCGTCTGCACCAGAGCCTTGAGTGCGGCCGCCTCCTCTTCCGTGAGATCCACCGAGGCCCGCTCGTACGTCGGGGCCTGGTCGTCTCCAACGAGGGTCCCGCGGCCTTCCGGCACTGGAGCTCCCTCGATGCCTTCTCCTTGCACTCCCGCCTCGGAGAGCATCGGGGCCAGGAGGTCCTCGAGGCCGCCGCTCATCGTCATCTCGCCGCTGCCTCGTCAGGGGTCGCCGCCAGCGTCCGCTTCGCCGCCGCCCTCTCGGCGAAGCGCCTCTCCATGCCCCTGCGGAGCAGGTCCGGAGAAACGGTGCGGGGAGCCTGGGGGGGGCGTGCCTTCGGTTCCTTGGGAGGCATCGGCCGTGGGGCCTCAGACGTCGACTCCAGCGGTATCGGCTGGCCCGCTGAGACGCCCACGGCGTCCTCCATACGCTTCATCCGGGCCTCAAGCCTCACGAGTCTCATCACCAGGGCGGCCACACAGACGCCCGTGACGACCAGCGCGAGCAGGAGGCCGATGTCCCAGATCACGCCTGGCTCCCGTCGCTCCCAGGGGGGGGCGACTCCGCCCTGTGCGCGAGGTGACAGTGCCGCTCGATGTTGTCGCTGCGCCGCTCGAGCCGGAAAATCCGCGCCTCGTGACCTCGGATGTCCGTTGCGTGAGTGTCCAGGTCGCGGCCGGTGCGGAGCACCTCGTCCCGCAGCGCCGCGGTATCCTTGTCGGCTCTGATCTGCCGCTCCTCGAGCCGCTCCACCCACCGCAGCACCTCGTCCACCCGCTGCGTCAGGGGAACGATCATCTTCACCGGCGGGTCCCCGACGAGCGGCGCCATGCCCCTCGCCGTCTGTGTCGCCGCACCCCGATACGCCGCGGCCACCGCGGCCAACCCAGCCACGATCACCAGGAGCATGTCGGAGAGATCCTTCAACTGTTCGATCACCAGCCCCTCCGCGGGATTGCCGCCTCACGAGTACTGCGGTCTAACGTCGAAAACCCCGAGAGCGTCTCCGGCGCCGCAAGCCGCAGAACCAGAGAGAGACCGGTGAACAGGAGCCCCGCCGACGCTCCCACGAACCCCACCCACGGCGGTACCGTGATTCCGTACTGGACCGCCAGGTCCGCGATGCCCTGGACCGACCAGAGCAGCGCTGCTACAAGCAAAGCGCGGAACTCCCACTGCCGAATCGGTCGGGTCGTGGGGACGACGACGAGCTCCGGCACGTCAGTCCCTGATGTCGGCCTCGGCCTGGTCGATCAGCTCCGCGGTCAGATGGAGCGGGCTGCCAGGGGCTGCACCGAATGCCTCTGCGTAGGCGACCGCGTTCCTCGCCTCCTTCGGAGGCAGCGCCTTGATGGCATTCCCGATGGACTTCGCCACCTCAAGCGCCCTAAGAGCGATCCCGAATCCTTCATTCGCGTCGAGCGGCACGTCATGTTTCCTTTCTCGGTTCGGCCAGAACGGGCAGCTTCCGCAGCACGGTCGCCACCTGCTCCGGCGTCGGGTTGTCCATCCCAAGGATCTTTCGCATCACCGCTCGTCCCTCGTCCGTTCGGCCGATGGCTACGAGCCCTTCCAGTATCCTGATCGCGCTCTCGATCACGGCGTCGCCCCCAGCGCCTTGACAGACGCTTTCTCCGCCCTGCGCACCTCCTCGAGCTGCCGGGACAACCCTCCTCCTCGCGCGAGGGCCTCCTGGGCTTCATCCAGACGCCGGCGCCATCGGACGAGTGCGGTGTATGTCACACGACAGACCTTGTCTGAGCCCACGACCTCCACGCACCGCTCCCGGTACCGCGCCTCCGCCCACGCCCAGCTGTTCGCCGACGTCAGCACCGTCCTCCCCGGCGCCGAGCACCCGGTGCCCGCGAGCGACGCTACGAGCGCGACGAGGAGGAAAAAGTGCCGGGGCTCACACAGCCCGGGAGCCCCGGCGTGGGGGGTGGCACTCCGCGGGGGGACCGCGGAGAGAGGACGTACAGAGACGCGAGGGGTCATCTCCCCCTCCGCAGCCGACCAAGGTTCACGGGGTTGAAGCGGGGGCGCTGGGAGGCCTTTCGCTCGGCTTCCCGGGCCGCTTCGTAGGCCTGGTGGCGCGAGGTGAGGTCCTGCACCGGGATCGCCTTCTCGGCGACCCGCGCCGCGACCTTCTCCCGCACGCTCGGCTCCGGGCCACGGCTCCTATCGACGTACTCGACGGCATACCGGGTGCCGTCGCACCCGTGGTTGTTGGCGTCGACTGGGACCTCCTTCAGAGGCTTCCCGTCGACCGTCTTCGGCCAGGCGTAGACCTCGAGCTCCTCGAGCGTGCAGGTCGGCAGATGGCGATCGGAGAGGTCAGGGTCCCGCTCGACGATCGCGTCCTCGAGGAAGTAGATCCGGGGCTTCCCGTCGCCCGCCGGACGGAACCGCGCCTGTACCTTCTGGATCCCAGCTCCCACTTCCTTGATGGCCGCGCGCGTCGGGATGCCGTGCCGGTGCAGGGTCGCTCGGTCCTCGGCGTCATGGTCCGCCACGACCGCCTCGAGACCCTGGGCCAGCTCCGGCGGTGCACCGTGAACGCCCGAGAGGTCTCGGAGCGCAATCCCCTCCGCCCTCAAAAGCGCCTTGATGTCCTGCGCGAAATCCTCGACCAGGCGTTGCGTCTGGTAGAGCTCCCTCGAGAGGTACATCCGCCCGTCGTGGTCGATTCCCCAGAGCTGGAACACGCTGGGGTTCGTAAAACCCCAGTCGATAGAGCCGACGTACCGCGAGCACTTCGGCATCCCGGCCCGGGCAATGAGGTGGATGGACCGCGAGAACCCGTCGTAGACCACGCCCTCAGCCGCCACCCAGCGCCCGTACCGGAGCCTCTCCTTCCGCACGCCGGTCAGAGAGTCGAGGATCCGCATGGTGCGGACGCCCTGCTCCGTGAGGTGCCCGTCGTCGTCGTAGAGGCTCGGGTTGTCCTCGTGCCGGCTCTGGAGCACCTTGAGCTCGGGCCGCTTGAGGATCCAGTGGTTCGGCCCTTCCGGGTTGCAATCACCGAAAATCATGGGCGAAGGCGTCTTCGCCCCGCGGCCCGTGCACCGTGTGGTCAGGGTCTCGAAATCCTGGAGCAACAGCTGCTCCAGCTGATTAACACAAATCCAGTCCCGCTCTCCCGAGAGCACCTTCCCCGGACGGTCCATACCGCCGACGTACAGGACCGAGCCGTTCGCGTACTGGTAGAACTCCGGATGCCTCCCTCCGTAGGCCTCGACGCCACCGCCCACCCTCGAAAGCCGCTCGAACGTCTGGAGG
Organism: Candidatus Rifleibacteriota bacterium; assembly: GCA_016213865.1. Next base: position 15,683 of record JACQZL010000393.1, read on the forward strand.
ACGGTCCCTCCCATGTCGCCTCTGACTTTCCGCACGACGGCGGCCCGCGCTCCCGGAGTCGAGCGGAGGAGCTGGTCGAGACGCCACATGCATGCCCATGTTTTCGAGGTCTCGGCCGGTCCCGCGAGCACCCATTCGTGGTCCTCGATCGTCTGGGCCACGAGCGAACTCCCGCGGAACGTAGGGCACCACAACCTCTTCCGCCGACGGATCTCCTGCTCCGCCAGGACCGCCATCCGGAGCACGTCATCCCTTGCGTCCGTCGATTCGCTGGCGGAGAGCATTCAGTTCCTCGTCAGTGAGAGCCTCGAGATCGTGGGACGACTCCACACGGAGCGGCCCGCCGTCCTCCCCCAGTAGCTCTCGCTTCTGTCCCCAGGTCCCACGCCGCCGCGACTCGAGGTACTTGTGGAGACTCCCCTCGTACTGCTCGACATCGAACCCGACACGCTCACCCTGGTACCAGACCGGCTTCTTGACCCTGCCCATCGCCAGGTCATACAGGAGGGCCTCGGCGTCATCGACCGCCGCTTCCTTGGCGTCGTCCCACGCCGCCGCGAACTCCGTAGATGCCGCTCGCGCCGCGTAGACGGTCGCGCGGCAAATCCCGACGGCGTCGCACGCGGCCTGCACCGCGCCTCCCGCCGAACGCAGCGCCTTCAGGAACGCCGGCTTCCAGTTCAATCCCTTCGGCCCGTACTTGCTGCGCGCCGCGGGCGCCTCGGGATACGGTTTCGGCCCGCTTTTCCCTCGCGCGCGTAGGGGCGTCTGGTCTCGTCCGGGCTTACCGCCTCGAGGCGACGGCTTCCGAGGCTTCGTCCCCTTCGCCGCGGGCGCCCGCTTCCTCCAGGAGCTCTTCACGCAGCCCATGGTGCACGATCACCGTCCCTCCGGAGCCCACTCCTTGTCCCGCTTGGGACCACTTATTATTTCGGAAATTCTCACGCGGCCCCTTGACAACCGGAGCGCTCAGGATTATATTGAGGGTATGGAGGCCACCATGACGATCACCGCCCGATATCCCGGCAGCTGCGCACGATGTGGCCGAGAGATCCGCCCTGGCGCCCAGATCGAGTGGACCCGGGGTGGCTCCTCACGTCACGCGACCTGCCCCGGCCGACCCCAGTCCACGGACACCCGACCCTCCCCTCCCGTCGCCCTGGTCCCCGGCGGCGCGCAGGCGCCCGCCGGTCGCACCCGTCGTCCCGCCTCCTGCGAGCGCTGCGGCTCCTGGCTGGGCGCCGGGGAGGGCGCGCTCGTCCACTGCCTCGAGGACTCCGGATGTCGGCGGCATCACGATGAGTCGGGATGGCACGTCTACTGCCTGCCGACCGACGCTGCCGGATGCGCCGGGCGGCAAGCGGCGAGGAGAGCCGAGGCGACCAGGGCGGCCCAGATCGTGGCCGATGTCGAGGCGATCCTCCCCCTCCAGTGGGCCGACCGGCACCCGGCCGCGATGGACCGGACGTCGGATGATGCCGCACTCCAGGCATGGAGGGCCGCTAAAGCGGCCGCGACCCTGACGGTCACGGTCTCGCCGAGCTCCTGTGGGACCGACCAGGGCTCGCTCGCGGTCGTGGGGGAAGACGCGGTCGTCTACCACGGCGGGTACTCCGACGACTACCGCGCCACCGTCAGGCGCATCCCGGGCGGGGCTGAGGGATACCTGACGGCGCTCCAGGCCGTCGTCCCGGAGACAGGCTGGGCCGGGCAGCCGGTCTCGATCGGCCGGCACCATATCACCGTGACCCGCGCCTAGAGCGCGCAGAGGAGGCTGACATGGCACAGACCCCGACCTACGTTGTCGGCGCCTACGGCAATTACGGGGGATGGACGGTCGTGACCCTTGCCGCCGCCCTCCGCCCCCACCTGACCACCCTCGCCGCCCGCGCACTCGGCTCCCTCGGAGGCCGGGCTGGCACCGAGGCTCAGCACGAGGCACGCAGGGCGAACGGGCAGGAGGGCTGAGCCATGACGACCCGCGACCACACTCACCGCCCCCTCCCAGCAGCTCACGAAATCGTGGGGTGGACCCACTGCGTCGCGCCCGATGCGCACACGGACGAGAGGGCGCACGGAGGGGTAACCTACGTCGATCGTTGCTGATGCGGCGCCGTCAGGCGTGCAGAGGGGTGTCA
>JACQZL010000394.1 GCA_016213865.1 Candidatus Rifleibacteriota bacterium
CCCCCTCTGTCCTCCCCCTCCCCCTCCTCGCCTTCTCGCTCGCGTCCCCCTCCGCCGAAGCTCCTCTGCGCGCCCCGCTTGAATGTAATGAACGGCGTGGCTGGTGCGCGTCCGCGCATCATTGCGGACCCGTCGCTGTCCCACCCTTCTGGTACAGTGAACACGTGTTCGAGTACGTTGCCCGAGCAGAACCAGTCATGGTTCAATATGGAACCATGACTGGTGTGGTCGGTAGCTGGCTTGGGCGCTCCTCGGTCAGGCGCTCGCTGAGTCGAAAATAGTCGGTGACTTCACCTCCTAGCGGGACCTTCCTGGTTATCCGGTGGTGAAGCGCCGTTTTCGCAGGTCAGCCGGGTTGTTCGCTCTGCTGACGCGTATTACCTAACTCAGCGCATGGGGGCATAGGCGTCGAGTCCGAACAGGTCATAGAGGCGCTGCTGGGTGGGGTCGATCTCGGTGAGCATCCGCCGGGCACGGGGCCGTCCTCGCTCACCTTGGTAGAGCAGCACGGTCTCCTGGATGCCCGCCAGGGTCTCGAGCAGCTCGCGCACGCTCATGTGCATCCCGTTCCGGTCCGCCTCGCGGACCATCAAGCGGGCGACCATGAGGGCCAGCACGCAGTAGAAGACGTGGACGCGGATCTTTTGGTCGGTCCAGTGGAACATCGGCGAGAACGAGACCACCTTGGGGTCCTTCATCTGGCGGAAGTCGGCCTCGACCTCTTCCTGGGAGCGGTAGTCGGCGATGATCACCGCCGTCGAGGCGAGCTCGTCGTCTTTGTCGCTGAAGAGGATCCGTTTGCCGAACAGCTCGGCTTCGAGGGCCGCCCGGGCCTTCGCCTTGATGCGGAAGCTGAGGCGCAGCTCGGCCGGTTGTTCGCCCGACAGCGACGTGGAGATCACCCGTGAGAGCCACCTGGGCCCCAGGATCTGGGCGATCTCGGCCCCGACCTTCTCCTTGGACTTGCGGGTCTTGCCCCGGGCGAGACGCGCCGCGAGCTCGGCGAGCTGGCGGCGGGCCTTGGCGAGGGTCTGGTCGAAGCCCTGGGACTGCTTGGCACGCAGGTTCTCGGAGTGGGTGAGCACGATGCGGCGCTCGACGCCGAAGATGACCTTCCTCGTCTCGAAGGCCGATAGCCCGGCGAAGGCCCCCTCGTCGATGATCTTGTAGCGAGCCCTCGGGACGGCGAGGAGATCGGGGTGGTCAGAGGGCGGGAGCGAGCCGACGAAGTGCAGCGGCGAGTCCTCGATCAGCTCGGCGTTGTCCTCTGAGTTCTGGCCGGCGTCGTAGACCAGGGTGAGCTCGCCCGCGTCTTCGGCGAGCATCCCGAAGCGGGCGACGAGTTCGTTGACGAGCTCGGGGAACTGGGTGACGTCGGGCCGGTTGCCGGCATAGGCGTGGGAGACGAGCGGGATGCCCCCGTCTGTGGAGACGACGAGCCCGAGGCCGACGATGCGAAGGTCGGTGCGCTTCTGCTTCGCGTGGCCCCGCTGGGCGATCGGGGCGCGGTCGTTCGCGGAGTCGATGTAGGTGGCGAAGTTCGTCATGTCGAGCACGAGCCCCGACAGGTCGACGGAGAAGGCCTCGACCATGTGGGCGACGAGGCGGCGCTCGATCTCGGTGAGCTGCTCGTCGGAGATGGCGTCCATCGCCTCCCAAAAGCGCCGGTGGTCGAGCGCCCCCGCAGGCAGGCGTGCCCACCGGTCGCCGGCCGTCCTGTGCCACCAGCGCTCGAAGGCCAGCTTCGAGCAGGGGTCCACCACCCGGTTCGCCACCGCGAGCGCGATGTAGGCACCGACCGATGCGGCCGCATCGGCACGCCTCGGGCCCACGACCTCGTCGATGACCTCGGCCACGCGCAGCCGCTCGAGCATCGCCCACACTGCCGCGAGGTCGCCGAAGGCGAGGTGACGGGTGCGGTCCGGTTCGCCGGGCCCGGTCTCAGACAGACGAGCGGCGAGCTCGCCGGCAGAGCCCAAGTAGCGCTGGGAGACGATGCGGGGCTTGCCCCCGACCCTCGCCGACTCGACCAGGTAGTAGTAGGTCTTCCCGCCCTGCTTCTTCCCCACGATGGATGGCATATCTAGGTAATACACCATCCAGCGACGAATAGCGAGCACCTGAGCAGCACAGACGCGCTGGTCAGACGCTCCTTTGGAAGAAAGTCTGCGGCGTCGCCGAGATCAGCTCACGGCGATACCCAGGAAACTCCCGCTAGGGAACGAAGATCTGGACCGACGGGCAGAGCAGCCGGTACCGAGCGGGGTATGAGCCATCCGGGCTCGGGTTAGGACAAGTCCAGGGATAGAGGAACTTCGCGCCGAGAACGACCCCCAACCCGAGAGTCACCATGTGCCTGTCGTCTTCCCCCGTGCCGTTCGGGGGGGTTTCGCAGTTGATCTGGTCAGTCATTGTCAGGCACCTGGAGTCCTCCCCCGAGGCGTGGTA
>JACQZL010000406.1 GCA_016213865.1 Candidatus Rifleibacteriota bacterium
ACCTTGGAAGCGGCAAGATGCCGCTTCTACCTTGCGGACTGTCCGCCCGAATCGGCCCGATTTGACCGATGCCCCGATTCGAAAGCTCCGACCTCCACTTTCCTGTCCTCTGTCTCTCAGTCGGCCTCCCATCCCAGGGTCCCGGCAAAGTCCTCGAAAAGGGCTTCGGCAACACGGTTTCGTCACCCCCGCGCAAGCGGGGGTCCAGGATCGAGCCGACCCCTGGATTCCCGCTTCCGCGGGAATGACGACTTTGTCCGTCGCCCTGCCTCCCATCCAGAACTGAAAGACAGAAGACCGGTAAAATGTCGCCATGAGCCTCTCGGCCAAGCACCGCCACGAGCTGGATGCAGGGACTGTACTGGGCGGCTACCGGGTCGAGAGCCGCCTGACTGAGGGCGGCATGGGCATCGTCTACCGGGCCACGCAGCTCTCCCTGGGCCGGCCGGTGGCGCTCAAGGTGCTCTCGCCGGACCTGGCCTTCGATTCCGCCGCAAGGCAACGCTTCCTCCAGGAGGGACTGCTGGCCGCACGAGTCAGCCACCCTCACCTCGTGCGGGTCCTCCAGGTGGGCGAATCGGCCCACCGCATGTTCTTGGCCTACGAGCTGGTCACGGGCGGCACCCTGCGCCAGCGGTTGCGCCGGGACGGGGCGATGCCGCTGGCGCAGGCGATCGAGGTGGCCGTCGCGTGCGCCGACGTGCTCGGGGCCCTGCATCAGACGGGCATCCTGCATCGCGACATCAAGCCGGAGAACATCTTCCTCTCGGACGAACGCGGCCCGATGGTGGGCGACCTGGGCATCGCCAAGGACCTGTTCGGCGGCGCCGGTCCTCGCACTCGCAAGGGCTTCATCCTGGGCACGCCGCTCTACCTGGCTCCCGAGTTGATTCGGGGCAAGCCGGCGAGCCCCGCATCCGATCTCTACGCGCTCGGCGTCGTCTTCTTCGAGTGCCTGGCCGGCCGCCCGCCGTTCGAGTCGGCCGAGCCGACCGAGCTGCTCAAGCTGCACCTGACTGCGCCGCCACCTTCCGTGCTATCGAAGCGCCACGGTCTTCCGCCCGATTTCGACCGTGTCCTGGCGCGCATCCTGGCCAAGGAGCCCCGGCAGCGCTTCGAGCAGGCGTCCGACCTCCTGGCCGCGTTGCGACAGCTTCCCACGCAGGAATCGTCCGAACGCCGGCCCGCCGCCGGGGCGCCGGGCACCGGTCCGCGACCCGCGGTCGTGGACGAGGTGGCACCGGCCGAGCGGGGCTCGGGGCAGGCTCCGACTCGGTCCGGAGCTGCCGCCACGCAAGGCAATCGCACCGCCTTGCTGGCAAACCGGGCCTTCATGGCTGGTTTTGCCGTCGCTGCGCTGGCGGGAGTCGCGGTCCTGGGGATGCTGCTGAACGCCCGCCGCCCCGGGCCGAACGTCGGCGTGGCCCGCCGCGGGCCGTCTCGGACGGCGCCCGGCCCCTCGCCCACGAAGCAGGCGACCCCCGTGGTGGACCGCGCGGCCCTGGCCCGGAGTGCTCTTCAGGAGTCGCGCCTGGAGTTCCAGGCGGCCCGGGCCGCGGAGGTCGAGGGCTTCCGGCGCCACAGCCTCAATCCGCTGACTCTCTCGCCCGCGGCCGTCCTCGAGCACGTCTTTGTCCTCTTGAAGAAGACCCAGACCGCCGCCGAGAAGGCCTTGAACGCTCAGGCCCCACTCGTGACCGCAGGGGACCAGACGGCGGCACGCGCCTCGGGCGATAGCCTGATGGACTTCTTCTTGTTCGCCGACCACCTGCGCGTCCGCTCCTGGGACAACATGACGGCCCACTCCCACATCACGAACGCCTCGTGGTCGCTCCTGGGGTCGCTCTCGCTCGAGTTCTCCTCGGCCACCTTCATGGAGCGGGTCTCAAGGGACGCGACGCGGTTCCTGGCACGTGTCCCCGCCTGCTACTCGGCCTGCCGGGAGCCGGGGTGGAAGGTGGGTTGGCTGGCGGTGCGCAGCCTGGCCAGGTACGAGATGTCGAAGGAGGAGCTGGATCGGCTGCACCGGGATGTCGTCCAGGGCAGCCGCGAGCTGGCCCCGCTGGTGCGGCTCACCGGGCGTCCCACCGAGCGGGAGCTTCGCATGGCCAGCACCATGTTGCGGCTGCTGATCTTCATGGGTGCCTCGCGTGCGTGCGAGGTGCTCACCGACGGCTGGCTCGAGCCACTCGGCAAGCTGGACGCGAGCCGGGAGCTGGCGCCGGCCCAGGAGCTTCTGATCTTCGAGATCGCCCAGGCCCGCGCGAGGCTCACTCTGCGGACCAACCTGAGCGAGGCCGATCACCTCGACAAGCAGCAGCGCCAACTGGAGACCTGGACCAGGCTGCGCGACCGGCTGATCACGCACTGGCCCTACGACCCGCGCGACGGCAAGCCTTCCTCCACCTCGGGCCTGCCGGCCGACGCGCTCGCGCTGCACGACGAGTTGACGTGGAGGTTGGATCAGGCCCGTTCCCTGCTGGCCGTCGCCGCGCGCCGCCAGGAGATGAAGCCGGCTCGCGAACCGGCCCCCGCCACCGGCCGGCACTGAACCGCCGCCGCCCGACTCACTTGACCTTGACCGCGTGAACGCCGTCCCAGTCCGGCCCGGGAGGCGACGCCTGGAACTTCAGGGAGCGGTCCAGCATCACGCGGGACGGGCCGTCCTCGGGCACCTTCTGGAGCGCCTCGCCGAAGGCCGCCGCGGAGGAGGAGCAGTCCCTCGCGCGGTAGGCTGCCAGTCCGCGCGCGTAATCTGCTAACAGGCCGTGGAGCTCGTCGGGAAGGGCCAGGGTCCTGGCCGCGATCGGCTCGTGGAGGACGACCGGCGTCTTGCGCCCCACGACGCGCACGACGTCGATCTCGCGGGCCCAGACGGCGTCCCCCGCCGCCGCCAGCGTCTCGCCGGTGACGAGCACGTCGGTGCCGTACTCCTTGTTGGTCGGCTCGAGCCGGGCCCCGAGATTGACGTTGTCTCCCAGCACCGTCAGGCTCTTGCGGACGGCCGAGCCGAAGTTGCCGACGACCATCTCTCCCGTGTTGACGCCGATCCGCACCTTCAGGTCCGGGAAGCCCATCTCCACCGAGAGGTCGGCCATCCGGTCGCGCATCTCGACGGCCGCGAGGCACGCCCGGCGCGCGTGGTCGCCGTAGTACCCCACCGGCCAGCCGAAGAACGCGACCACCGCGTCGCCGACGTACTTGTCGAGCGTGCCCCAGTGCCGGAAGACGAGGTCCGTCATCTGGGTCAGGTACATGTTCAGCAGCCGGGCCAGTTCCTGAGGGTTGCCGATCTGCTCGGAGACCGTCGAGAAGCCCTTGAGGTCCGTGAAGAGCACTGTCAGCACGGCGCGCTCGGGCTCGGCCTCGAGGTAGTGCTGCGGGTCCATCATGATCCGGTCGATCAGCGCCGGCGGGACGTACTTGGCGAAGGCCGAGCGGAGCTCCTCCTTGGCGGTCACCTCGCGCTCGAGCGTGGCCTGCGATTCGGCGAGCTTCTCGTCCTTCCTGCGGTGCTCGCGGGCGTTGGTCAGCGCCAGCCCCAGCAGACTCGACAGGGTCGAAAGATGTGCCAGGTCGTCCGAGTCGTAGCCGCTGCCGTCGAAGCTCCCGATGTTCAGCAGGGCCCGGACCTCGCCCTCGACCTTGACCGGGACGCAGACCTCGCACGGGAGGGGCCCGCGCTTGAGGACGCGGCTCAACTCCGGGTTGCGCAGGCTGTGGGTCCCGTACATCTCGCCGAACATCCCCGCGTGGCCCAGGAAGTTGGGGTCGCCCCGCCGCACGCGCACCGGGCCGATCTCGGCCAGGGCCCGTCCCTCCGACAAGATCGGCACGAAGGCTTGCCGGTCCTCGTCGGCCATCAGCAGGTGGTACTCGCGCACGCGCATGTCCTCGCAGAGCAGCTCGCGTAACGTCTTGTAAATCTCGTCCTCCTGGTGCAGCCCCGCCAGCTTCTGGAAGCGCCGGAAGATGCGGTTGACCCGTTCGGCAATCCCGGGTCCGCGGCGTACCAGGCGCTCCGCAAGGGCCCGGAGCGACTGCCCGAAGAACTCGTGCACCAGCACGTTGGCCAGCGCCGCCACGACGGCGTAGAGGTAGAAGTTCAGCCACAGCAGCGGGTTCTGCGTTCCGGGGATCGGAACGAACTCCGGGACCCGGGCCCCGCCGAGGTACCGAAACAGCCAGTACGCGGCGAATCCCTGGACGGCCAGCGAGAAGATGAAGAGCGGCCCGGCGCCCATCGGAGCGACGATGAGCCACCGGACCCAGGTCCGGTAGATCGCCCCGAACGGCACGACCGTGAAGAGGAAGCCCCACAGGACGGCGGTCAGCCCGAGCGTGAACCGGGGCTCCAGGAACGGCATGGTCTTGACCAGGTCGTGGAGCAGCGCGCCGTGCGGCAGGAGCAACTGAACGACCCCGAAGTAGGCTTTGAGGAGGAGCCCGACGGAACTGCCCAGCGTCACCCAGTACGTGGCCAGCTTCGACAGTTGCTGCTTCTCTCGCTCGGCCTCGAGGAGGCGCGCGTAGCAGCTCCCGCACAGGAAGCCGAAGTCCCACGTGGGCAGCGTCTGAGCGTGGACCAGCTCCCGCTCCTTCTCGGGCAGAGCGTCTGTCTCGTGACAGTCTCCGAGGGGTTTGGGGTTGCGGCAGGCCCGGCAGAGGACCGAGGCGACCTGGTCCGGCTGCGAGCCCGTGCGCCACAGGAGCGAGCTCTCGCTCTCCTTCTGGGGCCGCAGGGCGCCGGCGCGGAAATCGAAGACGAAGCCCAGCTCCTTGATCGGCTGGCCCTTGCGGTCGAGGAAATCCACGAATCCCAGCGTCGGTTCGGCCAGGAGTCTCAGGCTGAAGGCCGCGGGAGCGCCCGGGGTGGCCCGCGGTACCAGCTCACGCTCGACCTGGCTGCCGGTCGGATTGGAGACCTGGACCATCAGCGCCCTTCCGCCGTCGTCCAGGATGAAGTGACCGATAACATGGAGGCCCTCGCCGCCGGCCCCGGTCAGGGTCACCGCGTGTCCGCGGCCGAAGGCGCCTGCGGGGCCCAGTTCCAGCGGGCCGGCCAGCACGTATCCCTCGCCCGAAAACGGTGGAACGGTCAGAGTGCCCGCCCGCAGGTCGAGGATGCACGAGAGGTCCGCGAGCCAGCGTGCCGCCACGTCCAGGAAGTCGAGACGCAGCGACCTGGCCGACAGCGGGACCGTGAGCGTCGAGGCCTTGCCGCTACCGCCCCCGGGAAAGGCGATCTCCGCCAGGTCCACCCGGGTCCTCGTCCCGGTAGGCCAGGGCCCGTGCTCGAGCAGGCAGGCGCGACCTCCGTCGTCCACGGCGACCGCGATCTCCATCTTGTCGCCCTTCCTGGCAAAGGCCACGTTGATGGCCGACGGAAAGCGGTACCGGCCCGGTGGCCCAAAGCCGAGTGGCGTGCCGTCGCTCACCGGCCCCCCAGAAACTGCGACAACTGGACGTAGCCCGCCCCCGTCGCGTCGTGCCGCTTGGTCTCGACGGGTTGCCCATCCTTGAGGAGCGTCATCTGCAGCGCGCCGAACTTGCACGCGGGGCAGTGCTCGAGCGTGGCCCGCAGGCCGGTCGCGACGTTCCGTGGCAGCTCCAGGCGCCGGGCCATGAGGCCCTCGAGCTCGCCGCGCAGGGCGTCGTCCTTCACGCGGCCCAGCTTCAGCAGGCCGGTGATCAACGTCAGGCGCTCGTCCGTGGGCACGGTGAAGACGGGTCGGATGACCAGAGGCTCCCGGCATCGTGGGCAGGGCTCGGAAAACCCCAGGAAGGAGCGCAGTCTTCGGAGGATCTCCATGGTCGGCGCTGGAAGCGAACAGGCCCCGTGGTCAGCCGGAATGTTATCACGTGCTCCGGAGATGTCAGGGGAGCGGTGGGCTGCGGGGCCGCGTTTGCGAAACCAGGGAAGCCGCATTTCTCGTCCCCGTTCGCCCTGCCATGGCGGGGCTCCGCCAACAAGACTGGATGGCGGCGTCTGACCCGGCTTGTGCCGGGTCAGGACCGGCCGGGACGCCGGTCCTACGGCCCTCGCTTGGCTCAGGCTTTCCCCCCCGTTCGTCCTGAGGAGCGCTCCGCAGGAGCTGACAAGCGCTCCTCAGTGTACGAGCGCGTCTCGAAGGACGGACGGAGGGGGCCGCTATACGGTCTGAGCCCCGGGCGTGGCGAGGCGAGGCGAAGGCCTGTCCTGAGCTTGTCGAAGGCATGTCCTGAGCTTGTCGAAGGGGGGGGGCGGGACAACTGGCTCTGCTAGCCGTGCTTCGACTCGGAGGCTCGAAAACTCGCCTCCGGCTCAGCACGAACGGATCCCGGTTTCCCCGTGATCCGTCGTCGCTCCCGAGTTGCGGGGCCGCACCCTCAGCGCCAGCGCGACGACGTGCTTGCTGCCGAAGGCGAGCGACAGGAGCAGGCGATCGCTGCCGAGCGCGCGGGCGACGGCGCCCGTACACGCGACGCCGGGCGAACCGCGACGGACCGGGTCGACGTTCAGGTCCAGCCAGTCGAACCCGCCGTCGTAGGTCAACCCGATCGCCTTGAAGAGGGCCTCTTTGGCGGCGAAGAGCGCGGCGCGGTGGACGACGGCGTCGCGTGCCGCGTCGGCTCGCAGCCGTTCGGCCGGCGTGAAACACCGCGAATCGAAGGCCTCCCGGCTGCGTTCGATCGAGCGCGCCATCCTGCGGATCTCGACGACATCCACGCCAGTTCCGACGATCGTGTCCATATCATCCTTCAAACGAAAGGGCGGCGACGGGCCGAGCGCAACCGCCCTTGGCTCCGGGCAACGAACCCTTTCGGGAACTGAATTCTAGACCAGTTCCGCCAGGAGAATCGCCATGAAAAGCGCGTTTGTCTGCCTCTTTGCGGCCCTGATGTCGGCCGCGCCCGTTTCCGCCGCCCTGTCGCTGTCGGTCACGTCCGATCGCGAGGCCAAGGTCTATCTGGGAGACACCTACCTCGGCCTGACGCCGCTGACCGTCTCGGCCATTGCCCCCGGGACCTTTGCCTTGAGAGTGGAAAGCGTCGACACCGGGGAAGTGAAGACCTTCAATCTCGTCTCGACCCACGTGGCCGACACTCAGAAGTCGATCGAGGTCCGCTTCAACCCCGTCGTTCAGGCCGAGCCGCCGCGTCCCAGCCCACCGGTGCGCGTCTACCGGGAGCGGGCCTATGTCCCTTCACCCACGTACTACCCATCGGTCTGCTATCCGAGCCATGCGGCGCCCAGCTACTACGGGTACTCGCGCGGCGTTCCGGTCCACGGAGGCTACGACCCGTACTGCGGGCGCAACCGCAGCCTCAACCGCTTCCGGAACGTCCTTCTGGGCGCGGGACTGGCCAACGAGGTCTTCAACCGGGGGCGCAGCCGCGGCGACCTCCGCCGCGGCATCCTCGGCGCGACCCTGTTCTCGGAGCTCGTGCGCGGCGGCCGCGGATGGTGACTGCCGGACGGCGCTCGAACCACGAAGGCCCGAAGTCACGAAGGGCAGCGCGAAGAAAAGCCCGATCGATAGCAGCTCCGGGTGTCGTCCCTCGCGGCTTCGGGTCTTGGGAGCGACGCGAAGAAGTGGAAAGCCGCATGACTGCGATAGGCAACCGGGAGCGGTAGCGCGGGGGCTTGTCCCCCGCTTGTATCGAGTCGCCGCTCTACGGGCGGCGGACAAGCCGCCGCGCTACAGACTCGAAACCCTACCGGCAGTCGTTTTCCCATGGGCTAGTGTCGCTCCCCAGGTCTTCGTGGTGAGGTCTCCGTCGCCCGGATCTGGTGTAAGCTGGACGAGTGGTCTTCCGCTGGATGCTGGTGCTCCTGGCCTGGGCTGTCCTTCACGGCCCCGCGGAGGCCATCGAGGTTCGGGAGACTCCCAGGCGCAGCTCCCCCGCAACGGCCGTCGCGACGGGGCTGGTGGTCGTCAACATCCGGGCCGCCGACTCCAGCGACGTTCGGACAGCCGTTCTGACGCTGACCGGGAGTGACGGCAAGCGCCAGCAGTTCCTGTGGCCCTGCCGCATCGTGCGGTGGGTCGGTGACTACGAGTTGCGGGTGACGCACGGCGAGCGGCTCCTGCGCCACTCGGTGCACGTCGGGGCGGGACGGACCGTGCAGCTCGACTTGGTGCTGCCCGCGGCCGAAGACCCGTGTCGCGTCGAGAGGTCGTTGCACCTCCCTGCCGGCAGCCGCGTCACGTTGCCGATCCCTTGCGCGGGACGCAGCTATCGCCTGTCCGTGAAAGCCTCGTCGGCAATCGACGTCTTCGTGACCACCGCGGCCCAGATCCGCGCCGGTCGCCTGGCCGACTTCAAGCCGCGGGCCGCAGCCTCCGGGGTCCGCGACGTCCGTCTGGTCTTCGCGGTCCCGGACCGCGCCGAGCAGATCGTCGTCCTGGACAACAGCCGTTTCCCGGGCGATCGAGACGAAGGCGGCTTCGTGGACGCCACGGTGACCCTGAAGCTCGAGTCCGAGAGGTGACGGGGAGCGACGCCAACTCATGGGGATTCTCAAGTAAACACAGAGACTCAAAGGCACGGAGACACAGAGAAAAGTCTCATCAAATCAGCTCCTCTGTGGCTCTGTGCCTCCGTGTCTCTGTGTTGAATGATGACCTCTCGAGCCTCGTGGCGATGACGGCTCCCATTTCTCTGCGTCGCTCCCGAGATGACGAGGAGGGGCGACGGTCGCGGGTCGACCACGCTATCCTGTCGCCGTGGTCCCCATGACCGCCCCGCCCGTCTCCGGCCCCGATCGAACCCTGCGCCTGCTGCTCCTCGGCTTCGCCGGCGCCTCGCTGGCGTTCGTGCCCTCGTGGTTCCGCATCCTCGACGGGACCTGGCCAGCCTGGTGTTTAGCGGTGCACTCGCTCGCGTTGACGGCCCTGGCCATGCGGATGGGCCAGGGAGGCGGGCCCCCTGCGCGTGCGGTTGTTGCGCTCTGCCTCTTTGCAGCAGTCGTCCCGAGTGTCTTCCTGATCGGGATGCGAGCTGCGACCTTGCCGTGGCAGTACGTCCACGACAGCGCGGTCCAGACCGAGGAGGCGATGGCCTTCTTGCTGGCGGGACGCAACCCGTACGTCGAGTCGTACGCGTCGACGCCGATGGCGCGGGTGCCGTTTTTCGGCGGCAAGAACCCCGCTCTCGAGCACGTCGTCTACTACCCGGGCTCCTTCCTGGTGCCGTTGCCGGTCTTTGGCGTGTGCCGGCTGGCCACCGGACGTTACGACCACAGGCTGTTCCTGCTGCTGGCCTACGGCGCGATGCTGTTGGGTGCCTGGCGTGCAGCTCCCGAATGCTGGAAGCGTCACGTGCTGGTCGCAGTGGGGCTCAATCCGGCGTTTCTCTTCTACCTCATTCAAGGTGCCAACGACTCGGCCGTGACGGGCCTGCTCTTTCTCGCCTTCGCGCTGGTCTGCAAGGGACCCGGGGCCAGTCGGTCCTGCGGTGGATCGGACCTCTCGACTTGGGGCTCGGGGCTTGGGGCTTGCGAAGGACCTGAGGCTGGAGACCACGCGCCCCGCCCGGAGGAGTCGAGTGCGCGACCTCCCTCCGCGTCCAAGCCGGAGCTTGGGCTTTCGACTCCCGACTCCCGGCTCTGCCCCCTGGCCTCGCTACTCCTGGCAGCGGCGCTCGTCGGCGTGGCTTGCAGCGTCAAGCAGACCGCGTGGTTCTTCGCCGTCCTGTTCGTGGCCGACGTGGCGGGCCGCGCGGGCTATCGTCGAGGGGGCTTGGTGCTGGGGGCCGTGTTCGCGGCCGGCGCGGCGTTGACCCTGCCCTTCGTGCTCTGGGACCCCGGCGCGTTTCTGGACGACACCTACGCTTATCTGGCGGGCACCGCCAAGGAGAGTTACCCGGCCGCGGGGCTCTCGGTGGCCAGTCTGGTCGAGGGCCTGGGCCTGGCGCGGCCTGCCCCACGGTGGCTCTTTTCGGCCCTGCAACTCGGGCTGGTTCTGCCGGCGCTGCTGGCTGCCGCGTGGTTCCAGTGGTGCCGGCCCGGTCCGGCTGGCCTCGCGTTTCGCTACAGCCTGGTCGTCACCGCCTCGTTCGTCTGCGCTCGCTACTTCAACGCCAGCCACTTGGCCTACGTCAGCCTCTTCTTCGTGGCGTCCTGGTTCCTGGACGCCGACTCATAGGGCCGGCGGGCCGCACCGATACTCATGACGAAAGGCGCGGATTCCGTCACCGTCCGTCCCCGCGAAGACCATGGATCAGCTCGGCGTCGTCACCTCGGTACTCGTCCTCTCCACGCTCCTGATGTCCCTCGAAGACGTCCGGAAGTTCTGGCGACGCAAGTTCGGCAAGGCCCCCGAGCCCGCCGGCACCGCCGCGTCCGAGCAGATGACCGGCGCTGAAGCCGTCGGCCAGACGGACCTGGTTTCGGCCGTGATGGCCGACCTGGAGTCCGACGACGAGCGTCGCATCCAGAGGGCGCTTTCGATGGCCGACAAGCTGCCGCTCGAGAAGGCTGCCCCGCCGCTGATCCAGATGCTGCGCCACCCCAAGGACGAGGTCGGGGCGCGCGCCGCCCAGGCCCTCTTGCTGATGAACCACCCGTCGATCCTGGAGCCGCTGTACCTCTACTACAACGCCCGCGGCGCAAGGGCGTAGGCGGGGGAGGCAGAAGCCGGGCCGACAGCGAGAGTAGCCCGGGCCAGTTGCCCAGGCCGGGAGCAGAAAGACCCGGAACCGTGGCGGCGCCGGTCCTCGCTCACCGGTGCAGAGTACTGGGCGTTCCGTCTGGCCCGGTCTGATCGCTGTTGCTCCAACTGTACCTGAGGCAAGCGACTCCGCGACGGTTGTTGTTCAGATAGAGAAGCGGCACGACGTCGCTGATCCACATGTACGTGAGGTCCGCGCGAATCGCGGCAACCTGGTAGCCCCCACGCTCCAACGCATGTTCGGGGCACATGAAGGTGTTCTCGTCGTGGACGCACCTGGCGACGTTCCGGGCGTCGTAGCGAGGGCGTCCGGGCACGAGTGCATCCGGAAGAGGCCCGAACTGGCCGACCTGATCGCCCCCGCCGTTGAAGGTGAGGGTGGCGCGGCTGTTCTTCGAGATGGCGACATTCTGCGCCTCCCAGACGCTCACGCCCTTGTTGACACCCAGTTGATTGGACAGGCAAACCTGCTTGCGAGAGTTGGTCGCGAACTCGGTGTACTTCGAGACTCCCATCGTGGCCAGGGTACCGACAATCACGATCGTGACCAGGATTTCGATGAGGGTGAAGGCCCCCCTGCCAAACGGCCCGGGCCTTCGAGCCAGAGTCCACGCGCAGGGGGCCCGCCCCAGCCCAACCCTCCCCTTCCGGGGGCGGTCAGGGGAGGGGAAGATTCGGGCGGAGCCTCGGTGGTGAGCATCAAAGGGTCGGATCATCTGGCTCCTGGTGCCTGCAGGCTGGGCAAAGACCGTTGGTCCTGTTCTCGAGGGTGTTTACGGAGACACGATCGTGACCACCACCGGCAGCCCCAGCGCCAGCAGCCGTTGGCCCGAGGAACTGTCCGCCCCGGCAACCGTGGCCCACACGTTCACGCTGCCCAGGGGCGTCGAGGGCGAGACCGTCACGGTGAACAGGAAAACCTGGCTCGTGCCGGCGGCCACGGTGGCGGTCGGTGGAGAGGCTGTCACCGTGAAGTTCGCTGCAGACGAGGAGAACGCCAGGGCCGCCTCGACCCCCGTCGCCGTGGCGCTCCCGGTATTCCGCACGAGCAGGCTCACCGTGAAAGTCCTTCCCGGGGCCACCAAAGCGGACGACACCGTCAGCGCCGAGGCCGTCAAGGCCGCGCCGCCGGTGCCCGTGACGACCTGACCCGAGGGCAGGCTCGCCGTGCGGCTGTCCGGAGAAACGACCAGGTACCCTCGAGTGGCGCTCACCGGCCGGGCTGTGGTCAAATTCGGAAGGTAGCAGTCGAACAGGCCCCGCTGGGTCTGGCCGGGCTCGATCATGGCCACGAAGGCCGCTCCGCCCACTGCCTGGCTCAACTCCTGAACGCTGTAGCCGTTCGGGACCCCGCAGGGGAGGCCGATGAGGTTGACGCCGGCCGAGAGAGGCCGGTCGGCCGCCTGGCGTGGCCAGGGGACCCCTTCCAGGGTGATCGTCCCCGCCTGGCGGACCGAGAGCACGTACCCATGGGCCGCCTGGACCTGCGGAGCCCCATCGGCGCCAAGGCCGCAGGTGTGGACCTTGAACCGGGACTTGCCGGAAGCAGATGCCTCCGTGGTCGCGACGAACGAGGAGTAGGTCACCCGGCAAAGGTCCTCGAGCGTGAAAACGCCCGACGGCGAGTAGGGTTGCAGAGGCAGCGACACCAGGTTGAGGCCGGGGGTCAGGGTCAGGGTGAAGCTGCCCGCCGGGCTCGCTTCCACCGTCACGGACGCCTCGGCCGTGGCCTGGCCGTCCGACACCGTCAGGGTGAGTACGCAGGTGCCCGCGACGGGCGGTACGAAGGACGGCTGCCGAGTCGTTGCGCCCTGGAGCGACACGTTGGCTCCGGAGGGTTGCAGGCCCACGCGCCAGGAGTAGGTCAGGGGATTTCCGTCCGGATCGATCGAGGCGCTGCCGTCGAGCGAGATCGTCCGTCCGACGAGGGCGTTGAGTGCCTGCCCGCAGGACGCGATTGGCGCGCGGTTCTGTCCGCCCGAGCCGGGCGAGTCAACGCGCAGCAACGCAAAGAGGGCCACGCACCTCGGGTCGCCGTCGCGCGTGGAGGTCCCCACGATCAGCGTCTTTCCGGCAGCCAGGTGGGCCCGGCCGTCAGGCTCCGAGGAGTCCGAGACAGTTCCATCGGCAGCCACGGTGAGCCGGCCGGTCTCTTGCCACGGCCCGTCCACGCTGTCGAAGCCGCTGCCCTCGAAGGTCCCGTCGGGCCCGATCCGGACCAGCCCGCGGCAGTACTGCGGCCCGACCCAACCCTCCAGGCCCACATAGGCCCAAAGGCCGGCCAGGTCCGACTGGGAGTAGCTCGCGGCCTGCTTCGTGAGGACGCCCAGTTCCGCCACCGGGGAACCGCCTTCCTCGGTGTTCATCGTGTAGAGGATCACGTCCTTGCCCGCCGACATCTTGAAGAGCGGGTTGTCTTCCTGGGTATTGGGGATGTTGACCGTGCCGTCCGAGGCGAGCGTCATCTGGCCCGAGTCGCTGTCCGTGTCCCCGGTGTTGTCGTAGAAGGACGCCGTGTAGGTGCCGCCGGCAGCGACCTGGATCGTGCCGCGGCTCCAGATGGCGAAGTTGCGGCCTGTCTCCAGCGAGTGAATTCGCCAGGTGCCAGTCAGGTCGCCTTGCGAGTACGACGCGGCGCGACGCGTCAGCCACATCATGTCGGCCGTGCCGCGCTGCCAGTCCTGCCAGTCCTGCCAGGTCTCCGAGAAGACTGCGAGGTTCTTGCTGGTGTCGAGCGCTCCCTCCATCCCATCGCCGAAGACCACCGCGCCGGTGTCTCCGATGGTGAGCGTGCCTGAGATCGTGTCGGTCTCGCCATCACTTTCTATCTGGTTCCCCGAGAAGCTGCCGCTGGCGCTCACGGTGGCCGTTGCTCGCAACCACCAGGGCGCTCCGGGACCGCTGGCAATCGAGTGGGCGTCCCAGTTCCCGGTCATGTCGGCCTGGGTGTAGCCGCCAGAGCCGGTGGCCGTGACGGTCACCGAGGCGCGGTCGGTCCCTCCGTGCCCGTCCGAGACGGCCAACTGCAGCGTGTAGGCCCCGCGCCAGCTCGCCCGGAAGGTGGCGACCGAGGAGGTGGCGTCGGTCAGGGTGGCACTGGCCCCGGAGGGCTGCGCCAGGATCGCCCAAGAGTACGCGAGGCCGTCATTGTCCGGATCGAAGGAGCCGCGGCCGTCGAGCCGGACGGGCCAGCCGACGAGCGTCGTCAAGCCGGGCCCCGGGTTGGCCGTCGGCGGACGGTTGGCGGCCGCCCCCACGTTGACGGAGACGCCAGCGGTGGCGCAGGCCCCCGCCGAGTCGCAGACAGTCAGGCTGCAGACATAGGTGCCGGCCACCGGCGGGATGAAAGAGGGATTGGGGGAGTAGGCGTTGTCGAGCCACGCCGCCGATGGGCTCGACGTGATCGCCCAGTGGTAGGTGAGGGCGTTGCCATCGGGATCGGAGGACTCGGTACCGTTGAGCACCACGCGCGTCCCGACGGCCGGGTCCGACGGGCCTCGCGCGACGGCCACTGGCGGGCGGTTCGCGGGAGGAGGGGGGAGGTTGATCGCGATGGCGTTTCCGAGAGTCGGCTGGGTCTGAAGCGCCAGGTTGTCGTCGACGTCGATCGCGGTGAACGTCAGGCTGTACGACCCGTTGTTCGCAAACGTCGGCGAGAACTGGCCGACGAAGACCGTGCCGCTGCTGCCCGGGCTGTCGGGCGACAGTTGCAGCGTCGCGGGCGGCGTGCCCGTGCCGGCGGTCTTCAGGAAGGCGGCCGTGGGGGCCGGCGAGGCCTTGACGGGCTCGTCGAAGGTCACCGTCAGTCGGATTGGAAGCGCGGTCGCCGAGGTCACGGTCGTGGCCGAGTACGAGAGGGCGAGGATGGTGGGGGGGGTGGGCAGGGCAGGCTGGGCAGTGTAGAGCCGATCAAACCTCGCCGGCCAGTGGTACCCGTCAAAGGCACTCACCTGCACCGAGTAGGTGCCCGCGCGGTCTGGAACGAAGCTGGCCGAGATGCCCGTAGACAGTGAGAAGAACGCGGTCGAGCCCAACGGTTGGCTCCGGAGGCTCCACGTGTAGGTAAGCAGATCTCCATCCGGATCGGTTGCCACCGCCGAGAAGGTAGCGCTCTGCCCGACCACGAGCGACGCCGTCGGGCCCAACAAGGAAGAAACCGTCGGATCCTGATTGGGCCCAGGCCCGGCCCTGGACGGCAGCTCCCAGGTTGCCTGATTTTGTGTGCCGCTGACGTCCCAACCACCACCAAAGAGGACAAGACGTTCACGGTGCGAATCGAAGGCCAGTCCGGCGTGCCCAGGCCAAGGATTCTCCGCTAACTCGACGTGTGTCCACGTCGTGCCGTCGTACTCCCAAAGACCGTCGTTGCCGAGCACCACGATGCGGTGACGGACAGGGTCGTATGCCATCGCATGATTTGCTTGGGCAGGAGGGAAGGCAAGCGGGTTTGCCCTGACCCACTCGCTTCCATCCCATTCCCACGTCTCGCGCAGCGCCCCCGTTGGCCCCTGCCCTCCGAACAACACAGTCTTCGACCGACCGGGATCATAAGCCACTTCGAAGTCCCCAATTGCGGATGGCTGGGTTGCCGGGGCCTTGTGGAGCCAGTTCGAACCGTCATACTCCCAGGTGTCGCCCGGTGGCTGGCAACCCACGAGGACAGTGAGCCTTCGGGAGGAGTCATAGGCCATGCGATGGCCGGACTGAGGAGGCGGGGAGGTCGAGACTGTTCGTTCAGCCCAGGTTGTTCCGTTCCACTCCCAGGTCTCGCCAAGAAAGGTCTCGTAGTTCACCTCTCCTCCAAACAGCACTACGACGTTCCGCTCCGAGTCGTAGGCCATCGCTGGCTTCCGCCTCGGTGAAGGCGAAGTGGAGGGCAGCATCTTGGACCACGTGGCCCCATTCCACGTCCAGGTATCGCCAGCCAGCGAATAGTCCTGCTGCATGCCGCCGAAAAGGACGATTCTCTGACTCAAGACGTCGCACGCCATTCCAACCGCCTCGCGAGGCGAAGGCGCAGGCGGGGCGGAGGCCAGATGCCAGTCCGTTCCATCCCAGGACCAGAGTGCTCCCAGTGGTCCCCCCAAGGAGATGTCGCTGCCACAGGCGAAGGTCAAGAGCTGGCCTCTGTTGCTGTCATAGACAACCGGAGAGCGACCTGTAACCGACGGCCGTGTAGATGGATCCCGCTGCCTCCACGTCGAGGCGTCATAGACCCACGTCTCGCCCGCCTGGAAGAGCACGAGCTGGCTGCGGGTCGTGTCGAAGGCCATGCTGGCCCAGTCGGTTACCCCGGAGGGAGAGACCTGAGGCTGAAGCCGTCCCCACGCGTAGCCGTCGTAAGTCCAGGTGTCAGTCAGCCAGTTCCCCGGGCCTCCCGCGCCTCCGTACACCCATAGTCGCTTGCTTACCGGATCATAGTCGGCTGCGGCACCATACCGCGGTGGCGGCGCGGACCCGGGGCTGACTTCTCTCCAGTTGGTCCCACTCCACTCCCACAAGTCGTTCAGAGGACTCCCGGTCGCGTTGCGGCCCCCGAAAACGAGCAAGACGCCTCGGTCTTGGTCGTAGGTCATGCAATGCAAGCTCCGGGCGGGAGGAGCCGTCGCCGGGTTGGCCATCCGCCAGTCGATTCCGTTCCACTCCCACAAGTCGTTGCCCGGCATCGAGCCTTGGTCGCCGCCAAAGAGCATCACGTGCCCCGTAGGCGGATAGTAGACCATGGAGTGGCCCGAGCGCGCGCCAGGCGAGTGCGAGGGCCTCCTCATCTCACAGGCGGTTCCTCCAAATTCCCAAGTCTCACTGCGCTGGCGTGTGCCCGAATCGAGTCCGCCGAACAGAACGACGCGAGAACGCGAGACGTCATACGCCAGACCATAGTCTGTGAGGCGGTGAAGGGTCTGCGAACTCCACTCACGAAGAGAACCCTGTTGGGCCAGCGCTGGCACCGCCAGCACCACCCCCAACCCCACGAGAATCCGCCACCACCGGAGCGTTACCCTGAGGACCGCCGACGCCATGGTTGCACCTCGTCTCCCGGCCGCGCGAAAGCCCTCGCGGCCAGCCACCGTCAGGAACTTCGGCGGCTTGAAAGGTGGACGAGCTGGCAGGAACCCAGGCCAGGACTGGCTGGCGGGCCAGGCTGGGTGGGCGCGGCATGACCTGGACTCGGCGGGGAAATGCGCTGGCTGGGTCATGGGGCGTGCTCGT
>JACQZL010000407.1 GCA_016213865.1 Candidatus Rifleibacteriota bacterium
AAACCCAGAGACGCAGAGACGCAGAGGCACAGGAGGGATCTTCCTCTGCCTCGCTCGCAGGCGCCGCGACCCCTCGAGTCTCCCTCGTCGTGTCATCCGATGGACGTCGCCACTCACGGTCTCTCTTTCTCTGTGGCTCTGTGGCTCTGTGGCTCCGTGTCTCTGGGTCGAGGAGTCAAGCCAGGGCCTTCCCAAACAGGCGTGGGACCACCTACGAGACATGCACCCGCTCCAAGACGGGGACAAACTCGCCACCTGCCGCGAGCACGCCCAAGAGCCGCACGGCGGTCGCAAGAGCAGCTCTCCCAGGACCGGCTCGCCCAGGGCTGTGCCGTCGCGCAGCCGCTCAGGGCAGCGAAACCAGTCGGCTCGAGGGGACGCTGACCACGTACCCGCGTCCGGCGGCCAGCACCGTCTGGGACTGCCCCGCCGCGCCAGCCCAGAGAACCTCGAACCGGGGCGGACCAGGCGATCTGGCGACGAGCTGGGCGACGAAGTTCGCACCCGTCGAGGCTGCGAGTTGCACCGCGGTGACCGCTTTGGCCGGCCGGCCGGGAAGCCCGACCAGGTTGAGACCCGTCGCAAGCGGCATCTGCCCTTGGGCCCTCTCCGGCGGTCGCGTGCGCAGCCAGACCGGCTCCGCCTCCGAGCGCGAGACGCCGTCGTCGGCGTACAGATGGAAGACGACGTCGTGGGACCGCCCGTCGTGCGTATCGGGCGCGAAGAAAGTGAGCACCGCTGACGCCGGCTCGGACAGCACCACCTCCGGACCGGCGACCTGTTCCCACCGGTAGGTCAGATGCCCCCGGTCGAGCGGCTCCGGGTCGGTGGAGCCTCCCGCATCGAGCTCGATCGCATCGAAAACCTGGGCCACCAGGGGCGGCTGGGTTTCGTCCACGGTCGAGCCGGATTCCGTGTTCCGGGCGGCGAGGTGGGCCGTCGGCGCCCGCTGCGTGAGGCGCTCGACTCGCACCAGCGTCGGGGCCCACACGCTGCACGATTGGCCATTGCACACGCGCAGCGCAAAGTGATAGTCGCCCGGCAGCTCGGTCGTGAAGGTCACCACCGCGGCTGGGCCCTGGCCCGACAGGGTCACTGTTCGCGGCGAGGGCGGCTCGGCGAGCTGGGTCCAGTGATACCGCAGCGTGCGGCCGAGCGGGTCGACACTGCGACGCCCGTCGAGCGTCACATGGGAAGACGACCGGGTGGCTGCCGGCAGGAGATGGTCGGCCGTCGGATCGCTCCCCGCGAGACGTCCGTCCGGCAGCAGGGTCACCCGCTGGTCGAAGCCAGGATCGGCCGTCGGAGGCAGCACGAAGAGCACCTCTCGCTGTTCGGTCTCCATCCGGACCAACGTCGGGAAGACCAGATCCTCGGAGCGACGGCCGGGAGAGGCGGCGCCGCGATATGGAACAGGGTGCAGACCAGCTCCACGTCGTTGCCGCCCGCGGGAGCCACCCGCCCCGTCAGGAGGTGCATCAAAGCTCCCTGGCCGACCAGTGCCGAGTAGAGCTGGCTGTCCTGGGCCCCAGCGAGTCTGCTGCTGGTCGAACGGTCGAAGAGGACGGGATCGAAGGCCAGGATGGCCAGGACCTCCCGGAGCGGTGCGTCGAGGCCCCGCACTGCCAGTCGGACCGGCAACTCACCCGAGGTCGGGCTGTCGAACGCCGTCACGGGGGACGTACCGAACTCTGGCTTCACGAATAGCGAGAGCTGCCGCACGCCGGCATTCTGGCTGTCCGAGTCCGCCTTCACCCAGAAGGAGTACGTTCCCGACACCGTCGGGACGCCCACGAGAAAGCCGTTGGCCGTCAGTGTGAGTCCCGGTACCGGCGGGCTCGAATCGAGAAACGACCAGGTGAATGGCGGAGTTCCCGACGCTTCGAGCTGCTGGCGGTAGACGGTGCCGACGCGCCCCGAGGGGAGCGTGGTCGCTGTCGAGATCGCCACCGAAGCCGGCGGCTGGACGGCCGTGACGCTGACGACGCCGAAGCCGTGGAGCAGGCCCGGGGGGTCGCTGCCGTCGGTCGTGAGCCGAAGTACGGCCCTGGGCCCGCCGACGCGGACGGTACGTCCCGCCAAGCTCGAGCCGGTGAAAGGACTGCCGGCGACCGGACGGCCCATGCTGTCCGCGACGTGCAGGAAGTCGTAGCCGCTCTCGAGCCGAGTGGAGCCATCGAACTCGACGTCGATCGCCACGGCGCTGCCAGTCGAGGTGGGCGTCAACGCGTACGAAACGTCGGCGTTCAGGGGGCACGGCCAGACCTCGAGGACCAGGGGCCCCGCCAGCGCCGGCGCCGGTACGAACAGCAACCCCAAGAGGGTGATGACGGCAGCGGATGCGCCCAGTCGGCTCGATCCCCGCGACAGTGGCATGACAACCTCCCACGTACTCGGAACCCGTCCCAGTCACCTCCGTTCTAGCCCGGCCACGTGCCCGAATCCAGCTTGCAGGGGCGGAGGGGGAGCGACGCTGGATCAAGGCGAACTCGGTGGTGGCCTGTCTCCAGACCGGCCCAGAAGCCGCACCAATGCTGGCGGGTCCGGAGACCCGCCACCACCAAGACCAGGAGAAGCCCCGACGCAGTGATGCAGCTCCCCAGTTCCCAGCGTCGCTCCCAGGCGGAGCCGAGTACACTTGGTGCGTGAATCTCCGGGCCTCCCGGGCCGTAGTAAGATCGAGTGAGACGCCGGTCGCCGCCGGAGGGCCGTGATGCCTGGACCCACCCTTCGCACTTGTCTGTTCGCTTGCCTGGTGTGGCTCCTGTGTATCGGGTCACTCGGTGCCCAGAGCCAAACGGGGTTCCTGGGCCTTGCCGGCATCGTGTGCGACCCGGCTGGAAGCCCGCTCGACGGGATCCTCGTCCGCGTGCGAAGTACCGCCACGAGCAAGGTGGTGACGACCGTGACGCCCAGCAGCGCGGGCGCGGCGGCCGGGTTCTACTTCGTGGCCCTCGCTGACTTTGCGATGAACCGTGCCGCAGCCGTGGGAGACGTGCTCGAGTTCTCCTGCTTCCGGAGGGACGGGGCCCAGATCTCCACCTTGCCGCGTACGATAGTGGTCACCTCGGGTGACATCGAGAGTTCGCTCCGGAAAACGTCCCTGACGGTCGATCCCTCTTTCGTGGGGGACACCATCCCGCCGCAGGTACGCATCTCGGTGTCAGCCGCCAGAAGAGAGAACGTGCCTCCGGGGCCCCTGGTCCTGACGGCCACTTTCAGCGAGGATATCGACTCGCAGTCGCAGGTCGAGCTGCAGATCGTCGCCCCGGACGGTGGACGCTCGCTGCTGGCCGTGCGCCGGGTTTCGCCGCGCCTGTACGTGGCTGACTACATGCTTGCAACGGGTCGCGAGGGGCTGTTCCTGGTGCTCGTGGCGGGGGCAAAGGACCTCGCGGGGAACCTCAACGCCCAGGCCACCGACAACGCTTTCCGCTCGGGCGACCTGATGACGCAGTTGGAGCTGAGCGTGGGGTGGGTCGATGGACGGGATTGCGTATCCGTGCCGGTCTCCCTCTTCTCTACCCGAGCCGCCGCCGGCTCTCTGAGCTTCTGGCTCGAGTACAAGCCCGCGAAGCTGCGATTCCTCGGGGCCAATCTCAGCCCTGACGAGGCAGAGGCCGGGTTCGCGATGGCGACCAACGAGACCGAGCCGGGGCACCTCCGGACGGTCGTGTTCGGCCTCGGAGAGCACCCGCTCCAGTCGGGGGAGGTCCTTCGGCTGCTCTTTTCGGTCTCCCAGGAACTGCCCGCCGGGACCGTCTGCCCGCTGGTCCTGAGCCACGTGGAGGCCTCCGACCTGTCGGGTGGGCAGTTCCTCGCTGCGACGGGCTCGAACGGGCGGCTCACCGTCCGCTCTCCTGTCGGCTCCCTGCGAGGGTTGGTGCTCAAGGGTGGCTTCGTCTCGGGAACCGCGCAGGCCTTCGCGCTGCAGCCGGCGCTGCCCGGGGGCTTGGGGGTGTCGCTGGGCTCCTCCAGCCTCGGGACAGACTCCCGGTACGCGCTCGCGATGGCAGTTCAGCCGGAGTACCGGGGACCGGTCATCGTCTCGGCGGTCGGCACCTATCTCGACGAGGCTTCCGGAGCCTTCGTGGCCGTCGATATCGCAAGGGCCCTGAAGGGCGCAACCGTCCGCACGGGGGGGGACGCGCTCTGCAACGTCACGGCCCTCAATCACCTGGCCGCGGTCCGGGCACTCCAGCTCATGGGAAGCGCTCTCGACAAGTCGGCAGGTGCAATCGACCAGGCCAACCAGGAGATCGCCGCGATGTTCGAGTTGCCGGCCGAGGCCCTGTCGTCCGCCGACGCCCAGCGGTGGGTCACGGAAGCTTGCGGAGCCATCGCCCGCATCGGTCGAACCGCCGGCGTCGGAGCCGACGGCGCCCTCGACGTGGTCCAGGCACTGGAGGCGTTCGTGACCGGTCGCAGTGTCCCGCCCGACCTCCTCGCCGCCGGGCACACGCCGGCCACGGTGGCCGCCGCCGTCCTGGGCAGGCCCGTGTCGCGCGTCGTGGTCAGGACGCTGGAAGTCACCCCGGCCACGATCCAGCGTCCGGGAACCGGCCTCGTCACGGTCGGTTTGGAGAACGTCGGCACCACGAGCGCAACCGCGTTGGACTTGCTGCTCTCAGCCTCGCCCAGCGCCGGCGTGACGGTCGTCGCCAGACCCGGCAATCCGACCGGCCTCGCCGCGGGCGCAACGGCAAGCTGGAAGTACGACCTGACGGTCTCTGCCAGTGCCGCTCCCGGGCCGATTCGCCTGGGCGCGTGCGCCGAGGATTCGACGCCCGGGACGGGCCCCGCGAGGTGGCTGTGTCTTCCCGACCAGCCGGTGGCGCTGACCGTCACGCGCCCCCCCAATCACCCGCCTCTTGCTCTGGCCGGCCCCGATCGCACGGTTTCCGCCGGCACGACCGTTCCGCTCACCGGTGGTGGGAGCGACCTGGACGGTGATCCGCTGACCTACAGATGGAGCGTCGAGAGCGGAGCCCCCGCGACCCTCACCGCCTCGGCCACTGCCCGCGCCTGCTTCACGGCGCCGGCTGCCGGTCAGTGGCGGTTGCGGCTGACCGTATCGGACGACCTGGGTGGACTGGCCGACGGTTTCACCACCATCACCGCCGTCGTGCCCAACCGGTGGCCGACAGTGACCCCGGCTGCTACCCAGATTCTCGCAACAGTCAGGAACTCCGGCGCGATGCGACGAATTTGCCGGCTGAGTCGGCATGAGATCACCCGGGTGGCCATGACACTTCGATGCGGAGACGGCGGCCGTCCCTCTGATGGTCGAGCGCGTTGATGCGCGCGGTGGCTTCCTCGAGAACTCGCATGAGTTCCGGATTGCGCCGATTGGCGTACAGGAAGTAGGTCTCGGTGGTTGCCGTTACGACGCGACGGCCCCGCAAGGCGAGGATGTTGACGAGAAAGCGATTGAACTCGATGGGCAGGCTTCCGAAGAAGCGGTGCAGCAGGGCTTGGACAAGTAGGGCGAAGCCGACCTTGAGGACCGACAGGATCTGGTCGAGCTCGACGTCGGTCTGGTAGATGAGACGCCGCTCTTCAAGTTCTTCCCGCTCGGTCTTCAAGGCGCGGAGCCGCTCCTCGAGCCCATCGATCTTCGTCTGGGCTTCTCCACGCCGCTCTTTGAGCTGTTCGCGTTGCTCCTGGAGTTCTGCGCGCTCACGTTCCAGGGCAAGCGTGGCCTGGTCCTGCAAGATGGCCGTTTGAGTGCCCTCGGGCGTTTTGACCGTCAGCATCAGGCGCGGGACACTGCTGGCTCGCTGGAGCTGTTGGGTGGTCTTGCTCAAGGCCTTGCCGGTAGCCTTCAGTTCGGATGCCGTCTCGGCGACGGCTGTTTGGTGCTTCTCGAGGCGCACTTGAGTACGCTGGATTTGGGCGGTGAGGGTCTCGAGCTGATCGACGACTGCAACGTTGACTACCTGGCGCTTGCCGTAGCCGTGGTTCTCCTTGAAGTCAACGGCCTGGTTGAGTTCCCGGAAGACGAGTTCTTGGGCGGGCCAGCGTCGGAAGTAGAGGTCGAGCTAGTTGCTCATCTTCGAAACCCTCGGCTTCACGCCCCGGCTCCTGGGTCGCGGGGGCGTTGGTGACGTACCCGGAGACGGTGAACTTCCCACGACGCTCCAGGAGAATGACGCGCGCCCGATACGGGGGAGCCTTCTTCTCGTGACTGTCCACCAACTCGATGAATCCGCCCGCGATCCGATCCCCGTCCCGATAGGGCCGCCACGGCGTGCGGCCTTCGACGCGGCAGAGGTCCGCTATCTGAGGGGCATCGAGTGACGTGATAAAGAGACGACTGTGGCCATCGCGGTCCCGATCCCGGTCGAACTCCTTCACGACTGGCAGCGCCATCAGAGCCAGAAGCTTCGCCTGGATGTTCTCCACACTCAGGGTCCGCAGCGTCAGACGCGTCAGGTCCTTGTTCTCGCGCTTGAGTGCCACGCTGTCAAAGACGGCACCCACTTGCGGGTCGGTGCGCGGCCTGGGAGCGTTGTACTCGGACAGAAACCGCCCGTGGTCGTCCCGATGGTTTCGGTCCACGGGAATCGGTACCTCGGGCTTCGCCACGGCAAGGGCGAGTTCCTGGATTCGCTCGGCCATGGCTCGCGAGTATCCGGTCAGATCATCGATCAACTTCAGCAGCGCCAGGCCTGCGCCGCCCAGTTCCTGCTCCTCCAGAATTGGCTCGGAGACCGTGTCAACGCCCCCTTCGGAGAACTCCTTGGTGGAAACCACCACTTCCCGAGCTTGGGAGCCAGTCCCCTTCTCCTCGTGCGTCCGGCCTCTTTGTCGACGAGGAGCCCCCCGGGGACGTGCCAGCCCGGCCTCCTTGAGCACGGCATCCAGGCGTCGGAGCGAACCCCTCCAGCCGAACGCGACATGGAGCCTCCTACTCACCTCCTGTGTGGACAGCTCGGGGTCCAGACGGCGCAAACCGATGGCAAACCCACGCATCTGCTCGGTGAGAGCCGGCGGCGGCGGGCGTCGTTGGTCCAAGAGCCCTTGCGCGCCCCTCTCACGCATCTTCTCCAGGCGCGCTCGCAACGTCGAATGCGCCAGCTCGATGCCCGATTCCCGCATGGCCTCCTCCCAGCTCATCCCAGCGTCGTGCAGGGCCTCGATCTGCCGAAGGGCTTGGGCCTCCAGGCGCGCTCGATTCTCGGCAGATAGTCCCCGGGCCTCTTCCCGCCGGGTCCGGGGAGAATCGACGGTCGACTTGCGCATGCCCAACGGTAGCATGGCGTAGGCGTCGCTGCGACGAGTGCCGCGCCGACCCGCCCCCAGCCAATCCCCATGATCCCGACGCCAGATACGCTAGCTCGAACGACGAATTGACATTTCGCCGGGAAGCCGCTTGCAGACAGCCCCTTCACGAGATCAAGCCTCCGCATCGCGCCGGAGTTCCTGACAGTGGGCAGGCAAGTCGTACTGTCCTGCACGGCCAGCGACCCGGACCTGGACCCGCTGACGTTCCGGTGGACACCCGTGACCGCTCGCCCCGTCGAGCTGACCGGCGCCGACACGACCAGCGCCGCCTTTGTCCCGACCGTGGCCGGCACGTACATCCTCCGTTTCACTGCGACGCTCCCTCCTTCGCGGGACCGGCGGGCGCGGGCGCCGTGTCGTGGATGGCGTCCTTCATGTGGCAGTCGAGGCAGGACTGCTTGGGATCAGGCTCCAAACCCACGTCCGACAGATGGTCCGGCCATCGGATCAGCGGGGGCGCTCCCTTGCCGCCACGGAAGTCGCCGTCCTTGTGGCAGAGCAGGCAGAAGCGGGGATCTCGGTTCTTGACGATCCGGCCCGCCTCGTCGGATTCGCTGTGGAAGATGTGGCACCGGTTGCAGCCCAGACGGCCGTGGGGCTTCCTCTCGAAGCTCTGGGCCAGGTCGCGGTGGCAGTACTTGCACTCGAAGACGACGGGATGATTGGGCGGCCGGGCGGCGGTGGGCTGGACCGCCTTGGAGTGGCAGTTGCGGCACTGGTGGATGATCGGATGGAGGCGGGCGTCGTCGAGCTTGCGATCGAGAAAGAGGGGCTCGTGCGGGTCGTGGCACTTCATGCACGGCGTTTCCGGGTCCTTGACGCCGACGAGGGCGAAGTGCTCGTCGCGATCGATCTGGGGGAAGGCCGCCGGCCGGGCTGCCAATCGTCGGTGGCACCAGAGGCAGGGCC
>JACQZL010000408.1 GCA_016213865.1 Candidatus Rifleibacteriota bacterium
CCCTCGGATCGGCTGGGTCTGTTCGAGTTCGAATCGACTCGCAAGGACCTGCTGATGGCGGATCAACTGGGCGAACTCGACGGCAAGAAGCTGTCATCGCCGCAGGTGCTGGGAGGCTCGGCCTGGCTGCCGTTCCAGGATGCCGACGGCGCCGCCCAGCCGGCGCCCTTCGGAGGTCGCCCGCTGAAGGGGACGCTATCCGGCAACGACGATCGCATCCCGCCCTTCTCGTACACGGCCAACACGCCGGGCGAGTACGACGTGCACTTCAAGCTGACGATCGTGCGCAACAACAACACCTCGGCCGGAGCGGTCGAGGAGGCCGAGAGCGGCGAGGTCACGAAGCACGTCGAGATCGCCAATCTCACCCCGCCGATGCTGATGACCGGCGCGGCGCCCGGGCCGGTCTTCGCGACCACCGGCGATCCTCTCGATGATGAGCAGGGCCGGCGGACCCCCCAGTTCGCCCAGGACGACCTCTACACGGTGATCTGGGTCATGTCCAATGCCCACTCCGGCGCCCAGGTGTCGCCCGATTCGGCCGACCATGTGAAGTCGATCCAGGTCAACTACCCCCGCTTCGAGCAGCCGGAGGGCAAGGCGATCGCCACCATGCCTGCGGCCGATCACGACCTGCAGGTGAACCCGATCACCGGCGACATCTCCGGCTCGAACATCTACAACGGCGGCGATAGCTTCGGCCTGGCCTCCCAGGGCTCCAACCAGAGCGCCGCGGCCGGCACTCCGCCGCTGCAGGGAAATTCCCAGCCGACCGTCGAGGTCAACCGCGCCAGCATGGGGGTCAGCGACCAGTTCTGTCCCAAGATGTCGGAGGCCTCCTCCAAGGCCAAGTCGATGCAGGAGTTCGCCTCGGGCACCTTCCAGGATCCCAAGCTCACCAAGGAGATCCTGGCCGCCACGCCCGGGAAGGACGGTCTGGTCGGTTCGATCCAGCTTCCGGCCAGCTTCCCCATGCCGGAGTGTCAGCTGGCCATGTTGAGCTGCTTCAAGGTCAAGGTGCCGATCGAGCGTGCCCCGGTCAACTTCGAGGGCAAGGTCCCCTGGAGCGTCGTGGCCATGACCGACTCGGGCCCCGCGGGCCAGATGGACGGCGCCCTTTCGGTCATCGACAACAAGCCGCCGGACGTCACGGTCGCCGTGACCAACCCGAAGAGTTCGTCGACCCGGATCGTGCAGGTCGGCAACACGGCCGGCTCCGACCGCACTCTGGGGACCGAGCCGTTCGCCATCCGCAAGGCCGAGCTGTCGGTCAGCGACAGTCCCGTCGCCCCCTCCGGCGAGTCCCAGGAACTCTCGCCCACGGCGCCCGCCCCGGGCACGCCGGTCGAGCCCACGCAGGACCAGCAGCCGTTTCCGGCGGCGGATGCGCTGCGGCAGAAGGGCATCGTGAAGCCGGACGGTTCCTCGGACGTGGTCGAGCTGCCCGACAACTACGCGAGCTTGAAGGGGGCCGTGATCGAGTCGCTAGAACTGCCGAAAGACACCTTGCCGGCCGACGAGGACGTGCGCCTGCAGGTGGCCCTGTTCCCCACCGACAACGTCTCGACCTTGGACGAGATGTACGTGAAGATCTTCTCGGAAGAGAGCCTGTCCGCCGGAGAGGCCGACACCGCCAAGCCGGATTTCGAGGGAACGATGGCCCGCTTCAAGAGCGAGCAGGGCGGCCGGTTCGTCTCCAACGCGCGCACCACGACCGAGAACCACCAGAGCCGGATGCGGGTCGAACTCTACGACTTCGACCCCAAGCTGGTGCCGTACAAGGGCCCGTCGTTCAACCCCAAGGAGCAGGGCAAGGACACCATCCGTCTGTTCGCCAACTGCCGCCGCGTCATCATCCCCGTGGCGCGCGGCGGCGTCTCGATGGAACTCAAGCAGATCCAGTCTGAGCGCCAGCGCGTCGACAACTGAGATAGGGGTGACAAGGAGAGACGAGGAGTCGGTCCAGTCGGGGACGCTGTCCCCGAACCCCTGCCAGGGTGGGAGCCCCACCCTGGACCCGGCAATGAGAAGAGCTGGCGAGGCTCGAGCGGCAATCTCATGGACTCTTGCCTGCAAGCGGAGGCAAGAGTCTCTTCAGTCATCAGGGGGTCCAGGGGTGAATTTCACCCCTGGCGTGGGTTCGGGAGCGGAACTCCC
>JACQZL010000409.1 GCA_016213865.1 Candidatus Rifleibacteriota bacterium
CTGCGTGCTGAACGCGTGGGTGTAGAGACGCTCGTAGCCGCACTCGCTGGCCGCGCGCGTGAGGAAGTACTTGACCAGGTTGGAGTTGCGGCGACTGAAGTCATAGAGGCCCTGGTAGCCGCCGACCGTGTAGCGGTCACCCAGGACGATCAGGTCTTGCTGATCGAGGATGATGGGCCTTTCGAGTCCGCCGGGCTTGCCGTAGGCGCCCGGATACCCGCCGTTTCCGGGCCCCACGCGCTCGTCCCACGGATAGCGCTCTTGACCGATGCCCAGGTCGATGCCGAAATCGAGGCTCGAGCCGGAGTCCTTGTAGTCCTTGCCGGTCTTTCCGGGCAGCGACTGGTCCTGATACCCCTCGAGCTGCGAGCCGGTCGGTCCGTCGAACCCCGTGAAGCCATCGTCGACTCCCTTGGACGGCCGCACCACGCTGCCGCCGCGGCACCGAGACAGGGCCGTGTCGATGAAGCGGTTCATCGAGAACCGGGTGGCGCGCGCGTTCGGTACGAACCGGACGGCGTCCTTGAACATCAGGGTGACGAGCGCGGCGCCCTCGCTCTGCGATTCGCGGCTGCGGAACGAGACGGTATCCCAGAAGACGTCGAACGGCGCCTCGATGAAGCGGTAGGGGCCGGTGGGCAGCACCAGCCGGCGCAGGACAGGCTGGCGGTGCTTGGCGCCGTCGTGGAAGTCCGTGAACTCCTGCCCCATGATCCGCGCGAACTCGCTGTCGTCGTAGGCGCGCTGCTGCTGGGTCTGGATCAGGTCGTCGCCGAAGAGGTCGTCCGCGCTGCCCGCCAGCGCCAGCTCCGACATCCCGAAAAAGACGCCCAACGCCGCCAGGAGCGCCAGACTGAGGTTCTTGCGGGTCATGATTGCCTCCCGTTGCCCGTTTGCAGGGGTTCTATCCATCGGCAGAAAGCAAAGCTCAGCAGGGGACCGGCAGGGTCCCTCGCTCCTTCCTACCATGACACGGCCCGAAAGGTTGCACCTCGCGGCCGCCCGTCTACCGGCCCCCCTCGTCGCGGAGCGCGCCGTCCTTGATGACCAGCGTCCGCGGGCAGATCCGGGCCACGGTCGGGCTGTGCGTCGCCACCACCAGCGTGTAGTCGCCCCGCCCGAAGAGCGATCGGAAAATGGCCAGCAGCCGCCGGCTGTTCTCGGAATCGAGGTTGCCGGTCGGCTCGTCGGCCAGGATCAGGTCGGGGTTGTTGATGAGCGCCCGGGCGATGGCGACACGCTGCTGCTCGCCACCGGAGAGCTGGCGGGCGTGATGGGCGAGTCGGTGGCCCAGGCCGAGGGCCTCGAGCAGCTTGCCTGCCTTTTCGCGGGCCCGGCGCCAGCCGTCCTTGCCGCTCAGGACCTGGTTGATCGCCACGTTCTCCAGGGCGGTCAGCTCCGGCAGCAGCAGGTGGTGCTGGAAGATGAAACCGACCCGGCGGTTTCGCAGGTGGCAGAGCTCGCTCTCCGAGAGGCCGGTCGTGGTGCGGCCGTCGAAGTAGTACTCGCCGGAGGTGGGTTGCAGCAGCAGGCCCAGGAGGGCCAGCAGACTGGACTTTCCCGAGCCCGAGGCCCCGACGAGCGCGACCATCTCGCCGCGTCCGATGTCGACGTTCACCTCGCGCAGGGCCGTCACTTCCACCTCGGAGCGGTAGGTGAGAAAGACGTTGCGAAGCGAGATCAAGGTCGAGGACTTACCCATGGGCCTAGACGATGCGGACCTTGTCGTAGGCGATCGGACCGGTGGCGTGGGCCAGGATGTCGAAGGCCCGGCTCAGGTCGTCGAGCAGGTCGGTGGCCACCATCGACACGCCGCCCAGCCGTTCGGCCGCGAGGTCGCCCGCGAGGCCATGGAGGTAGCAGGCGGTGCGCATGGCGTCGAACGAGGCCAGGCCCGGATACGCGCGGAGGGCCGCCAGCAGACCGGCGAGCACGTCGCCGCTGCCTCCGGTGGCCAGACCCGCGTTGCCCGTGGGATTGATACCCAGCCGGCCGTCGGTCGAGGTCACCAGCGAGTACGGCCCCTTGAGCATCAGGGTCAGGCCCATCGACTGGGCCGCCTCCGACACCACCTCGCAGCGGTGGGTGCGGATCTGGTCGATCGGGAGGTCCAAGAGGTGCGATAGCTCTCCGGCGTGGGGAGTCGCCAGGAAATCGCCCTGGGGCAGGCGCTTGCGGGCAGGCAAGGCGTGCAGGGCGTCCGCGTCCAGGACCATCGGACGGTCGGCCGCATCGACGAGCTGGCGGACGAATTCGGTGACGGCCGGACCACGAGAGAGGCCCGGGCCCAGCAGGACCACGTCGGCCCACTTCACGTAGGGCAGCACGGAGGCGGTCGATTCGGGGCCGAAGGTGCCGTCTCCGGTCCCGGGCGCCGCGGCGACCATGACTTCGGGGGCGAGGGCCGCGGCCGGGACCTGCTGCGAAGCCGGCACGACCAGCTTGACCAGTCCTCCACCTCCGCGCAAGGCCGCGCGGGCGGCGAGGACCGGCGCGCCCACCATCCCCGTGGAGCCGCCGATGACCAGGATCCGACCGTAGTCGCCCTTGTGCGAATCCGCCCGGCGAGCGGGATGGAAGCCCGACAGCTCGAAGCCCATCGACAGGCCTGTCTTGAGCTCGGGCTCGGAGAGCAGGGCCGGCGGGAAGCCGATCTCGGCCACATAGAGGGTGCCCAGGTAATCGGGCGCCGGATAATGGAAGAACCCCGTCTTGGGCAGCCCCATCGTGACCGTGAAACTGGCCCGAACAGCGGGGCCCTGGACCTGGCCGGTCGTCGCGTCCAGACCCGTCGGGACGTCGAGCGCCATCACCTTGCGGCGCGTCTGGTTGATGTTCTCGACGGCGTCTCGATAGTCCGCTGCCAGCTCGCCGTGCGCGCCGGTCCCGAGCATGGCGTCGATGACGATCGTCGTATCGGCGAGCAGCGTGCGCAGCGGATGCCCGGGCAGGGCGTGGAAGACCTCGATATCGTAGGCGGCGAGCGAGGCGAGGTTCACGGCGGCGTCGCCCCGCACGTCTTTCTCGCCGCGGACGAGCTCCACGGCGACGACGGCCCCGGCCCGAGCCAGGTTACGCGCTATCACGAAGCCGTCCCCGGCGTTGTTGCCGGTACCGGCGACGACCAGGATTTTCTCGCCCAGGAACCCGGGGACCTCTCGGCGCAGGACGTCGCAGGCCTTCAGTCCGGCGTGCTCCATCAGGAGCAAGCTGGGGAGCTTCTTGTCGTCGATGGCCTTGCGGTCGATGGCCGCCATTTGAGCAGGAGTGACGACTTTCATCGGAGGATGGGGGCAGTGGGAGCGTCTTGGACAGAGGGTGAAACGACCGGGCGAAACCGGCCTCGCCCTCCCCAGCAGCCTACACCATCCCGGGCCCGGCCTCCAGACCGCTGCGGCCGGAAGGACGAGGTTCCTGGGCGGGTCGCCCGACTTCAGAAGAGCCGAGCCAGATGGCCCCCCCGTGGACGAGGCCGCGTCAGGCAGCCGATTGCTGCAGCGCGGTCAGAGCATGCTGGCGGCCGTAGACCATGTCCTCGGTGATCACGTACTCTTTGATGTCCTTGCGCGAGGGCAGCTCGTACATGATCTCGAGCATCATCTCTTCGACGATGGAGCGCAGGGCTCGGGCGCCCGTGTTCTTGTGGTAGGCCTTCTCGGCGACGGCCCGCAGCGCGCCCGGGGTGAAGTTGAGCTTCACGCCTTCCATCTCGAAGAGCTTCTGGAACTGCTTGGTCAGGGCGTTCACGGTGGGCAACCGGCCGATGAACTCGGGGATGAGGCCGAAGCGCAGCAGGTCCTCCGGCTCGACCTGGGTGAGCATCTCGTTCATGCTCTCGCGGTTGCCCTTCATCGGCCGGGAGCCGAAGCCCATCAGGTTGTTGTGCAGGCGCTTGGCGATGATCCGGTCGAGGTTCTCGAAGGCGCCGCCGCAGATGAACAGGATGTTGGTGGTGTCAATCTGGATCATCTCCTGGTGCGGGTGCTTGCGGCCTCCCTGGGGAGGGACGTTCGAAACCGTGCCTTCGATGATCTTGAGCAACGCCTGCTGGACGCCCTCGCCCGACACATCGCGGGTGATCGAGGTGTTCTCGCTCTTCCTGGCGATCTTGTCGATCTCGTCGATGTAGACGATGCCCTTCTCGGCCTTGGTGACGTCGTACTCGGCGTCCTGGATCAGCTTGAGGAGGACGGTCTCCGCGTCGTCGCCGACGTAGCCGGCCTCGGTCAGAGTCGTCGCGTCGGCGATGCAGAAGGGGACGTCGAGGATCTTGGCCATCGTCCGGGCAAAAAGCGTCTTGCCGCTGCCGGTGGGGCCTATCAGGAGAATGTTGGCCTTCTCCAGCTCGACGCCGTCGGGCTTGGCCTTGGAATGAATGCGCTTGTAGTGGTTGTAGACGGAGACGGCCAGGACTTTCTTGGCGTGTTCCTGGCCGATCACGTAGTCGGATAGCTGGCGGTGAATCTGTTTGGGGTGGGGGAGCCTGGGGCCCGCGGTCTGGACGTCCTCTTCGAGTTCCTCGAGAATGATCTCGTTGCACAGGTCGATGCAGCCATCGCAGATGTAGACATCGGGGCCGGCGATCAGCTTGCGGACCTGGTTCTGCGTCTTGCCGCAGAAGGAACACTTGTAGTGCGTCTTGTTGAACATCGCTAGCCCTTCCCCTCGGTGGAGTCGAAGACCTCTCCTCCTCGGCTGTAGACCCGATCGATGATCCCGTACTCCTTGGCCTGCCAAGCGGTCATGAAGAAATCGCGCTCGGTGTCCTTCTCTATTCTTTTCAACGGCTGCGACGTATGGGCAACTAGGATGTCGTTGAGAAGCCGCTTGATCCTCAAAATCTCGTGCGCGCGGATCTCGATGTCCGACGCTTGTCCGCTGGCGCCGCCGAGAGGCTGGTGAATCATCACGGTGGAGTGCGGAAGCGCGTAACGCTTCCCGGGGGTCCCCGCCGCCAACAACACGGCCGCCATGCTGGCGGCCTGACCGATGCAGATGGTGGAGACGTCAGGCTTAATATAGTTCATCGTGTCATAGATCGCCAACCCGCCACTGACCGACCCACCCCCGCTGTTGATGTAGAAACAGATGTCCCTGTCAGGGTCTTCCGCCTCCAGGAACAGGAGCTGCGCAATCACCAGGTTGGCCAGCTCGTCGGTAATCTCAGTGCCCAGGAAGATGATGTGGTCCTTGAGCAGCCGCGAGTAGATGTCGTACGCCCGTTCTCCGCGACTGGTCTGCTCGACCACCATCGGGATCAACACGAATGAACCTCCAGCGTCCCGTACGCCTGAACAAAACTACCGCTGTCAGGAGTGGTCGTGCTCGTCTTCCTCGGTCAGTCCCAGCAACCTCTCCTTGAGACGGTCCAGGGCCTGCTCCCGTGCAATGTCCCGCTGGAAGACCAGGCGACTGCCGTTCTCGTCCAGCCAGTCGAACACGTCTTCCTTCTTCTTGGCCAGGGCCTTCGCCATGGCGTCGACCCGCGCTTCGAGGTCCGCGTCCGTCGCCTCGATCCCCTCGCGCTCGGCCACGGAGTCGAGGGCGATGTCCAGCTTGAGCTCTTTCGTCGCATCGCACCGGGCCTCGTTCTCCAGGTCCGCCGCGGTGCGCCCCGACTCCTTGAGCCAGGTCTTCCAGTCGATCTTGTTCTTGGCGAGTCGCTCCTTCGTGCTCGCCATGTGGACGGCCACTCGCTTGGCCAGGGCAACCTCCGGAACGTCCACCGTCACACGGTCGATCAACGCCTTCTTGAGCGAGTCGACGGCCTGTTTCTCGGCACCGTGCTGGGCCGAGTGCGCCAGGCCCGCGGCGATGCGAGCCTTGAACGCTTCCAGGTCAGCGAAGCCAGCGTCCTTGGCCAGGTCGTCGTTGATCTCTGGCACGATCACGTGTCGAACGACCTTGAGCTGGACCTTGAATTTCGCCTCCTTGCCCCGCAAGTGCTCGGCCACCTCGTCGCCCTGGAGCGTCATCTGAAACCCGACCTCGTCACCCTTGTGGAAGCCCAGGAGGTGCTGGTCGAACCCGGGAAGGTATTGGTCCTGCCCGATCTCCAGGGTGGCGTTCTTGCGAGCCAGCGTCTGGTACTCGACACCGTCGATCTCGACGTCGACGTTGACCAGCAACAGATGGCCGTTCTGGACGCCCCCTTCCGTGACGGCTTCGGCCTTGGCGTTTTCGCGGGCGTAGGCGGCAAGCTGCGCCTCGATGAGCTCGGCGGAGGGGGTTGCCGGTACGGACCTTTCGACGCCGAAGGCCTCGTACTCGCCCAGGTCGATCGGAGTCGAGACGGCCACGCTGGCTTCGAACACGAAAGGCTGGTCGGAGGCCAGGGTCTTGATGACGATGTCCGCCTCGCAGATGGGCTGCACTTTCAGTTCCTTGATGGCCCGATAGACGTAGGCCGGCAGCATCTCTCGGCGCAACTCGTCGAGGAACGTCTCACGTCCGACGACGTTGAGCACCAGGGCCAGGGGAGCTTTGTTGGCCCGGAAGCCAGGGACGGGGACCCGGGCGGAGATGGTCTTCTGGACCTTCTTGAAGGCCGCGGAAACCACGGCGCGGTCCACCTCGACCGTCATTTTCAGGACGCCATTTTCGATCTTCTGTTCCTGGATCTTGTAGCCGCTCGGCTGGGCCTCGGACATGCCTATCCTCCAACCGGGGGCCGTCGGTATGGACGGCGCTCCCTGGTACGACGGGGACACAAAAACGCGTGAGGTGAACGGTGCTAGGCGCGCCTACCTCACGAGCTGTTCCCTCTGAAAAGCCAAATGGAGCGGAAGACGGGTTTCGAACCCGCGACCTTCTCGTTGGCAACGAGATGCTCTACCACTGAGCTACTTCCGCTCGGATCTTCGTATTTGTCTGACCTCGTGGTCTCCTGGCTGTGTGCGAAGGGGGGGACTCGAACCCCCATGGGTTGCCCCACCAGATCCTAAGTCTGGCGTGTCTACCAGTTTCACCACCCTCGCAAACCGGGTCGAGCCGAGAATCCGCCTTGGGTTGGTTCCTGGCCCTCAGGCCCCGAGGTGCCCGGTACTATACCAGATAGCCGGTCCGAATGGAAGAGGGTTTTGATCGGCGAGCGCGTCAGCTCCCCGTCAGGCGTCTCTTGGGCGGCGGGTACTGCAGGTAGTCGATCTTGAGCGGTCCCGACAGGCCCGGCGACGTGTCGATCTCCGGCGTCGGGAAGCGGGTCCGCAGAGGATTCCTCCTGCTCGCGGAGTCCCGGCCTTCCTCGTCGGACTGCTGAGAGAGGGCACTGCGGCGGACCTCTCGCTGTTCGCGCTGGATCTCCAGGTAGGTCGCATGGATCGTGGGCAGCGGCCGCTTGCTGAAGGTCAGGTTGTAGGGGTTACGTGCGAACTTCGGTTCGCCGAGCTGCCCCTGGACCCGCACCCGGGACGTGGGCCGGATGCGCGCGTCGACCGGCAGGCGTCTGGGTGTCTGGATCGAGAACCAGTTGGTCATCTCCGTGTTGGTGCGGAACGACTGATCGAACTCGCCGCTGCCGCCCGCCCCCTCCCGGAAGAGGATCTCGTTCGGCTCGCGGGTCACCAAGATCTCGCTTCCGGAGCCGGAACTGGACGTCGCCACGATGTAGCCCCGGTACTCGACGTAGCTGCCCTGCTTCCACACGTTCGGGGAGGTCTCGGCCTCCGGGAAGGTGATCCGCTTGCTGACGCGGCCCGCGGCTTCGTTACGACGATCGGCCTGCAACTTGGCGATCTGCTGGGCCACCCGGGCGGCCGAGAAGTCGGCGATGACCAGGTACTGCTGCGCCAGCGCGGACTGTTCGGGCGTCAGGTTGCCCCCGGCAAGGGCCTGTTCGAGCTCTTCCTTGGCCTTCGCCCAGTCCTGCTCCTGGAAGTAGAAGAGACCGTTGTTGTAGTGAATCAGGCCTAGCTGGCGACCCAGCTTGCCGACCTGGGCCTTGCTGATCTCGTCCTTGGGGTCCAGCCGCACCGCCTCGAGGAAGTAGGCATTCGCCTCGACCGGCTTCTGCTTCGACAGCATGACCAGCCCCAGGATGCGATACGGTACCGGCAAGGACGGGTTGAGGTCGAGGGCCCGCTCGGCTTCGACCGTGGCCTGATCGAAGAGCCCGGCCCGGTACTGCAGCAGGGCCAGCCGGGTCGCCACCTCGCTCGACGCCGGGGAGACGGCCCGCGCCTTCTGGAGCATCGAGACGGCACTGGCGATGTTGCCCTCCTGCTCGTCGACCTCCGCGGCCAGGAGCAGCACCGGCACGGCCTCCGGATGGCTGGCCAGGGATTCCTGGAGCCGTTGGCGGGCGGCTGCTTTGTCTCCCGCCTTGAAGGCCGCGCGAAGCTCTCCGGCCAGCTTCTTCTGGTCCTCTTCGGAAGCCGCGGGAGCCGTCGTGGCCGGAAAGCCGGGCGCCGGAGCGGGTTGCCCCTGCAGGCGCTCGACGGCCCGGAGCGCCTCTTCCATGGCCGGGTCCAGTTCCAGGGCTTGCCGGTACTGGCCGAGGGCCTCGTTGAACTTGCCCTGCCGCTCCAGGAGCCGGCCGAGGTTGTAGTGGGGCGAAGCCTGGCTCGGGTCCAGTTCCAGCGACTTGACGAACTCCTCGTAGGCCTGCAGGTCCTTCCCCTGGTAGTAGAAGGCCAGGCCCGCGTTGTTGTGCAGTCCCGCGGTATCTGCGAGGGCAACCGCCGGAGCGACGAGCAGGGTCACGAGTGCTGCCGCCAGCAGACACCGGGAATGAGGAAGTAGAATGTGCATCTCGCCTCCTGCTCAGTGCATCGGCACCTCGGGAGGGTCTCGATGAGTGAGAGACCGCCCGAGACCATCCCTGAGAGACAAGATACACCCGCGGGTGTTCGAACGGAGAGAAGTCGCCCCCCGGCGGCTGTCCGCCGCGGACATGGTGCGCCCGCCAGGAATCGAACCCGGATCATCGGTTCCGAAGACCGATACTCTATCCTTTGAGCTACGGGCGCGGAGAAGACGGGCCGCGACGGAGGAAAGGGGCTGGGGCGGATGACGGGACTCGAACCCGCGACGCCTGGAACCAGAATCCAGTACTCTAACCAACTGAGCTACATCCGCCGCGCCGATTTCGGAGGGCGATGATAGCATCGGCAACAGGTCGTGTCAACGAGCCCAACCAGGCAAGGGTGCGTGTCTGGCAGGTGGTCCCACGCCTGTTGGGAAGGGCCCTGGCTCGACTCCTCGACACGGAGACACGGAGTCAGAGAGCCACAGCGAAAGAGAGAGAGTGAGTGGCGACGTCCATCTGATGACAAGACGAGGGGGACTCGAGGGGTCGCGACGCCTGCGAGCGAGGCAGAGGAAGATCCTTCTGTGCCTCTGTGTCTCTGTGTTTCTCCTGCAAGGGGGGGGCCACCCCCG
>JACQZL010000384.1 GCA_016213865.1 Candidatus Rifleibacteriota bacterium
CCACGAGGAAGCCGGTGCCGTCACTCGCAACCGAGGGGGCATCCAGGTAGAAGGGATCCTCTGCCGCGATGCGAATCGCGCCCGGGTCCAAGACGGCTCCGTTGCTGGCCACGCGCGCCGCGTAGATTCCCTCAGGGCCCTTCCAGGCGACCAGGAAGAGATCCCCCGCGGATGCGAGCCGCGGCCAGACGCCCCACTCCTGCGAGATGCGGATCCCGTCCCCGTCGACCGCGGAGCCTGACGCATTGATACGCGACGCCCTGACCTCTGGGTTTACGCCGGGGCGATAGTCCTCCCACACGATGAGAGATGTTTGCGGCCCGGCCGCCGTCTCAGCCCAGCCACGCCCGACCCCGTTCGAGATAACGAGAGGTGGGTCGTCGAGGACGGATGTGTCGAGGGCGATGCGCGTACCAAGGACTTGCGCAGAACTCTGCCAACTGCCTCCAGGCGCTGACACGGACAGGAAATGCTCTCCGAGGAAGGTGAGTCCGTTGCCCCAGCTAATCGGCGCGGGCGGTGGATCGTTGACGATGAAGCCGGGATGGTCGGGGGTGTTCCCATTCGACAGGACGCGCGAGGCAACGATGACGTCGGCGCCGCGCCCTCTCTCCGCCCAGGTGACGAGCGACACCCCGGGCGCTGATGCCACCCGCATGTCTTCGGGCTGTTTAGCCTGACCGATCGAGATCGGCTCCTCGTCAAGGGCCCACTCCGACGGGTGGATACGTACCCCGCCGATCTCGCGCCAGCCGGCGAGTAGAGGGTCCTGTTCCCATGCGACCAGAAAGGAGGTCCCGTTCCACGCGGTTTCCGGGCCGACGAAGAGCCCCACAGGGGGTCCGCCATCCAGGGACGTATCGACCACGACCCTTCCCGCCGGATACTGAGGGGTGCCATCCCCCGAGACGGGTGTAGCGAGGATGGTCCTGTCTGTCTGCCACGCAACGAGGTATCCCGTGCTGCCCGCCCCCACGGTGGGCCCCGTGCCTCCCGGCGCGATGAGGACGACGCTGCTCCGATCGGTGAGCGAGGCGACGGTGACTCGCACAACCTCCACACCCTCGTACCCGGACCAGGCCACCAGGAACGAACCGTCCAGACCTGCCACGGCCGGCGCCCTGCCGAAGCCGAGGACCACGCCCTCCGGGTCGAGGATCTCGCCGTCCGCCGTGACGCGCGCCGCGCGGATCTCGAACGGACTGTATGGGCCTAGCGTGGCCTCCACCTCCCGCTGCCACACAACCAGGAAGACATCGCCGTCGCTACCAACGGCGGGCAGATCGGCCTGCGGTCCGGAGGAGAGCTGGAACGCGCTGATGTCGAGGACGGCTCCGTCCGGAGTGACTCTTGCGCCCCAGATCGTGTTGTAGCCGGGCGGGATCCAGCGACCCCAGACGACCAACGAGAGGCCTGAGCCGGCCGCGGCGGCGGGGGTGTGGCCTCCATGGGGTGAGCGTCCTACGACCGTGTCTGCCACGGGCAACTCGGGAGAAGCGGTGGACGCGCGTGCCGTCACCGGTGCGCTGAGGCTCAGGAGCATCGCGAGGACAAGCGTGGACCTTGGCCATTGATCTGTGACGCTCATCGTGTCAAGCCTCCTACATTGACGCGAGGGACGACGGGGTCTCCAACAGCTCAGCCCCCAGCATCACTCGTC
Source organism: Candidatus Rifleibacteriota bacterium (assembly GCA_016213865.1). The sequence continues at coordinate 1,661 of JACQZL010000384.1, forward strand.
CGCCGGCGATATGTGTCGGCAGCGTGCGGGCTATGCGCCGATGCACACCGTCGGGCGCCCATAACAGTACACAGCAGCGGAGGCCGGCACGGTGGCTTGTGCGTCGGTTTGCACCGCAGCCTGGTTGGCCAAGAGAACGGCCCGACCAAACTCCGAACTGACCTCGAGAGTTGCGACTAGGGTGATGACATCGCCCGCCGACGCTCTGCTCACCAGAGCCGTCTTGCTGTCATCGTCCGCATCACAAGACTGACGCTGCTCGCGCGTCGGATCCGCGGCCCGCCGAACGAAGACGTCACACGTCCCCGTCCAGCGCGTCTCCACGCCGGTCATGTCGCTTGTTGGACGGTTCACCGTAACCCGAACATCGCTCTTGCCGGTCGTCGGTGGTGTCGAAGTTGGTGTTGCGCCGAGGTACGTCACCACCGCGCGGTATTCGATCCACGCGGCGTCTGGTGGCACTGGCGGCGGAACCCTGGACGTCATGCGAGGTACCAACGTGGCGACAGCCACACGCACCGCCCCATCGGCGCGAGCCTCGTGGGCGTTCCAGCCGGCGCCGAGCGCGGCCAGCAGTGCAACAGCCGCCAAGACGACGGCATGAATCCGCTTCGCCGTCCCTCCTCTCACGCGCCAAGTACCCATCGGGATGCACCTCCATCTGCTCCGGGAGTCAGCTCGGCTCTCCAGTCCAACCGAGCGGCCTCCGCCTCAGTTCACCGTCACAGTCCCCCACATCCCCTGCCGACCCGGGTCCCCGTACACCTTGCAGTAGTAGTCGAACGTGCCCGTGCTCTCGAACACGTGGCGGAACTCGCCTTGCGTCTGCGGCTCGCCGGAGTCGAAAGACCCGTCGTCGGCGGTCACCGAATGGGGATGTGTTCCGCGCCAGGTCCACACCACTTCCGTGCCGACCGACACGTACAACTCCTGAGGGTTGAATTGGTAGTCCTGCACACTCACGTCCGCACGCGCAGGCGGCGGAGGCGGGGGCACCTCGCACGGGAGATCCTCGACCGATACCGACTGCAGGACGAGGTCACCTGTGCCCTGGGCCTGCGACACCAGCATGGCGTCGGCCGAGGCCGAGACAGTCACCAGCAGATCCGCGGTCGCGGGGCCTGCCGGGCACTCGGCGGTCTGAAGCTCTCCCGAGACGGTGAATGTGGCGCCCTTTTCACTCCTCTCCTCCGCCAGGGCAAGGCGGCCGTCGGTCCCCGTTGTTAGGAGGGTTGAGCCGGTCTCCCCGCAACCCTCGCAGGCGAGAGAGACCTCCACCTGACCGTTCGCTTCTCCGACGAGGCTTCGCATGTAGACCTCCGCCGAGCCACCCAGGGTGGCAACCAGGTGGAACCGACCGGTCGCGCTGTAGAAGGGCGGAAGGACGAACGTGGCGGCAGCCCGGCCGCCGGCGCCGCCCGCGAAAACACCGACACCGACCGGGTTTGCGCTCACGCCGGAGGCGTCCACGAACACGCTCCCCGTCTCCGCCGAAGCGCGGACGGTCGCCGACCCGTAGCTGAGTGCCGTGCCGTCACCGCGGACGGTCTTGGACGTCCAAACCTCGGGGAAGGGAGCCGAGAATACCGTCGGCTCGGCCGCCGCCACCGTCGGAGCAAGCGCCACGAGCATGGCAACGGCCATGCGTCTCCTCAGTGCGCGCTGATCCTTCGTGGAGGCGCGGCGGTTGATGCCTTCGGCGTCGGCGTCGGAGAGGACTACGACGCGGTCAACAACAAGATCATCAGGCCCGTCTACAGCGTGGGCTCCGCGACGCCCGCGGCCGATGGGAGCGTGGACGGCGGGGCCGGCGTCGCGCTGAACGGCACCGTGATCTACGCATATTGGACGCTGAACACAACGGGGTTCACGTATGGCATCTCCGCAACAGCGAACCGTGTTGCGCTCGGGACTCTGCTCGCATCCAGCCCGCGCCAAGTATATGCAGGCGCATTCCTTACCTACGATCAGACCGCCGACGACCCAAACCCCTGCTGCAACATCTCGGACAACGGATATGCAGTCAGCCGGTCCCCGTACCGCGGTGTCCTGGCGAACAACCCTTGGAGCGTCACTCCGCTCGGCCTGGGTTATTACAGCGGCTTCCCGGGGACGCCCGACCTGCAGCGCGGCGCAATCACGCTCGCCCCAGTAGATCTCTCCGGTACGTGGACGGGTGAAGGTGCCATGCGGCGGGGCCGCCTCTACAACGTAGCCTACTTCTACCAGAGCGGCTACGGGTTCGGGGACCGCTTGCTCGTCGCTGCCGTTGCGAAATACCGGATCTTCCAGCCAGCCGCGACTGCGGCTATGGCAGTCGAGCAAGTCTGATGGCGGACTACGACGCCGACGACACCTTCGTCACGTCGCCGCCGACGATCCCGCTCGACGACGCGACCTTCTTCTACTCCGGCCCCGGCATCGGTGAGGGCGGTGGGGGCGGCTGGGCCTGGACCAGCTAGAGATCCACGCTCGTGAATATCAGCGGCGGGACCCCGGCCTCCAGACCGAAGACGTACCGCCCCGGCGGCCCCCGGACCACCTCCAGATGATCGGAGTAGACCTGTCCCCGAAGCGATGTCACCCCCGCCGCCGAGCGCATCCAGGCCGTCGCGGCGCGCCGGAAGCGGATTGGCAGAGTGCCCCTCACTGGTGACCCGCGAAGGTCCCACTCCCGCGCGAGCGAGATCCCGGTCCGGCCCCACCGGGCGCCGCGGATTCGCCCTTCCCACTCGACACTGACTCGGCTCCGGGCGTCCGCGGCGCACCACAGAAGGACCCGGTGGCGCCCGGAGGGCCATTCGCCCTGAACGCCCTCAATCGTTGGGGCGTGTGGCAGGATACTCGGATAGTAGGCCGCCACCACCAGGCCGCCGGCGTCAAACATCACGCAGGCGTCGGTCCGCCCCGGGTCCAGCGTCCGCATGAACATCTTCACGCGCCCGGCGCCAATCTCCCCAGTCCACCAGAGAGGCCCGGACGCGGAGACGCGCCGGACCGCTGCCCCGGACGCACTCGCCCCGGCAAGGACCAAGCACACGCCGAGGCAGACGGCCCAGCGCCTCCTCATGGGGTCGCGAGCGCGTAGGCCCCGCAGAAGACGCGGGGGTTCTTGATCGTGCAGAGCCCAGGCGTAGCGGCGTTCCAGGTGCGCCCCGCCGGCACGTCCCACCAGTGATGGCTCGCCGCCGAGACCGTCTCACCCGGCGGGAGTGCGAAGGCGACCTGGGGGGAGCCGCAGCTGAAAGCCGTCCAGCATGTGATATGGACGATCTCGGTCTTGCCCGCCCACACATGAATATCGGTTGCGTATGGCACCGGGAGGGCCCCGGCGCAGACGCTGTTCGCCTCGACGGAGACGCGACCCCGCACCTGTAGGGGCGACCGATCGAGTGTTACCTCCTCGAGGAGCATCCTCACCACAGCTCCGCACGCGGTACCCGCATCCCCTGTTGCGACCGCGACGCCTCCCGCCCCGACCACCGGCGTCGAGGCGCCCGCGGGTGCAGGCACCAGGGCGAGTACCAGACTGAGAAGTGGGATGCGCTTCATTCCCCCTCCTCTCCTCTTACGTGCCTGACTTCCCGACTCCTCATCACCCCTCTCCCGCCGTCTCGCCGATCCCGGATGTGCGCGGGGTTGACCGAGATCCATGCCGCGTAGGCGCGCTTCTCTCCCAACTCGCGCATGCAGCACTCGCGCGCTCTCTCCTCGCGCCACCCATTGTCAGTCTCCGCATCATAGCTCCTCCTCGGTCTTCGCTGCCCGAGATCAGCCGATCTGCGATGTCTTCGGTTCACTTCGACGCCCACTCCCGGATTCCTTCTTCGATGGGGGTATGAAATCTCAGTACCAGCAGGCCCTTTGTGTTGTGGAGGATCGCCACGGCGCGCGCGGCGTGCTCGTTACCCCTTGGCGAGGGAGCGGGAGATCACCAGGCGCTGGACCTGGTTGGTTCCTTCCACGATCTGCAGGAGCTTCGCCTCCCGCATGTACCGCTCCACCGGGAACTCCTCGACGTAGCCATACCCACCGTGCGCCTGCACCGCG
>JACQZL010000078.1 GCA_016213865.1 Candidatus Rifleibacteriota bacterium
GGCCCCGCCGAGTCCGCTCCGGCCGGAAAGCCGATCGGCTTCGTCGCGAATCAGCGCGGCGGGGCGTAGTGGCAAAACTGCTGAAGGAGTGGTCCTTCGCTTCCCTGCTGGAGCTTCGCTCCGGCACCGACCATTCGGTCCCGGATTCTCCGCACACTTTGCGCATTGGAACGTAGGGGCGGGGCTTGTCCCCGCCCGCTCTGGGACTGCCTTGTGGGCGGGGGCAAGTCCCGCCCCTACGTCGTGAACTGTGCGGCCAGATCCAGGGAGTCTGACCGGTGCCCTCGCTCCAGACCTCGGCAAGGGCGATGCTCGCCCCTGGACCCCGCAGTGAGCGTTCACCAGAAAGTCACGAAGGGCCCGAAGTGGGCACCGGACTGTCTTGAAGTCGTTGACACCTACCGCTTCCGACCCTCGACGCCAAACAGGGCGGCCACCGGCGGATGCACCAACGCTGCTGCCAGCTATTGCCTCCAGACGGAGACGCGCTGCCGCCATGTTCCCTCTGGCGGCTTCTGCGACCACAGCTTCCGAGACGTACAACTCGTAATCCCTCACGGCAGCTTCATGACCCGCACGGCGCCCGCAAGATCGGCCCAGAGGGCCCAGGCCGGACCGGCCGGCTCGAGCGCGAGCGCCGGGACTTTCATCGGGCCTTCGGGAACGAAGACCCCGAGCGGCTCCGGGAGCGTCCAGCTCAGCCCGCCGTCGAGGCTGGCCGCCCAGAAGGTGGTCCCTCGGACTTTGTCTTCCCAGACGGACCAGAGGCGGTTGCCTCGCATGACGAGCGCCGAGCCGCGCTGATTGGCCGGCCAGGGACCGAGCCCGCGCGCGCGACCGAACGTGCGTCCGCGATCGGCACTCGTCATGACTGTCAACCGGCGTCCCGTCAGGAAGTACTTCTCCGACCATTGAGCGCGGACGACGTCCCCCGCCGCGACCAGGACCGGCAGGCCTCGCTCGCGTGCCTCGCTTCCCAGCAGGTCCGAGAACTCGACCGGGAGGCCGGCCTGATCGGCGGGCCGGGTGCCGTCGAACTCCGGCGGTCGTACGACCAGAGGGCGGGCTCGAGACCAGGGCTGCTGCGGACCGCGCCAGGTGGCCATGAAGATGTCGGCGTTCTCTCCCTGGGCGGTGACCTGCTGCCAGGCGACCAGGGCTTCACCACCCACCAGACAGCACGCCATCGCCCCAACCCGCCCGGGCGGGCAAGTCAGTGAAGGCGCCGCGGTCCAGTTACGGCCATCACCCCAGAGGACGGCCGGAGTCGCTCGGGCGGTCAGCCAGCAGGCGAGAAGCCGAGGCTGTCCGCCCGGCAGCGTCTGGGCCGCCACCCAGATGGAGCTAGAAGGTCCAATGGAGGGTTTGAGGCTCAGCGGAGTTGTCCAGGCGGTGGCGTCGGCCGAAACCGAGCACGTCCGGACTCCCACGCGCGACCGCTCGCCGGCCGTGGGCCCTGCGTAGAAGAGGTGATAGCGCCCCCCGGCGGCGGCCAGCGCCAGCGGCGAGTTGAGCGCCGCCCGGACAGCGCCGTCGAGAGGCGGCCGGCTCCAGGTGGCCCCGCCGTCGGTAGTGACGCGCGCCGCGAGCCCGCCTTCCTGCGTCACCCAGACGGCGAGCAGAGTGCCCGTCACGTTGCCAGTGGAGGACTGGGCCAAGGCACCGATCGACCGACTCGCGCTCGATTGGCCAGGCCCGTTCCGCGACGCGCCCCGAGTCGCCCCGCAGGCCGCCAGGGCGACTCTGCTCGCACCCTGATCCTGGCCGCCGAGGAGCATCGGCTTCCTGGCCGGCACCGGCCCAGGCGTGACAAAGGGTTTCGAGCGGTTGGCCGCAGGCAGGCTCGGCGCAACCGCGACGGGCGAGGGCCCGGTCGAGCGCCAGTGGCGAACGGCCAGGGCCGTTGCGGCAATGGCCAGGACCAGAACGGCCACGGCGAGCATCCCTGAGACGGAGCGAGGCCACCGGGCCGGGAGCCGTGAGGGACGCTCGCTCGGCCGCGGTTCGGCCGCGGGCGGGCGCGGTGTCCGGGTCCCGCGCGAGCCGGTCGCCGACCGCGCGAGGAGCTCCGAAGGGGTCGCCGTTGCGCCGAGGTCCCTGCCGGTCCGCACGAGGGCGCGGTGCAGGTCCCGGGCGCTCGGGAACCTCCGGGCCGGGTCGTTCTCGACGCAGCGGTCGATCGCGGTGGCGACGGCCGGCGGCAGGCCCGGCACAACGGACGCGACCGGAGGCAACGTGCTGTGGAGTCTGGCCGCGATGACCTGGCGCGCGCCCCGGGCCTGGTGGAACGGGACGGCGCCCGTGACGAACTCGAACATCGAGGCGCCCAGACCGTAGAGGTCGCAGAGCGCGTCGGGTTGCGCCCCGGCCAGTTGCTCGGGGGCCATGTAGCGTCCGGTGCCCACGATCTGCCCCTCGCGAGTCAACTGCGAGTTATCCTGGACCCAGGCCAGTCCGAAGTCGGTCAGTACGGCCCCGCGTTCCGGGACGCCCGCGAGGATGTTGGCGGGTTTCACGTCTCGGTGGACCAGGCCCTGCTTGTGGACCGCGTGGAGGGCATCGGCGAGCCTCGCGAAGACGCCGAGAAACTCGTCCAGTTCGAAGCGGGGCGGAGGCGGCGGGGCCTCGCCGGACGGCGTCTCGGGCGTACGCGCGTCCAGGGGCGTTCCCTCGAGCAGCTCCATCACGTAATAGAGGAACCCGCTCTCGTCACCGGCGTCGAAGACGCGCACGATGTTCGGGTGGCTGAGCCGTGCCAGCACGAGCGCCTCGCGGCGCAGCCGCTCGGGCACGGTCGGAACAGCCCTCAGGTGGGCGGGGACGACCTTGATGGCGACGTCGCGCCGCAGCTTCGGGTCGTGACCCCGGAGCACGACGCCCATGCCGCCCACGCCAAGTTCCCCACGCACCTCGTAGCGGCCGAACGTCGCCGGCAGTTTCTCCTGGGGCATCGGGCTCGGTCCAGCAGCAATACCCATGACTCAAGACTCTTGCGGTTGCACGAGTTGTAAGCGTTCACCACCAAGTCACGAAGGGCAAGAAGTGGGCACCAAGATCGAGTGCTTTGTCTTGCTCTCCCCTTCGTGCTTCCTTGGTGCGCTCCGTGTCTTCGTGGTGAAAGGGCCTCCAAACGGTCGTTTCGCCTGCTGCTCGCGAGGTTGCCGTGAACGGTTACGGGAAATGAAGGTCCGCCACTTCAGTGGTATTGAGTCTAGCAGCGTGCTCGAAGGAGCCACGCGCCGGCCCCCCCGCCGCCCTTGCGGCTAGAACAGCTCGCGGAACCAGCTCCGTATCCGGTCGAAGAGGATCTCGAAGAGGCTCGAGCCCTGGTAGTGGCCCAGGGGGTGCGTGGCCTGGTTGGCCAGGCCGTAGTGGATGAGCCCCACACCGGTCGCGAAGAGCGGGCTCGAGACCTTCTCGGAGAGGCCTTTGAGGTTGAGCGGGCGACCGACGCGGGCAGGGAGGTCGAAGACCCGCGAGGCGAGGTGCGTCGTCCCGCGCATCAGCGAGGTGCCGCCCGTCAGGACCAGGCCCGCCGACAGCAACTCGAGGCAGTCGGCCTTGGCGAGGTCGGCGCGAACGAGCTGGAAGATCTCCTCCATGCGAGGCTCCACGATCTCGCACAGGCTGCGACTGGTGACTGTGCGGGTGGCATCGCCGCCGGTATTGAGGACTTCGAGGGAGTTGTCGCCGCGGTCCAGTTCGGCAATGGCGGCTGCGTGCTTGACCTTGAGCTCCTCGGCGCGAGCGGTGGTGGTACGCAAGCCGACGGCGATGTCGTTCGTGACGTGGTTGCCGCCGATCGGCAGGACCGAGCTGTGCACGATGGAGCCCTGGCTGAAGACGGCCAGGTCCGTGGTGCCGCCGCCGATATCGACCAGGCAGACGCCCAGCTCTTTCTCGTCGGGCGTCAGGACCGCCTCGGCGCTGGCGATCGGCTCGAGGACGATGTTGGCGACGTCCAGGTGGGCGCGGTGGCAGCTCTTGATCAGGTTCTGGATGGCGGTGACGGCTCCCATCACGATGTGGACGTCGACCTCGAGTCGCACGCCGCTCATCCCGACCGGGTCCTTGATGCCGGTCTGGTCGTCGACCGTGAAGGAGCGTGGCAAGATGTGGATGATCTCGCGGTTCGGAGGCACCGCAAACGTCTTGGCTGCCTCGATGGCGCGCTGGATGTCGGCGCCGGAGATCTCGCGCTCCTCGCCCGCGACGGCGACGACCCCCTTGGTGTTGAAGCTGGAGATGTGCGAGCCGGCAACTCCGACGTAGACGTAGTCGATGACCACGTCGGCCATCTTCTCGGCCTCCGAGACCGACTCGAGGATGGAGCGGGTCGTCTCCTCGATGTTGACGACGATCCCCTTGCGAAGGCCGAGGGACGGAGCGAGACCGATGCCGATGACGTTGATGCCACCGGAATCGTCGATCTCGGCTGCGATGGTGCTGATCTTGGTCGTGCCGATGTCGAGGCCGAAGATGATGTTGTTAGTTGCCATCCTCGGTCCCTTCCCCGTCGGTCTGGAGGCCGGCCAGGTTGCTTGCGGCCTCGCGAGAGTCGTCATCTGGCGCCTCGGAGTCTCCGGGGAATCCCGGTGGGTTGTAGATGTAGGCCGGGTCCGGCGCATCCTCGTCGTCCGTCTCGGAGGCCGGTTCGGCTTCGAAGGCGGGCTTGGACGCCTCGACCCTCTCGGCCTGGGTCTCGACGGCGGTGGCATCGAGGGCGCGCAACTCAGCCTCACTGAACCGGGCCGATTCCGACGCCAGGTCGTCGGCGCTCGTGGAGGTGGTGGTCGCCGCGGCCACGACGGAGGGATGGCTGGTCAGGGCCGGCTCCAGGGGGGCGGTCGCGGCGGTCGTCGTGGGGGCCGCTCGTGCCGGCGCCAGCGCGACGGTCCAGGTCGAGACTTCCGTGGCCGGCGCCGAGCCGTAGTGGACGACGAGCATGTGGAACCGCAGGTCCATCGTCGCGACGCGGACCCGCCGCTTTTCGGCATCGCTCAGGGTGGCTTGCACGTGGGGCGCCATGTCCCTGAGGTCCTGGGGCTCCGCCACATAGAAGCGCATCCCTTTCCAGTGCACCTCGACCCGGAAGGGGCTGCGAAAATCGACCGAGTCGAAGGTGGACAGGAAGCTCTCGCGCAGGACCCCGAGCCACGAGGGGAGTTGGGCGAAGAGCTCGGGCGCCACGCGGTGCATGCCGCTGGCATCGCGTTTGGCCTCGGGCAATCCCAGGAGCAGCGGGAGCGTCGTGGCGAGGGACGCATCGGCGACGCCCAGGAACCGGCCGTCCTCTCCGACCTCCTGCAGGCTGCCGTCCGCGATGGTTCGAAGCAGCGGCCGATTCTCCACGACCTGGATGGCGATCTTCTGGGGGCTGGCCTGCTCGACGCTGGCGTCGCGGATGCGCGGGTGCGCGACGAGGGCCTGACGAATGGCGTCGGTCTTGTACCGCAGGAAATGGCTGCCGTACTCGATCTTGCTCAAAGCGAGGATGTCTTGCTTCTGGAGCACCTGATTGCCGGTGATGACGACTTCCTGGATGCGGAAGTAGGACGTGTCCTGGAACAGCACGTAGCTCTGGTATCCGGCGTAGACCAGCAAGCCGAGCAGGCCGAGCCAGTAGGCCGCCCGCGTGATGCCCACTAAGACATCCTGAAACCCCCGCAGCCGTCTGCCGCGGCGACCTGTTCGGACCTCACCCGGGCGATAACGGACCCGGTAGCCCGGTTGGCCCGCACTCTTTGACATGCTTGCCCAGCCGCATCCTCTCCGGTAAAAGAAAACCGCGAGATTCTATCACGGCAACGGGTGGGTGTGGAGTCCCGATTGGGGCGCCGGGACGAGGGAGGATGAGGAACCTGCTCCATGGCCGGGCAGAAGAACAGGAAACAGGAAACAGGGAACCGAGAACTGGGAACCAACCGGATGACCGGCGATTCTGAATTCCCTGTTCCCTGTTGGAAGGCCGTGCCGTTCCCCTCACTACTAGCCCCCGTCAGTCCAACCTCGCGGGAAGCAACCGGAACCACCCATCTGCCAGGTGAACGCCTCGAACCGCCAAGGACCCGAAGAACGGGACCGAGGCCTCCGTCGAGTGGCCCTTCGTGCCTTCGGGTCTTCGTGGCTCGGCCTTGGTCCGGCCTCGCCGGCCGTCCGCTCACGCCGGCAGCGTGACTCCGACGAGCTCGAGCTCCGGTTCCAACAGGATGCCCGTCTCGGTGTAGACCCTTCCGCGGACCGTGCCGATCAGGTCCACGATGTCACGCGCCCGCGCCTTGCCTAGATTAACTATGAAGTTAGCGTGCTTGTCGGAAACGCGCGCGTCGCCGACCGCCAGTCCCTTCAGTCCGAGCTTGTCGATGAGCGCGCCGGCCGAGCAGCCCTTGCCCGGGTTCTTGAAAACGCAGCCCGCACTGGCCTGGTTGATCGGTTGCGTGCGCCGGCGGTACTCGCCGTACTCGCCCTGCTTCTTCAGGACCACCTCGGGGTCCATCGGAACGGCCTGGAAGGTCGCCTCGATCAGGCTCAGGTCCTGGTGGCCCTTGAGCGCGGTCGTGCGGTAGCAGCCCGCCAGGGCGGCGGCCGCCAGCTCCACCTCGAGGCCGCGCAGGTCCAGAGCCCGGACCGAGAGCAGCCGCGAGTGCAGGTCCTGGCCGAAGGCGCCGGCGTTGACGGCCACGCTGCCGCCGACGCAGCCCGGGATCTGGGCGACGAACTCGAAGCCGCCCAGGCCCGCCCGCGCGAGCGTGTTGGCCAGCTTCGCCAGCGAGACCCCTGCGCCGGCCGTGAAGAGCCCTTCCTGGCCGATGGTGATGCGCTGGAAGTCGTGCCCCAGGGTGACCAGCACTCCCGGGAACCCGTCGTCGCCGAAGAGGAGGTTGGAGCCCTTGCCGACGATCCGCACCGGGCAGTGCCGTTCGATGGCGAACGTCGAAAGGGCCCGGAACTCGCCGACGGTCTGCACCTCGCAGAGCGCCCAGGCGGGCCCTCCGACCCGGAAGGTCGTGCACGAAGCCGCGGGGGCCCCGAAGATGCAGTGCGGGACCAGGGTTTCGAGACCGGCCAGCGGGTTCATCTGGATTCGGCCTCCCTCCGGCCCAGGTACTCGAGCAGCAACTGGCCCACCTGGTTGACGTCGCCGGCCCCGACCGTCATCACGTAGTCGCCGCGCTCGAGCTGGCTGGCGATGAGCGGCAAGAGGCGCGAGTGGTCCTGGCCCCCCGCGATCTGGAGGACGTACGGGTGTCCCTGGACCATGTGTTGGTAGATCAGGTCGGTCGTCACTCCGTCCCGCAGGGCCTCGCCGGCCGAGTAGACGGGCATCAAGAGGACGACGTCGGCGTCGTGGAAGCTGCGGGCGAAGGACGGGGCCAGGAGCTCGGTCCGGGTGTAGCGGTGCGGCTGGAAGAGGACGACCAGCCGCCGCGGATGCGCGAGGCGCACCGACGCCAGCGTGGCGGCGATCTCGGTGGGGTGGTGGGCGTAGTCGTCGAAGACGCGGATGCCGGCCTGTTCGCCGATGAACTGATAGCGGCGCTTGACCCCTTTGAAGGTGGAGAGCCCGCGTGCCAGGGCGTGCTGCTCGACGCCGACGTTCTTGGCGACGGCGATGGCGGCCAACGCGTTCTGGACGTTGTGCAAGCCGGGGACGCTCAGTTCGAAGTGGCCCGCGGGCTCGCCGTGCACGAGCAGCCGGAACTTGCTCGAGTTGGGCCCGCAGTCGATCTGGTCGGCGCTGTAGTCCGCCGGCTGCTGGAGGCCGTAGGTCACGCACGGGACTTGCACCTTGGGCAGCATCTGGCGCAGCTGGACGTTGTCGGTACACAGGACGACGTAGCCGGCCGGATCGATGCGGTTGATGAACCTCTCGAAGACCTCGACCAGCCGCTCGAAGCTGCCGTAGAAGTCGAGGTGGTCGTCGTCGATGTTCGTGACGATGGCGATCCGCGCCGGCAGCAGCAGGAACGAGGCGTCGCTCTCGTCGGCCTCGGCCACCAGGTAGGGGCTCTGGCCGAACCGCACGTTGTTCTTGGTGTTGACGGCTTCTCCGCCCACGATCAGCGTCGGGTCGAAGCCCCCTTGTTCCAGCAGCCACGAGGTGAGGCTGGTGGTGGTGGTCTTGCCGTGGGCGCCGGCGACCGCGATGCCCACCTTGCCCGCCATCAACCAGCCCAGCAGTTCGGCCCGTTTGCGGACGGGCAACCCTCGCTCCTGGGCCGCGGCCAGTTCGGGGTTCTCTGCGCGAATGGCGCTGGAGATGATGACGACTTCCGTGTCCTGGATGTTGTCGGCCGCATGGCCCTTGCAGATGCGAGCGCCCTTGCTACGCAGCCGCCGGGTCGTTTCGGATTCCTTCATGTCGGAGCCGGAGACCTGCAGTCCCTGCTCGAGGCACATCTGGGCGATGCCGCTCATGCCGACGCCGCCGATGCCGATGAAGTGGAGTTTCTTGATTCCTTCGAAGTGGGTCGGGTGGGTTCCGTTCGCGATGGCCAGCACGTTGTGGAGCTCTCCCGAGGGATTGGCCGGAGGCGTGTGATCGCCGGAGCCGGGACTTGTCGCCCGGGACGCCACGACGCCGGGGCCTCGAGGAGAGACGTCCTCCACCTTCTGGAATCGGACATCCGGCGTCCGGGCCAAAGATCGGATTGCCACTTTCGAGCTCCTTGAACGGATCGAGCGCCCTCGCGGGCTCAGGCCTCGAGCTCTTCGCCCGGTTGCCTCGACCACTTGCCGCTGGAACGGTTGAGCCTCTCGCGCTCGCCGGCCAGGGAGATGTTGAGTATGACCGCGATGCTGGCCATGCTGAAGATGAGGGACGAACCGCCGTAGCTGATGAACGGCAACGTGACCCCCGTGGTGGGCGCGAGACCGATCACCACGGCGACGTTGAGAAGCTCCTGCATCGCGATGCCGCCGATCAGCCCCAGTGCCAGCAGCATCCCGAACAGGTCGGGTGCGTTGAGCGCCGTCCTCAGGCCTCGCCAGAAGAGGACGGAGTAGAGGACCAGGATGATCGCCCCGCCCACGAATCCCAGCTCCTCGCCGATGATCGAGAAGATGAAGTCGGTGTGCTCCTCCGGAAGATAGAGGAACTTCTGATGGCTCTGGCCGATGCCGACCCCCATCAGCCCTCCACTGCCCATGGCGATGAGCGACTGGATCAGGTGGTAGCCCGAGCCGTAGGGCGAATTGAACGGGTCCATGAAGGCTTCCAGACGCCGCATGCGGTAGGGGGCCATGTAGATGAGCAGCACCACTCCCGCGATGCCCAGCAGCACCATCAGAGCAATATGTCGCAGATTGCTGTAGGCCGTTGCGATGAGGAGGAAGCCGATGCACCCCACGATGACCGCCGACGACAGGTTGGGCTGCTTGATGATCATCGCGCAGATCATGCCGAGGATCGCCAGGTTGGCCAGGAGGTAGTCGCGGAAGGAGTCCCGCTTGCGGTAGTTGCGCGCCAGTCGATCGGCCAAGAAAAGGGCGACGGCGAACTTCGCCAGCTCGGCCGGCTGGATCTGGAAGCCCCCGAAATGGACCCAGCGCGTGGCGCCGCCGACGGTTCTGCCCAGCCCCGGCACGTGGACCAGGCCCAATAGGAGCACCGTCAGCAGGAGCCCCGCCGTCGCGTACGGCCGCAACAGCCTGTAGTCGGTGACCAGGAAGAAGAGGAAGAAGACGCTGCCGATGGCGGCCCACGCGAACTGCAGCTTCAGGAAGTGGAACTTGTCGTGGTACTTCTCGAGGCTGCCCACCGAGCTGGCCGAGAAGACCATCACCAGACCGATGCCCATCAGCACGACGAACGTGAAGAAGAGCTTCTGATCGATGTAGGCCGCGGATAGCTTCACGGTAAGGTCGTCCCGGAGACGCGGGGCGTCAGGCGCCGCACGCGTCCAGACCGTTCACGAGCTGCTTGAACACGTCGCCCCGGTGCTCGAAGTTGCGGAACATGTCGAAGCTGGCGCAGGCCGGACTGAAGAGAACGGTGTCTCCGCGGGTGGCCAGCCTGCGGGCCAGGCCGATGGAAGAACCGAAATCGTCGGCGACCTGGACCGGGAGCAACCCGTCGAGCTGGCGCTTGATCTTCTCGCGGCACTCGCCCAGTGCGACGACAGCGCGGACGTGACCCTGTTGCCCCGGGGCGAGCAGCGCGAAATCGAGCCCCTTGTCGCGCCCGCCCACCATCAAGACGAGCGGGGAAGGCGTGTTCTCGAGGGCATAGCGCGTGCTTTCCACGTTGGTGGACTTCGAGTCGTTGACCCACCGAACGCCGTCCAGCACGCGCATGGGTTCCAGCCGGTGCGCCAGCGGGCGGAAGAGGTCGAGCGTCCTGGCGTAGGCCGCAATTGGAAGCGCCAGGCCGCGGCCCACCGAAACGGCGGCCAGCAGGTTCCAGAGCACCGAATGGAAATCGTAGGGCAGCTTGCCGGCGACCCGGCCCAAGTCGAGGAGCCCTTCGCCCGTCGAGCGCCAGACGATGCGTTGCGAATCCGGCTCCCAGTGGACGTCGCCCGGGACGCCCCCCCACGTGAAGGAGACCTTCCGGAAGGGCCGATCGGAGAGCGCCTTGGCCAGATACTCGCACCCCGCCGGGTAGACCGCGACGCCGTCGGGCTGCATGTTGTCGAAGAGTCGCAGCTTGGCCGCGAAGTAGTTGTCCTGGCTGCCGTGCCACTCGCCGTGGTTGGCGGCCAGGTTGGTCACCACCCCTGCCCGGACCCGGAATCGCTCGATCGTGGCGAGCTGGTAACTGGAGACCTCGACCGCGTACCAGTCCGCGTCCGGCCGCTCCAGGACGGCCGCCGAGAACGGATAGCCGATGTTCCCGACCGCCAGGGCCTGGTGCCCCGCGGCCAGCAGCACGTCTCGCACCAGCGTGACGGTCGTCGATTTGCCGTTGGTGCCCGTGACGCCGACCAGCGGCTTCTCGGTGAAGCGGCTGGCCAGCTCGATCTCGCTGAAAAAGGGGACGCGCGATTCCTGGAGGGCCAGGAACGCCGGGCGGTCGGGATGGACCCCTGGACTGACGATGGCCAGCTCCAGGCCGTCCAGCGCAGCCGCCGGGAGCGCGCCGGAGTAGAGCCTGGCCCGCCCCCAGGGGCCGTCGGGAAGCTCGGTCGCCAGGTCGTCGTAGAACGAGACGGACGTACCGTGAGCGGCCAGCAATCGGGCCGCCGCCAGGCCGCTGCGGCCGATGCCGTAGACAAGTGCTTTTCGAGGCTGGATGGGCATCGAGAACGTCGGATTATAGCACGCCACCTCGAGGCCGACAACTTCCGCATCTCGCGACAGGGTTTTGTAAGATCACACCCCGCCAGCCACGAGACCTGGCGTCACGCGAGAGCTCGCCGACGCATGCTCCGCCGGCCCTCAACCCCCCATCACGTGCCCCGTGACCATCCCGTTGAGCCCAAGAAGGCTCAGCCCCAGCAATGCCAGCATGATGGTCAGGATCCAGAACCGGATGACGACCTTCGGTTCGGCCCATCCCAGCAACTCGAAGTGGTGGTGGATCGGTGCCATCTTGAAGACTCGCTTGCCCCTCAGCTTGAAGCTGCCGACCTGGACCATCACCGAGAGTGCCTCGACGACGAAGATCCCTCCGATGATCACGAGGAGGAGCTCTTGCCGCGTCAGGACCGCAACGGTCCCCACGGCGCCGCCGAGGGCGAGCGAGCCCGTGTCGCCCATGAACACCTCGGCCGGGTGCGTGTTGTACCAGAGGAAACCGACGCACGCGCCGACCATCGCGGCGCAGGCCACTGACAGCTCACCGGCCCCGGGACAGTACGGGATGGCCAGGTGGTGCGAGAAGTCGGAGCGCCCGGCGACGTAGGCGATGCCGCAGTAGGCCAGGGCCACCCACATCAGCACTCCCGTGGCCAGGCCGTCGAGGCCGTCGGTCAGGTTGACGGCGTTGCTCGAACCGATGACGACCACCATCACAAACGCCACGTACCCCAAACCCAGTGCCCAATCACCCCGCACGAGCGGCACGAAGACGCTCTTCGAGAAGGCCTGCGACTGATAGAGGTACAGCGCCAGGGCAGCCGCGAACCCCGCCTGGCCCAGGATCTTGGCCACCGCGGTGATGCCGTCGGACTTGCGCTTGGCGACCTTCTGGAAGTCGTCGACGAACCCGATCAGCCCCAGCCAGACGAGAGAGGCCAGGACCGGAACCGTGTACGGGGTGAACTTGGCCCAGAAGATCGTCGCGATGAGGATCGAGACCAGGATGACGATCCCCCCCATCGTGGGAATGCCCTGCTTGGCCGAACGGTGGCTCTGGACACCCTGCTCGCGGACCTGCTGGCCAATCTGCATCGCCTTGAGGCGCCCGATGACCCACGGTGTCAGGATGATGCAGATCAAGAACGCCGTGACGAGGGCGTAGATCGAGCGGACGACGATGGAACTGAAGACGCTGGAGAGCATTGAGCTGGGATGGCGCGGTGGCTGGGGTGGCTGGATGGCTGGATGGCTGGGTGGCTAGGTGGCTGGATGGCTGGGTGCCTGGGTGGATGGGCTGCGGGCTGCCCAAACCGCGAGCGGAGCGAGCTGCCTAACACCTAACACCTAACACCTAACACCAATACCGCTGAATTAAGGAGCTGACCGGACCATGGCAACTCTGCCGCGCCCGCATCAATACTGGGAGGCGAGGACTCCCAAGGGAGACCATGGTACTTCTGCCGCAACCAGCCGAGAAGCATGTCCACGACAGGCGTGAGGCAAGATCGTCTAATTCATGGGTATTGCACCTAACACCTAACACCTAACACCTATCACTTATCACCTGTCGCCCACACCGGAAACAGCGCTTGCAGGACCGTCTCGAGCGCGACTCCGCGAGAGCCCTTGACCAGCAGAGCATCGCCGGGCACCAGGCGCTCGGCGAGCTCGCCGGCGATGGCTTCCTTTCGGGCCAAGACCCGTACGCGGTTGCCCGAGTTGCCGTCCGGGGTCGCCTTCTGGAACTCGCCTCCGAAGAGGAAGGCCGCCTCGAGCCCGCTGGCGTCGCGGCACCGCTCCAGCATCCGGCGATGGTAGTCGCCGCTGTACGGGCCCAACTCGAGCATGTCGCCCAGCACGGCAAACCGCCGCCCGGCCACCGGGACCGAGAGCAAGAAGTCGAGGGCCGCCTCCATCGACGCCGGGTTCGCGTTATAGCAGTCGTCGATGACCCAGATGCCCTCTTGTTGGCGGACTTCCATCCGGCCGTGCTCGGGCCGAAAGCGCGCCAGGCCGCGCTCGATGGTGGCTGCATCCAGGCCGGCCCTGGCCGCGACCGCCGTTGCGAATAGGAGTGGAAAGACCATGTGCCGGCCCGAGAGCGGCGCATCGAACGGCACTCGCAGGTCGAGAGACGGGACGACCACTGTCCCCGAAAGGCGATGGAAGCCGACCCGAAGGCTCTCGCACCTCGCGAACGCGGCCGGATCGTCGGGCGCGACGGTCAGGCTGGTTCCCCGGAACCTGGACGCGATCCCGAGCGAGAGTGGGCACGTGCCGTTGACGAAGAGCTCTCCCGACGGAGGCAGGGCCTCCATCAGCTCTCCTTTGGCACGGGCCACGTTCTCGAGCGAGCCCAGGCCCTCCAGGTGGGCCGGGCCGACGTTGGTGATGACGCCCATCGACGGCTTCAAGATCCGGCAGAGAAGCGCGATCTCGCCGAGGTGGTTCATCCCGACTTCAAAGACACCCATCCGGTGCGGCTCTCTCAACTCGAAGAGCGAGAGCGGCAGGCCGAGGTGGTTGTTGAGGTTGCCGCGCGTGGCGCAGATTTCCAGTCCGGTCGACAACACTGCCTCGAGGGCCGCTCGGGTGCTGGTCTTGCCGTTCGACCCCGTGACGGCCAGCATCGGCAGCTCGAACCGCCCGCGATGGTCCGTCGCCAGGGCCTGCAGGGCCGCGACCGGGTCCTCCACCTGGATCAAGGCCAGCCCGGCGGGCGCCTCCGGTACCGCACGCGTCACGAGCGCCGCGATCGCTCCTTTGGCCGCAGCCTGGCCCAGGTAGCCGTGGCCGTCGACCTTCTGGCCGGGCAGCGCGACAAAGGCATCCCCCGCGCGCAGAGTCCGCGTGTCGATGCTGAACCCTTCGATGGGGGTCTCGGCCCTGCCTTGCACCAGCCGGCCTCGTGTCAGGAGGGCTGCCTGGCAGGCCGTGAAGAGGACCGTACGTTCGCGAGGTGCGGCCGGGGTTCCCATCAGTTGGCGCCCCCCAACTCGAGTAAGGTCTCGCGCACGACCTCGCGGTCGTCGAAGTGGATCCGGTTGGCTCCGAGGATCTGGTAGTCCTCGTGTCCCTTGCCCGCGATGACCACGAGGTCAGTCGGACCCGCAGCGCGCAGCGCTTCGCGGATGGCCGCCTTGCGGTCCAGCTCGATGGTCAGACAGGCTCGCTTCTCTTCCGGGATGCCCGTGAGGATGTCCGAGAGGATCTGCTGCGGGTCCTCGGAGCGAGGGTTGTCGTTGGTGATGAAGCAATGGTCGGCCAGTTGGGCGGCCACCCGACCCATCCGCGGCCGCTTGGTCCGGTCCCGGTCGCCGCCGCATCCGAAGACCACGATGAGCCGCTCGGGGGAGTGGACCAGGGCCCGGCACGACCCCAGCAGCTTCTCCATCCCCTCTGACGTGTGGGCGTAGTCGACCAGGACGCGGCGGGCCTTGCCTCCCAGGGCCTGGAAGCGGCCAGGCACTTCTTGCACGCTCTCCAGCCCGAGGGCGATCGCCGGCAGCTCGAGCCCAAAAGCCAGACCGACTGCAGCCGCGGCCAGTGCGTTCTGGACGTTGAAGTCGCCCCCCAGAGCGAGCCGGACGGGCTGTTCGCGTCCGCCGGCCGAGAGCCGGAAGGTCGAGCTGTCGAAGCTCGCCTCGATCCCGTCGGCCCGCACGTCCGCGCCGGGCGCCAGGCCGAAGGTCTTGAGCCCCCCGCGGCAGGCACCGCGGAAGAACGGATACGACGGATCGTCCTGGTTGAGGACGTTCACGAACGCAGGTACCCCTTCCGCCGCCTGACGCTGCAGGCACTCCGAGAAGAGGCGCATCTTGATCTTCCGGTAGGTCTCGAGGTCGCCGTGCAGCTCGAAGTGTTCGGGCGAGAGGTTGGTCCAGACCGCTGCCGTGAACGGGATCGCACGGACGCGATGCTGGACCACGCCCTGGGACGAGACCTCCATGACGACGGCGGTCGTGCCCTCGGCCTCGAGGGCCTGGAACGTCCTGTAGAGGGCCAGCAAGCCCGGGGTCGTGTTGGGCGAGGCTTCCCGGCGGCCGTCCTCGCGCAGGGTGCCGAGCGTGCCGATGACCGCCACGCGGTGCCCGGCCTGGCGCAGCACCGCGGCCGTCATCAGCGTGGTGGTCGTCTTGCCGTTGGTCCCGGTAACCCCCACGATCAGGATGCGCGGCGTAGGCGCAAAGACCAGGTGCGCAGCGTCAGCCAGGGCGGCCCGCGGATCGGCCGTCGCCAGGACCACCCGCGCCCCTTCCTCGGTCAGTCCTGGTGGAGCGACGACGGCCACGGCGCCGTTCGCGGCTGCCTGCCGGGCGTGAAGCGCGACCGTCTCCGGGTCGGCCGCCAGGCAGAAGAAGAGGTCGCCGTCCGACACCTGGCGCGAGTCGTCGCAGAGTTGCTTGAACTCGACGTCGGCCTTTCCGCTCACGAGCTGCAGGTCGGGAAGGGCTTCGAGCATCTGGGAGAGCTTCATGGAGTTGGTCCTTCGACGTCGAGCGTCTGAGCGGCTTCGGGAGGGGCGGACTCGGTGGGAGGGGTCGTCGGAGGCTCTTCGAGGGCCGGCATGTTGGCGGCGGCAGGCGTCTCTTCGGGCTCGTCGGCCGGTATCGGTGCCGGGTCTTCGGTCTCGGGCTGTACCTCGGCGGCCCCGGTCGTTTCGGCAGCCGCGGCCGGATGGGTCTCGACCCCGGTGCGAGGCTCGCGGTCGGTCACCGGGACGGTCCCTGTCGTGGGCCTGGTCCCCGGCCCGGGTAGCGGGTCGGCGTCGGGGGGCCGGGTCGCCTCGTCGGGCACCGGCAGCGGCGCCCGGCAGACCACGTCCGGGATCATCCCCTTGTACCAGACGATGCGCGAGGCGATCTCGCGGAAGAGCGGCGCGGCGACGGTGCCGCCCGCGGCGCGATAAGCCTGAGGCTCGTTGGCCATCACGTAGATGAGGTACTGAGGTTTGTCGTACGGAAAGAATCCGACGAAGCTGGTCACGACCTTCTCGTTGATCTTGTCCCGTTCGCCGCTCTCTTTCCTGGCTCGGCTGTGGCGACCCAGCTTCTGGGACGTCCCGGTCTTGCCGCCGGCGGAGTAGAGATCGCTGCCGGCCCGTCTGCCCGTGCCGCGGCCGACGACGCCGAACATCATCGTCTTGACCTTCTCGGCCGTCTCGGGGGTGACGACCTGGTGGCGGACGGTCGGCCTGGCCCGGTACAGGACCCGCCGGTTGTCGTAGGTCGTGACCCTCTTGATGATGGTCGGCTTGAGCAGTTTGCCGCCGTTGACGATGGAGCTCACGGCCATGGCCATCTGGATGCCCGTGACGCCGATCTCCTGGCCCATCGCGATCGCCCCGACAGAGAGGCCGGACCAGTCCTTGGGGAGGCGCAGGATGCCATTCGCCTCGCCCGGCAGCTCGATGCCCGTGCGCTCGCCGAAGCCGAACTTGCGGATGTAGTAGTAGAGACTGCGCGCGCCCAGGACGACGCCGGTGCTCATGGCGCCGACGTTGCACGACTTCTCGATGACGTCCGTCGCGGTCAGGTCTCCGTGGACCGACGTGCACCCGATCTTGATGCCCCACAAGGACAGGAAGCCCGGACAGTGGAAGGGCGTGTTCGGCTTGACCTTGTCCTCCTCGAGCGCGGCCGCCATCGTGACCACCTTGAAGGTCGAGCCCGGCTCGAAGATGTGGCCGATGGGCAGGTTGCGGGCCTTCGAGACGTCCTTCGAGTACTCGACGAAGCTCGACTGGTCGTACGTTGGACGCATCGAGCAAGCCAGGACCTCGCCCGTGTAAGGGTCGACCACCAGGACGAAGCAGTTGGTCGGCCGAAAATCGGTCATCAGCTTCTCGGAGGCGGCGTCGGCGATCTGCTGGATGCCCGAGTCGATGGTCAGATAGATGTGGTGACCGCCCTTGGGCTGGTTGACGACCAGGTTGGCCTTGGGAATCTCTATGTCCTTGAGGCCCGAGAAGTGGATGATCTCGCCCGCCAGACCCGAGAGCTGATCGTCGTAGCTGTACTCGATACCCGCCAGGCCGCGATCGTCCATGCCAACCAGGCCGATGACGTTCGAGGCGAGCTTTGGGTTCGTGTAGAACCGCTTGTGCTCGGGCAGAAAATCGAGCCCCTTGAGCTTGAGCGCGCGGATCCGGGTGGCAACGTTCGGCTCCAGCTTGCGCTGGATGTACTCGAAACGCCGGGTCTTGTCCGACAGCCTCACCTCCAGGACGTTGCGGGCGCTGGTGTCCCAGCCGAGGATGTTGGCGATACTGGTCGCGGCGGTCTCCGGGTTGCTGATCAGGAACGGATCCGCCACCAGCGACCAGGTCGTGTAGCTGAAGGCGAGCGGGGTCCCCGAAGAGTCGAAGACGGTCCCGCGCTTGCGCCAGACCTTGTTGGTGCGCACCTGGCTGCGCTCCAGGAGAGACCGCCACTTGTCGCGGTGCAACACCTGGACCGAGTACATCTTGGCCAGCAGCACGCACTTCACGGCCAGAACGAGGCAGAAGAACAGAAGGATGCGCCGGCGGTGGAACTTCAGGATCATGGGCGAGCTGCTGGGCGGGAGGTCTGGCGATTCACAGTCTTTCGACCGCGCGCAACCGGGCGGAGCGGGAGGGAGGGTTGGCGTCGATTTCGGCCGCGGTCGGCTGCAGGGCGCGGCGGGTCAGAAGGCGCACCGAGCGCCGATGACCGCATCCGCAGGCCGGCAACCGCGGCGGGCAGATGCAGTCGCGAGAAGCCAGTTCGAACGCCTGCTTGACACGGCGGTCCTCCAGTGACTGGAAGCTGATGACAGCCAGTCGGCCCAAAGGAGCGAGGACCTCGAGGGCCGCCGGCAGCACGGCGTCGAGGGCCGTGAGCTCGCGGTTGGTGGCGATGCGCAGGGCCTGAAAGGTCTGGGTCGCCGGGTGGACGTCGCCGCGTCGAGGGTGTCGCTCGGCCGCCGGCAGGGCATCCAGGACCGCCTGGACCAGTTGCCCCGTGGTGGCCAACAGGTGGCGGCGTTCGTGAAGGACGCGGGCGATCCGGCCGGCGAACGGCGCCTCGCCGAACTCGCGCAGCCACGTCTCGATTTGCTCGCGGGAGGAACGTTCCAGCAGCTCGCGGGCAGTCGGTCCGCAGGACGGGTCCATCCGCATGTCGAGCGGCCCGTCCAGCTTCAGCGCAAAACCGCGATGGGCCGACTTGAACTGCAGGGTCGACACGCCCAGATCAAGGAGGATGAAGTCGACCTGAGCGAGCCCCGCCGCCTCCAGGACCTGCGGAAGTCTCTCGAAACCGCCGTGGACCAGCTCGATGCGAACTTGCGGCACGCGGCCGTCCGGCGGGCGCGCGCTGGCGAGTCGCTCGCCGGCCATCTGCAAGGCCTCGGGGTCCCGGTCGAGGCCGAGCAGCACCTCCACGTCTGCCCGTGCGGCGAGCATCGACGCCGCGTGTCCGCCCAGGCCGACGGTACCATCCACGACCACCCGCGGAGGGTGCTGCATCTCGCGGAAGAGCGCGAGGACCTCGGCTAGCATGACCGGCCGGTGCGACGAAGGCGCAGCGGCGGGCTCGACGCCTGGGCCAGTCATCTGGACGGCCCCGCAGTCCGGGTGCGAGGGGTGAAAGGCGGGCATGGAGAGGTGTTAGGTGTTAGGGGGCGGGGGCTGTGGCCGGTAGTCGGACCGCCGCCGGGAGGGTGGGACCTGGGGCCTCCCGTCAGTACTGGTACAGACTATCGTCGAGCTGTTGTTCGCTGAGTGGTTCGTCGTGCGCGGACGCCGAGCGGGCGGCAACGGCGTTCGGGGTCCCCGGGCCCGCGGGTTCGGAGCAGGCGGCGGTGCCTGCGGGATCGGCTCGGGCGGCTTCTCCTTGGGGGCCACGACCATCCCGCGCGTGGTCAGAAACTGAATGTTGTCCCGGCACGGAGGGATCATCCCCAACCTCTCCCGGGCAAGGGAGTCGACCCTCGAGATCGCCATGAGCTTGGCCCGCTCGACCTGCATCATCTCGAGCTGTTCGTTCTGCAGGTTGCGCTGCTTGCGGACTTCGCGGATGGCAATCTGGATCTCGACCATCTTCGTGTACTGCCAGATGTAGAAGAAGAGCATCACGCTGACGGTCAAGACGACCCCGCTGAAGAGCAGAGTGATCTTGCCGCGATTCGCCAGGTACTCCTGGACCGCGCTGGGCGAACGAAACTGGCTCATCAGGGCTACAGATTGTACGATCGTGCGGGAGGATTATAACTCCCGAGCGGTCTCGAACTGAAGAGGGGAATTCGGGGCTGGGAGCGAAGCAGAGAAATGGGAGCCCGCATCGCCACAAGGCTCTAGAGGGCGTCAGTCAACACGGAGACACGGAGACACGGAGGCACAGAGTCACAGAGGAGCCGATTTGATGAGACTTTTCTCTGTGTCTCCGCGGCCCCCTTGCGCGCGGTCTCCATGATCCGCCCGGCGCCCCGCGGCCAAAGAGCTGACAGATTTTTCACCCGGCCGCGGAACCTTTGGCCGGCTTGGCCCGTAAGTAACAGATGAAGCCAATTTTCATACTCCTCCTTCACATCTTTCATGGCCGCTCGGGTTCGCCCAGGCGGCTTTTCTTTTTCCGCCGGCGTGTCTTCCCCGCCCTGCGTCAGGCTCGCCGCGCCTGGACCGCCGCGCGCATCCCGTGGCAGAGAGCGACGGCCAGCGCGTCCGCGGCGTCGTCCGGAGTGGGCGCAGTCTGGAGCGAGAGGAGCCTCGCGACCATGAACTGCACCTGCCCCTTGGCGGCCTTGCCGTAACCCAGGACCGCCTGCCGGACCTCCATCGACGTGTATTCGCCGGGGGGGAGCCTCTTCTGCGCCAGCGCCAGGAGGATGACGCCTCTCACCTGACCGACGGAGAGCGCGTTCTGCAAGTGGGCGCGGACGAAGAGCCGCTCGACGGCCGCGGCGGCGGGATCGTAACGGTCCAGGAGCTCCCGGCAGTCGTTGTAGATGGAGAGCAGGCGATCGGACAGCGATTGGCCGGACGTGGTGCGGATGCAGCCCGACGTGACGTACTCGAAACGGGCCCCCGCCCAGGAGCGAACGACCCCGAAACCGGTGATGGCGATTCCGGGGTCGAAACCGATGATGGTCAGAGGGCCATTCAGCGCGGAGGGCCTCCGGGGACGAGGATCCCGGCAAAGTCGTCATTCCCGCGAAAGCGGGAATCCAGGAGCCGCATCAATTCTGGACCCCCGCTTGCGCGGGGGTGACGAATCCGGCTTGCCGAGCCTGTTTCCGATGACTTGGTTCGTCGCTCTGCTACGGGGACGAGGACGAACACCGAGGTCGAGTACCAACCAGCAGGGCATGAAGACCCGATGGGCTGCATCAGGCCGGGGTTAGCCTGGCCTTCTTCGTGTCTTCGTGTCTTCGCGTGAACCCGCGCTCTCACGGCAGCAAGACTTCGAAACGCTCGCACCGGGCTCATGCGCTGGCCGCTTCCATCTCGGACATCGGGATGTCGAAGTTGGCGAAGACGTTCTGGACGTCGTCGTGGTCCTCGAGCGCCTCGACCAGCTTGAGCATCTTCTGGGCGTCGGCGCCCTCGAGCCTGACCGTGTTGGTGGGGACCTTCGTCACTTCCGCGGATTCGTACTTGAGCCCCGCCGCGTCGGCTGCCGCCTTGACTGCGTTGAAGGCCGAGGAATCGCACGTGACTTCGAAAGTACTGGCGTCGGTGTGGGCGATGTCATCGACGCCAGCGTCCAGCAGCTTTTCCATCAGCAGGTCTTCGGAGACGGCCTCGTCGGAGAAGGTGAGGACTCCCTTGGTCTTGAACATGTAAGCGACCGCGCCGGGCTCGGCCATGCGGCCGCCGTTTCGGCTCAGGACGAAGCGCATCTCGCCCGAGGTGCGGTTGGCGTTGTCGGTGAGGGCCTCGATGAGGATGGCCACACCGCCGGGGCCGTAGCCCTCGTAGTGCTTCTCTTCGTAGTGGACGCCTTCCAGCTCACCGGTCCCGCGCATGATCGCCTTGCGGATCGTGTCGCTGGGCATATTGATGGCCTTGGCCTTCACCACGATGGTTCGCAGGCGCGGGTTCATCGTCTCGTCGCCTCCGCCCATGCGCGCTGCGACGGTCAGCTCACGGATGAGCTTGGTGAAAACCTTGCCGCGCTTGGCGTCGGTGGCGGCCTTCTTGTGCTTGATGGTTGCCCATTTCGAGTGGCCGGACATGCCTGTCTCCTTGTCGGTCTGGGGATGGCGAGCGGATTCCGGGCGGGCGCCGATCGGCGCTCAACTGTAGGCCTTGCGTTTGGACGAAGAACGGATGTTCAGCTCTTCCCGATACTTGGCGACGGTCCTCCGGGCCAGCTCGATGCCGCGACCCCGCAGATACTCTACGATCTTGGAATCCGACAGGGGACGGCGCGGGTCTTCTTTCGAGACGATGTCCCGGATCATCTCGTGGACGTGCTTGCTCGAGACCTCTTCTCCGTCGGCGTTGGTCGTCCCGGAGGAGAAGAAGAACTTGAGCTGGAAAAGGCCGCGGGAGGTCTGGACGTACTTGTTGTTGGTGACGCGGCTGATGGTGCTCTCGTGCAGGCTGCAGTGGTCTGCGACGTCCTTGAGGATGAGCGGCTTGAGGCCCGCGATGCCGATGTCCAGGAAGGCTGACTGGATCTCGAAGATCCGCTTGGTGACGCGGAAGATGGTGTCCTTGCGGCGGGCGATCGACTCCAGGATGAACTTGGCCGCGTTCAGACGTTCCTTGATGAAGCTGATGGTCTTCTTGGCCGCCAGTTTCTCGGCCCGGAGCATCGACTGGTAGAACGAGTTGATGCGGATGTTGGGAAGGTACCGGTCGTTGATGTTCACCCGGATCTCGCCGTTGACCTTCTCGACGAAGACGTCGGGCGTGACGTAAGCGGTCTTGTCGTCGAGCGAGTAGTGAAGGCCGGGCTTCGGGTCCAGGTGTTTGATCTCCTCGGCCACCTCCTGGATGCGCTCGAGGTCCACGCGCTCGCGCCGGGCGATCTGGGGCAGCTTGTTGTTTGCCAGGTCCTCGAGGTGGGTCTCGATGACCCGCAGCACCAGCGGATCCGGGTCCGGCGCCGCCTGGTACTGCATCTTCAGGCATTCCTTCAGGTTGCGCGCCGCGATGCCGGGCGGATCGAACGTCTGCAGGATCCCCACCACCTTCTCGAGCATCTCCAGGTTGATGCCCAGGACGGAGGTGATCTGGTCCAGTTCGTAGATGAGGTAGCCGTTCCGATCGATGAGTCCGATGAGGTATTCGCCGACCTTGCGCTCGAGCGTGTCGCAGCCCGAGAGGCGCAGTTGCAGCGTGAGGTGCTCGGTCAGCGAGGACCTGCTGCTGACGTACTCCTCGATGTTGCTCTCTTCATCCGGTTCGTGATACGCGCCGCTGCCCTCGGTGTAGTAGTTGTCCTGGGCGTCCATCAGGTACTTGTAGAAGTCCTGGAACTCCTCGGGCTCCTGCGGGGCGGCCGCGGCCTCGGTGCCGGGAGGGGCCGGCGGAGGAGGCGTCTCGATGGTGGTCGCGTCGACCTGCTCGGCTGGCGTCTCTTCCTTCGGCTCGTCCCCGGTCTCGACGATCTCGAGCAGAGGGTTTTTCTCGACCTCCTCCTTGATGAGGTCCTGCAGCTCGAGCTGGTTGAGCTGCAACATCTTCATCGCCAACTGCAACTGAGGCGTCAGCCGCAGTTGCTGCTGCAGCTTCAGCGCCAAGGATTGGGTGAGCTTCATCTGACTCATTGAGGGGGGACGCTCCCTAGCATGGATCGGGCCAGAACGGAGTATATCACGCGGTCAGGGCCGTGCAAGCAAAGGGGAAAAGCGTTTCCCTAACGACTCGCAAGGGCCGCCGGAGAGAGCCGCACGATCGTGACGCCCGTGTCGCCCTCGCCCATGCCGCCCAGGCGCCACTCCAGTGGATAGGGAGAGGCGCGCAGGTACTCCTCGACGACCTTCCGCAGCACTCCGTCTCCCTTGCCGTGGACGATGCGGACCTCGCCGTACCCACGCGCATAGGCGCGGTCCAGGTACCATGCGAGCTTCTCCTTGGCGTCTTCGGCCCGCATCTGGATCAGGTTCAGCTCCAGGCCAGGGCCTTCGCCCGCCTCGACCGTCGCGCCTCCGGTCCCAGAGGTCTGCGAGACCTCGAGTGTGACCCGCCCGCGCCCAGGCCTCGTGCTCTTTGCCGGCCCGAGCTTGCGCAGCGCCGCCGGCTTCGTCTTCACCGGCATCCCCGAGGCCAGCTTCACGGTCGCCTGCCGGGGGCCAAGGTCCAGGACCTCTCCCTCGGCGTTGAGGTCGAGGACCAGCACACGGTCCCCGGGATAGATCGGCTCGCTCGAAGGCGGAGGGGCCAGTTCCTCCTCCTGGCGCTCGACCGTGGTGGCGCGCTCCTCGATCGCCTGGACCGCATCGGCTGCCTGACCCGCCCGTACCGCCTCGCGCACGAAGTCCCGGAGCGCCACCAGCTCCAAGCGCTCCTCGCGGATCCGCTTGCCCAGGCGGACCCGGCGCTCCTCGGTGAGCTCCTCGAGCTGCTTCTGGTACGCGGCCTGGAGCCGTTCAGTCTCCTCGACGAGACTGCGATGCCTCTCGTGTTCCTGCCGGGCACGCGTGCGCTCGAGCTCGAGCTTCGAGAGGATGCTGGCGATGTTGCCCTCGCCCTTGGCCAGCAGATGACGGGCACGGTCGGTCAGCACCTGCGGCAGTCCGAAACGTCCCGCGATCTCGATGCCGGCGCTGGCGCCGTACTCGTTCTCCAGCAGCCGGTAGGTCGGTCGCAGCGTCTTGCGGTCGAACTCGACCGCGTAGTTCTTGAAGCCCGGATGCCGGTCCTTGAGCAGCTTGATGGAGTTGTAGTGCGTCGTGATGACCGTGACCGTGCCCCGTTCGGCCAGCTCGAGGAGGACCGTCTCGGCCAGGGCCGAGCCCTCCTGTGGGTCCGTGCCGGTCATGAACTCGTCGAGCAGAACGAGGTCGCCTCGCCGGGCCGAACGCAGGATGACCGCGACGTCTGCAACGTGGCTGCTGAAGCTGGAGAGGTTGGCGTCGATCGACTGCTTGTCGCCGATCTCGCAGAAGACGCGCTCGAAGAACGCCACGCGCGTGCCGTCGTCGCAGGGGATCGGAAAGCCGCTCTTGGCCAGGAGGTGCAGCAAGCCGGTCGTCTTCAACGCGACGGTCTTCCCTCCGGAATTGGCGCCGCCCAGCACCAGCACGCGATCGCCCGGGCCGGTCCGCAGCTCGATCGGAACGCAGCGCTGACCCAGCAACGGATGGCGGGCACCGCGCAGGTCAAAGGTGCCGTCGGTGGAGAACTGCGGTGCCCGGGCGGAGTGCTCGACGGCCCAGCGGGCCCGCGCGGCCAGCGAATCGAGCCACGAGAGCAGGTCCAGGGCCGCGGCAAGCTCGTCGCGGTGGGCGCGGGCCACCGAGGACAGGCGGGCCAGGATGCGCGCGATCTCGGCTTCTTCTTCCAGATAGGAGCGGATGAGCTCGTTGTTCCGCTCGACCATCGACATCGGCTCGACGTAGAGCGACAGCCCGCTCTTGGACTGGCCCTGGACGACGCCCGGGACGTGGCCGCGAGCGTCGGTCCGGACCAGGACGACGTACCGTCCGTTGACCTGGGTGAAGTACTCCTCGGCGAGCCACTTTTCGTGGTTGGGGTCGCGCAAGAGGTGGCGCAGGGCTCCCTCGATCGAGCCAATCAGGCCGCGGCGCGCCCGGCGCAGGTCGTAGAGCGCCTGGCTGGCGCGATCCTGGAGGTCGCCGGCCGGAGTGAAGACCCGGTCCAGGTCGCGGTGCAGCTCCTCGAGCACGGGCAGATGGCCGACCGTGGTCGTGATCCGGGGCGCCGGCTTCTGGAGCGATGCCTGGGCGCGTTTCCTGGCTACCGCGATCGCTTCCAGCGTGCGCCGCACGTCGAGGAAGTCGGTGCGGTCCAGCAGCGCCCCCTCGATGCGCAAGCGCTGGACCAGGTCGTGCCCGAACCAGCACGGGAAGACAGCGTCCGACCGTTCGATGAGGTAATCCCCCATCTGCGTGACCGCTTCCAGTTCGCTCTCGGCCGCGACCCGGCTGGGCATCGGCTGGGCCTCGCGAACGCGTTCGGCCCCGGGCGGGGCAGCGGCCCGGGCAGCGACCTGCTCGCGGATGCGGCCGACGTCCAGCTCGTCAGAGGGAGGAGGCGGCGGCGTGGTTCTGGGCTGTGGCTCGGACATGGGAGGTACCGGGCGACAGTTTACATCGGTGAGACCCGGCGGCTGCAGGGTTGTGGGGCCGAGGACAGCGGGCTGCAGGGCCACCAGGCCGGAACCCCGAGCGGTAGCGAGCAGCCCCACGCCCCGAGAGACGGAGGCCGCCGCAGAATCGGCAATCGCCGAACACCAGGACCGATCGCCGAGGACCGCTGAGCGACTCAGTCCAACCTGGCGAACTCGTCGTCCCTGGAAGCCTGACCGCGCGCCAGCACCTTGTAGAGCGGCAACGAACGCCGGTCGTTTCGCAGCACTTGCTCGATCAGCTCGCTGTCCTGGCGGGTCAAGGTGTAGATATCGATGCCACGCACGCCGCTGCCCACGTCGTCGACGCGGAAGTAGCCGTCATGACGCGCACCGGACGGCAAGCGCATGCCGACCGCCTCGCGGATGAAGACGCGATCGCCCAGCTTCAGGCCCTTGGAGGCGTATCGGTTGACGGCGATCGAGCGGAACGGGACCAGGCCGCGTCCGCCGTACCCCAACCCCAGGTTGGCGACGCGCGTCACGTCGTCGTAGACGCCCTTTCGGGAGGTGACGTTGAGGACCCGCCCATCTGCCAGCATGGCGGTGCCTTCGACATCGAGGCGTCGCTTGAACTGCTGGGAGACGCGGACCCTGCGCCGGGACCCGTCCTTGCGTTCGACGGTGATGGTCAACTGCTTGGGGCCGCGGCCCTCGTCGACCTCGTCGGCGGTCCAGTAGCAGGTCACCGGGTAGTACGAGTCGATGATGTTGACGATGGCGCCTTCGGCGGCGCGCATCACGCGGCTCTCGTCCTGCGGATAGTCGGGCAACTGCACGTCGGCCGTCTGTTCGACGGGCGGCAGGACGGCCCGTCTTGCGGGGCGCGGGGCCTTGCGCTTGGCCGCACGCACGCCGGTTCGCCCCTTTCTGGACTGGGCCGAGTTCGAGGAGGCCTCGATCGGATGGCTACCCGCGGCCAACAGGGCCATGGCCAGGGCCAGGAGAAGCGATGCTACCGGTCTCCAGGTTGGTCGACTTTCGGAACCTGCCGGGGCGTCGTGGGGACAAGCCATGCGGCCTCCTTGTGCCTGGGCCCGCGAGATTCACTCCCGGTCGGGCCGGTCAAGAGAGCCGGCATGCTAATGGCGAGGTGTCCCAAAGTCAAGCAAAATGGCCCCAGATGGCCGCCTGTCCTGTCCAGATCTCGCACCAGAGCAGCGTTTCGTGGCTCCGGGACGACGGGAAGTCAGGCGTCACGTTGAACCACCAGGGCACTAGAAGATGCGGTACTTCTCCTGCATCTGCTTCTTGATCAGCTCGCCGTAGTCCGCCAACGCCTTCTGCCGCCACTTCTGCAGGGTCAGGTGCACCTGCACTCGGGCCAGGAGCTCTTCGGGATCGGCGCCCTTGTGGATGTAGTCGACAGCCCCCATCTTCAGCGCTCGGACGATCGAGTCCTTGTCGCCCTTGGCCGACAGGATGATGACGGGGATGCCCTTGCTGCCGATCTGCTTCTGGAGCATCTCGAGGGTCTCGAAGCCGTCCATCACGGGCATCATCAGATCGAGGAGGACCAGATCCACGGTCTGGAGCCGCACGAGCTCGAGGGCGGCTTTACCCTCGTGGGCCGTGAGGACTTTGTAGCCGTGCAACTCGAGCATGCGGCTCATGACCGCGACGATGTCGACGTCGTCGTCTACTATCAGGATGCGAGAAGCGACCTTGGTGTCTCCTGGGTTCTGCATCGGGTTCCTCCTTGGGGGCCGGGGGCTTCAATCGGGGCGCGGGAGCTCGCTGGACAGCGGAAGGCGAAGGGTGAAGCGGCTGCCACGACCGGGAGCGCTGTCCACCGCCAACGTGCCGCCGTGCAACTCGACGAGCCCCTTGACGATGCACAGGCCCAGGCCGGCGCCGCGTTCGCGCGAGGTTGGCTTGACCGAGCACTGGCGGAATGGCTGGAACAACAGGTGCTGCTCTTCCAGTGGGATGCCGGGGCCGGTGTCGGCCACCCACATCTCCAGGTGGTCCCTGTCCCTGCGCGCACCCACCTTCACGCTCGCCTGGGCCGGGCAGAACTTGAGCGCGTTTCCGATCAGGTTGTTCAGCACCTGCAGCATCTTGGAGTAGTCCAGCGCGGGCTCGTCGAGGTCGCTGCCCAGCTCGGCTTCGAGGTGGACCTGTTTCTCGCGTGCCGTGATGTCGTGAATTCCGACGGCCTCTGCGACCAGCGCGGCCGGATCGACCGGAGCCAGTTCGAGCCGCAAGCTGCCCTCTTGCATCTTCTCGAGGTCGAGCAGGTTCTCGACCAGGACCTTCATGTAGTGGACCAGCGCCCGGATGCGACCGACGGTGTGGGCCTGGTCCGCCGAGATCGGACCGTAGGCGCCCTGAACCAGGAGCCGGCAGTATCCATCGACCGACAGCAGGGGGACCTGCAAATCGTGGCTGGCCATGGCCAGGTACTGGCGGCGTCGGCGGTCCAGTTCTTTGAGGTTGGCGTTGGAGTTGCGCAGCTCTCTCTCGGTGCGGTAGAGCCGGACCACCGAAGCGACCCGGGCCAGCAGCTCGGGCTTGTTGAGCGGCTTGGGGATGTAGTCGCGAGCGCCCATGTCCAGACCGCGCTGGATGCTCTCGGAGTCGATCGCATCGGCGGTGACGAACAGGATGGGGATGTTGGCGGTCTCCGGGGCCGCGCGAAGCTCCTGCATGACCTCGAAGCCGTCCATGTCCGGCATTCTCACGTCCAGGAGAATGGCGTCGATCTGTTCGAGAGCTACGATCCCGAGGGCCTCGCGGCCGCTGTTGGTGCTCAGGACCTTGTAACCGTCCAGGGTCAGGATGACGGTCAGGAGCTGACACAGGTTCTCGTCGTCGTCGACGACCAGAACGGTGCCTGGTGACGTATCTTGGTCGGTCTGCGGTTCGTCCGTCATGTTCCTCGATGAGTTGTGTTTTCTCAACGTAGCAGATCCTCCCTCCAGACGCATTGCCTTCCGGAGCGAAAAACTGATACAACCTCCGGGAAACGGAGGGCGTTGCTCATGAAACTGACCGGCCTGATTGAATCGTCTCGAAGATACCGTCTCTCCCTCAACACCGGTTGGGGCCCCATCCAGATCGAGGTGGCGCCGACTCCCCAGGGCCGGCCCAAGGGCTCGGGGCCGCGCACCCGCCACGCGGCCACCGACAAGGGCTTTCTGCCCAACGCTCGGTTCTTCGAGTGCGACGACGAGGCGCAGGTCCTGGTCTTCTGGCAGGAAGGCAAGGGCGTGGCGCTCGAGCTGTGCGCCTACGCGCCCTACTCGGCCCTGCTCGCCCTGGAACCGCTGGATTGACCGCGGCCAGGCGGCGCCCTACGGAACGACCCCGCGGGCACTCGCGGAGTCGCCGGCGGCGTCCGCCGTCGAGAGCGCCTCCAGCAGTTGCGTGGTCTCGGCGGGCGCGACCTGCCCGATCAGCTTCATCAGGAGCTGATTCGTGGCGATCAGACGCTGGCTGATCGCCACGGCGATCCCGTGCAACAGGCGCGAGGCGAGGGCCGCTTGATTGGCCAGCAGCCGCTCGTAGTCCGAGCGGGCCAGGACCCAGAACGAGAGAGCCTCGAGCGCCACGGCGTCGGCCGAACGTGGAGCTCTGCAGATCAAGCCGATTTCGCCGAAGATCTCGCCCGGTCCCAGCCGAGCCAACTGGAGCCGGAACGATCCGTTCAACGCCTTTTCGATCGCCACCGCCCCGGACCGAATGATGTAGAGCGCCTCGCTCGGATCGCCTTCGTGGAACAGGTGCTGGCCGCGTTCGAGAGACCCTTCCCGGACCAGGCCGGCGATGATGTCCAGCTCGGAGGTCTTCAGGTCGCGGAACAGGCTGGAGTCCTCCAGGGCCCGGTTGATATCGACGTTCTCGATCATCGGTTTGGTTCGTGCGGTCCGGCTCGGTTCCCCGGGGACAATCTGCTGCCGCCGGCGACTGAACGCCACCGTTATCCACTCGGGGAGCCCGCCTCTCGGCAGGGGCCGTGTCAGCGGATGTCAGCCGATGTCAGCCGATGTCAGCGCCCGGGGCTGCGGCTGCGTGGGAACCTACCGGTTGGCCGGGACCTTGGGCTGGCCGGTGGACTGGTAGGCTTCCAGAGCTTCGGCCGCCCGATCGCGGTCCCCGGTCTTGAGGACGTCCAGGAGGTTCCGATATGCATCCTTCGAGTTGGTGGGAGCAGCCGGAGCGTAGGCCCGAGAGACGTTGCTGGCACGGTAGTAGACCGGGTTCGTCTCCAGGTTCTGCACGAGGCGAGCCTCGCGCTGCAGGGCCTCTCCCACGGCCTGGGCCTCCGCCTCGAGCTGGCTGCGCTCGCGCCGCGCGTACCACGGCATGCCGTTCAACTGCTGCTTCAACTGGTTGTAGTAGGACTGCAGGCTTCGCTGAGACTGGACCAGGCGCAGCATGGCGTCGCCCGAGCCGCCGCCCGACTGGACTTGCCGGCGAAGTTGGGTCTCGATCGATTGCAGGCGCGAGGCTTCTTGCTGGGCTGCCTGCCCCAGACGCCACCGCTCGTACTGGTAGTAGTAGTTGTCCGTGCTCAGGTAGGCCGACCGGAGCTGCACGTATCGCTGCAGCGACGTTTCGTACTGGCTGCACAGGCTGGCGGTGCTCCCGGCGTTTCCGGAGCCGCCGGACCCCGCGCCGTAGCCGTCCGCGTAGATCACGCCGTTGCTGGTGCGGGCCACGGTGGCCCGGAGGGCCTTTGCGTCCGAGGGGTACATCCGCTGGAAGTACTCGAGGAGCTGGCCGAAGGACTGCGGTTTGCCCTGGGCCATCACCGTGGCCAGCTTGCCCAGGAAGTTCTGGATGCCGCTGCGCGTGGCCAGCGTCCACAAGGTCGTGGCGACCCACCCCTCGGTGCGCATCAGGTCGTTCGCACTCTTGGGCGCTCCGCTGGAGCTGTAAGCGTAGAGGTTGTTGCTGATGGAGTTGCGAGCGTCGTTCGCGATCGTCAGCCGGTTCGTGAAGTACGAGCCGATGAACTCGGCGTACCCCTCGATCAGGGCCAGTTGCTGGTCCGTCACGGAGCCCCCGCTGTGAGCTTGAGACAGGTACGGGCTGTCGGGCAGGTTCTGGATGCCGTAGCCCTTCGACATCATGGAATGTCCCACCTCATGGACCAGCGTCTGCTCGAGGAGGGCCGAATCCCCGCCCGTGACCACCGAGCTGCCCACCGGCAGGGTGACTCGCGGCGACTGGACCCGCGTCGAGTATCCGCCGTTCGAGTCCCGGACCGTGAACGTGCCCTTCCAGTCGTTGAACGTGCCCCCGTTCCCCTCCTTCAGCTCGATATAGATGGGGTCGGACTGCAGCAGCGAGCGCGCCATCTGCTGATCCGAGGCCGAGAGTCCGTACTGCCCCGCCTGCGCCAGGATCGCCTGGTTCCGCTGCTCCTGGATGTACCGGTAGTAGGCGGCGGTCCGCTCGAGCGCATCGCTCGAGGAGGCGAGCTGGTAGACGCGATTGGCCCCGTAGTCGTTGCTGGTCGCCACGCGGAACGCCGGCGTGCCGTCCTGGTTGGTCCCGGTCCGGACCAGGAAAACGATATCGCGGGTCTGGAGGAGATAGGCCTGGACGG
This sequence comes from Candidatus Rifleibacteriota bacterium, assembly GCA_016213865.1. Next base: position 31,081 of record JACQZL010000078.1, read on the forward strand.
TCCCCGGGACGAGGGCCGCCAGCAACAGCGCGAAGATCAGCAGGGACCGCAATCGAGGTTGCAAGTTCATGGATCGCTCCCGGACGTTCTCGAACAGAAACGGCACCGCGCCGGTGGCCGGCGCTGCACACAGCCTACTACGAGACAACCCGTCCAAAGGATGCAAGATCGTGCGCGTGAAGTGCTCGACCGTGCAAGAGGGCAGTGCCTCGCCAGTCGACACCGGTCGCTCGCCGGTGCTAACATCGGACGCTTCTCCACCTCCATGCCGCAACTCAACAGGGAAGAACAGCGCCTGGTCCTGGTCGCGCTGGGCTGTGTCCTCGCGGCCTCCGCCGTCTGGCTCTTCTCGCCGCCCGGACGCGACCGTCCTCGCGGCAGGCCGGCGCCACAGGCCGCCGCGTCGCCGCTTCCGGCGCTCATCGGGACGTTCCGGCCGGACCCCAACGAGGCCCCGCTCGAGGACTTGCTGCAGGTCCCGGGCATGACACCCGTCATGGCTCAGACCCTCGTCAAGGTCCGGACCGACCGCATCTTCGTCTCTCCGTCCGACCTCGAGCTCCTCCCGGGCCTGTCGTCCGCCGAGGCTGGCCGCCTTGCCACCGGCCTGCGCTTCCCCGGATCGCGCACCCCGGCCGAGCCCACCGCCGTCATCGACCTCAACCAGGCGACGGCTGCCCAGCTCGAGCGCATCCCCGGCATCGGACCCATGACCGCCAAGGCCATCCTGGAGCGCAGGGACCGCAAGCCCTTCACCGACGTCGAGGACCTGCTCTCCCTGCCCGGCATCGGCCCCGGGAAGCTCGAACGGCTCCAGAGGTTCGTGACCGTCGGAGTGAAGCGCCCGCCGGGAGGGCCCTGATGCACCACGCGCTGGTGGCCGTCGCCGTGGCCTTCGTCCTGGGCTTGACCCTGGACGGCCTGATCACGTGGCCCGCCGCGATCACCTGGTGGAACCTGGCCTTCCTCACCATGCTCGCCGGGATGGCCCACCTGGCGAAGCTGGACCGCCTCGCGAGCCGGCTCCTGCTCGTCGGAGTGTTGCTGGCCGGTCTCCTGCGCTCGCAGCTCCACGACCCCGTCGGTCCGACGCACTTCCTCCGGGCCGCCAAGCCGCTGTCGCCACCGGTGCGCGTCCTGGTCTGTGACGACCCGGAGGCCCGGAACGGCTCGGTCCGCTTCCTGGGCAAGCTCGTGGCCCAGGGCGGCCCCGCCCCGGTGAGTGGCCTGGTGCAGGTGACTCTGCGCTCTCCCGGGACGAGGCTGCCCTCGTACGGAGACCTCCTCGAGTGCCCCGCGGTCCCCCAGCGCCTGCCCGAACTGCTGCCCGCGGAGGCCACCAGCCGCCTGCGGGTCCTGCGGCTGCAGGGCGTGCTCGGGAGCCTGACCGCTCCCGCGGACCGTTGTCGCGTTCTGGAGCAGGGCCAGGGCAACTTCCTCGTCGGGTGGGCCTACCAGTGCCGCCACTGGTTCTCCGACACGCTGCGCCTCACGCACGAGGCCCGGACCGCCAATTTCCTCAGGAGCTTCATCCTCGGCGAGGACGCCCAGCTCGACCCCGGCCTGGTCGAGGACTTTCGCAAGACCGGAACGATCCACGTCTTGAGCCAGTCGGGGCAGCACGTCGCAATCCTGGCCCTGGTCTGTCTCTTCTCCCTGCGCTGGCTGCCGATCGGACGGCACCTGCCCGCCGCGATGACCGGCCTCGTTCTCCTGGCGTATGCGGTGATGACCGGTGGCAGGCCCGCGGTGCTTCGCGCGACCCTGATGGCCTGGTGTGTCATCGTGGGCAGCCTAGCCGATCGCAAGACCTCGCCCTTCAACGGCCTGGCCCTGGCGGCGCTGGTGCTGCTGGCCTGGAACCCGGGCGACCTGTACACCGCCGGCTTCCAGCTCTCGTTCACGGCCACGCTCGCGCTCTTCGTCCTGACGCCGTGGCTGATGCAGTTCTTCGTCCGGTTCTCGACTTACGGCAACAGCCTCATCGCGTCGTCGCTCGCGGCCTGGCTCGGGACGGCGCCGTTGATGGCCTACCACTTCGGCACGCTCTCCGTGATCGGGCTCGCGGCCAACCTCTTCGTCCTCCCGCTGACGGCCGTCGTGATGCCCACTGCTCTCCTGGCCCTCGGGACCGCCGCCGTCTCGACGCAGGTGGCCTACGTCTTCGCCGCGGCCAACTTCGGTTTCGTCCAGGTCCTCGCGGTCGGCCTGCACTGGCTCGCCCGGGCGCCCTTCGCCGAGGTCGCGACTCCGGCACCGTGGCCTTCCTTGCTGCTCGGGTACTACCTGGGCCTGTTGGCGGTGGCCGAGAGCCACAATCTGTCGCGCATGCTGTGGCGGCGCCAGCCCGACCCGACTCGCAAGGCCGCCAACGCGGACTGGAGCTGGGTCCTGGCCAACCGGCCGATGGACCCGCTGATGGAGAGGCTCGAGAACCTGCTCGACCGCCAGGCGACCCTGGCTCCGTCCGAGGAGACGCTCGCCGGGCTGCGCGCCAAGCTCGGCCCCGAGCTGGAGGCGAAGCTCGACCCCCTGACGGTGGAGTACCTCGCCTTCGCGGCCCAAAAGCTGCAGGAGAGCGGTCCCTCGCCGGACGCGAGCAGCACGGCGGCCGTGATCGCCACCATGATGGCCGTGGAACGTGAGCTCGACGCGCGCGTGTTTCGCTATCTGAAGGTCCCGGATGTCGTGGCCCGGTCCGAAGTCGCACGGACCCATCGGCGCGGCCACATCGGGCGTCCGCCGCGCCAGGCGCGCGACCTGCTGTCGCTGCCGCTCCAGTGCGAGATGCTCTGGTACCACCTGGTCCCGTCCGACGGCGCCCAGCGCATCGCCGTCGGCGTCCTGGCCCGCGAGTTGACCGAGCGTCTGGAGCGCCCGGCCTTCTACCTCGATCCCGCAAGACTGGCGCTGGCGTTGGACCGCACCCTCAAGAAGTTCTACCTGCCCATCTGCAACGGCGAGCGTTTCGAGCGCACCCGGGCGCTGGTGGCCTGCCAGGAGATCGTCGGGGGCGCCGACCACTCGCTCCTCTCCGAGATCGTCGCTGCCGGCGCCCTGGGCGGCGGCAAGCGCCCGGGGGGCGTTGGCACATGACCGGCAACGTGTACGACTGCTGCTGGGACTGGCAGTCGGTCGAGCCCTAGCGGGGGGATGCCTTGACGCGGTCGCTCGCTTGCTCGTGCTCGCACCGGGGACAGGCGGCAGTCGGATCCTGGTGCTTGGCCAGCGGCGGAGGCTACCTGGTCTCGGAGGGCTCGGGAAGGACCTGGAAGTGCTCCGGGTCGTTGAGGGCCACGTAGGCACTCACGGCGCAGCGGAAGCCGACCAGGCAATCCCTGACGAGGGGTCTCTCGTTACGGCCGCCGAACGGCGCATACTCGCGATGAGAGCGCGTATAGAACCGGCTCTCCGGGTTGCCTCCGTAGGCCCCACCACGGATGACGCGGCCGTACTCGTCGCTCGACTGGGGCCCGCGAGGGTCGCGCGGCGCAGACTGGCCCTGTTCGGCGAACCGCTTCAGCGCCTGGTACTCGCGAACGCTGAACCAGTCGTGGCACCACTCCTTGACGTTTCCGACCAGGTGCCAGACGCCCTCCGGAGACCTCCCGTCCCCATATTGCGTACTCTCCACGGGGACCGTGTGGTCGCGCACCTCGTCGCCTCGGGTGTCCTTCAGGATGTTGGCCCTCGTGAGTTTGTCCGGAGGTTCATTACCCCAGGGAAACCAATAGCCGTGCTGGGCACCGGCCGCACCTTCCCACTCGGCCTCCGTCGGGAGCCTCTTCCCGGACCAGTTGGCGTAGCTCACCGCGTCGAGCCAGTCGATGCTGACCACCGGATGCTCGTCCGGCGTCGCCATCTGCAACGACGGCTCCACGTCCCGCAGCCTGTCCACCCTGTGCTGCTTCAGCATCTCGAGCGGATGGGCGCCCCGGCAGACTCTGTGGCCCGACTTCTCGGCGGCCGTCACGAACTTCGAGTAATGGGCCGTCCTGACCTCATGGATATCGACGTAGAAAGGGCTCAGGACGACCTCGTGTTCAGGGGCCTCGTCCCCGGCCGCTCGCGGCTGGCCCTTGGCGATGGCCGGCACCTCCCGCCGACCGCGTCCGTCGGCTGGCGGGTGTTCGTCCCCGTCCTCGTTCTCCTGCTCGCCAGCACAGTTGTCGTTTCCCAGCCGGACCAGTCCACCCCGGAGCAAGGCCATCTCCTGTCCGTCGGCCAGGCTCCTGAGCCGTTTGGGCAGCTCGAGCCTGGAGATCTCAAAAGTGCTGTCGACGGGCCCACCTGTCCAGGGAGTCTGCGTGCGGTTGCGGCTGGCGGCCTCCCGTTTCACCTCCCGATGCACGTACTCCGCCAGCTCCTTGATGGAGACGCGCAGGTCCCCGTCCTCGTCGGCAAGGCCCATGACGCCCAAGACCATGAAATACGTGAAGATGCCCTGACCTGCCGGCCGGCCGGGCAGCGCCAGGTCGGCCTCCTCCTGGGAGGATTCGTTGCGCATGCATGAAAATAGCTGGGCATAGCTGGCCTGTCCGGCGCACCGGCTGAAATCGACGACCTCGACATCCCGCGAGCCGAGCCCTCCGCTGTGACAAGCGTCGCTGACGAGGAGGACCTGACTCCCCTTTCTTTGCATCGCCTTGAGGACGTCATTGACGGCGTCCATCGAAAGGCCCGTGCCGGCCAGTTGCCGCGGATCCGTGTCGTGGAGCACGTAGAAGACCTCGGTGGCGGCTGTAGCCGGCTTTCCGTGGCAAGCAAAGTACACCAGGATTGTCTGGCCGGGGCCCGCCGACTCCTCGAGCTTCGCCAGGCCTGCCCTGACAGCGCTCGTGGTGGCTGCCTCGTCGGTGAGCGAGGCCCAGTTGCCCGGCGGGGCCAGATGGGCGCCAAAGACGCTGGCCACCGCCGTCGCGTCCTGGCTGGCAGAGCCCAGGTCATTGAGGCCATAGAAACCGCCCGGTTGGTACGCGCTGTACTTGTACCGCGACACTCCGACGACGAGACCGCGCGTGAACATCCCGTTGGGGCCGGGCCGCAGGGGAGCCGCGGAAGACGAGGAGACCGGCCGAGCAGACGAGAGAGCCGCCTCCGGCACTACGGGCAACGTCACCTCGCGCTGTCCGCGCTCCTCGCCGCCGCACCCTGTCACCGGCACGAGGCCGGCCAGGACGAGTGCCCGGAGGAGCCGGCTTCGGAGGGTGCGGCGGAGGAAGTCAGTCCACCGCCCGAAAACCACGAAAACCGCACGGTCCACGGGTCGAACACTCCTCACACCGTTCACGAGCCGATCGGTCCATCGGGTCCCGCCGGCATCTCCCACGATCCGGTCAGAGGCCAGCCTATCACGCGGCTGGAGCGAGCGCCAGCGGGCAAGCCTGCCGGGGGAGCGTCCCCGGATCATGGGGCAGAGAGGACCAAACGCCAGGACGCAAAGACCCCAGGAAATGCTGATCAATAGGACCTTCTTTGCGTCCTTGCGTTGAAGACAGGCACCGTGGCCACTCGACAACGCGGCTTCCCACGTTTCAGGGACGCTCCCGCCTGCCGGGCCGAGACGGCTGCCGCGCTTGACATCGAATTCCCAGTGAATCAATGGATCGGCCAGGGTCGGCATGAGCCAGGCAGGACCGCCAAAGGCAGGCCTCGAGCCTGGAAGGTGCCGGCCGAGTCCGCGGCAGGCCGGCGTCATCGCCGGGTCGGGACCGCCATGCAAGAGACAATACCAACACCAGACGGGAGACCGTGGCAGTCAGGGTCGGCGAGACAGCCGGCCCCCACGGGGAGTCTGGACAGGAGGATCACGGTGAAGATGGGGAGCCGCCTGCTGACCGCAGGCATCTTGGGCATGTTCATGGCAAGCCAAGTCATGGCCGCTCCGGACTTGGGCACCTACGCTTTTGGCGCTGACAAACAGAAGAAGGACGCGGTCGAGCGTAAGATGAACAAGGCCCAGGCCGACAAAGCCGAGCTCGACAAAGAGACGAAGACCAAGCAAGAGAAGCGCAATGCGCTCCTCGGAGTCGTTGACCCGGAGAAGGTCCGCGAGGAGCTCTCCCAGATCCAGAGTGACGCGACCCAGAAAGCCCTGGAGGTCCAGCAGTTGACCAAGAAGCTCTCCTCCGCCCGGGAGACGGGCAGGCTCCAGGGCAAACAGATCGACGAGCTCCAGGCCACCGTCGAGCAACTCGTGCAGCAGAACAAGATGCTGCAGGAGATGATCGAGTCCGGAAAGGACCCTGGCCAAGACCCGCGACAAGTTCGTCACAGCCATCAACAGCTCCACGGCTGACACGGGCATCAATGACGCGGGTTATGGCGCCAACGGCGTGGGCTATGCCGCCGGACTGAAACTGTCGGACAGGGTCAATGTGTCGGCTTTCTACCTCGCCCAGAACGGCTACTTCATGGACAGCACCAACGCTGACCTGCAGTTCTGCCTCCGGGCCATCAAGCCCACCGGCTGGTTCTTCCGGGGTGGCGTCGACCTGATCCTGGGCGTCACCGACTACGAGTACAACTTCGACCGCAACTACACCGCGTTCAGTGCCGGGAACCTGGCCGGCACCTTCATGGTCGGGACGGGCGTGGCCCAGATCAAGGGGTCCGGCGGCCTCGTCGGCATCGGCACTGGCCAGCAGGTCAACGAGAACTGGGGCTTCCGCGAGTCCATCCTGCTCGCCACGGGCGCCGAGACGACACTCTACAACGGCACCAAGCGGGACACCCAGTCCGACCTCTCCCCCGACGGCACGATCCTCTCCGTCAACGTCGAGAACTACTACAAGATCGACAGTCGCCGGTTCGCATCCATCGGCGTGATGGCGACCCAGTACGAGGACTCCGCCCCCCACAGTACCGTCTACTGGGGCGTCGGCTACGGCTTCTGAGCCCGACGGCTCACTCACTGCCAACCCTGCCGAGGCCTGGCTGGACCCGCGTCACCGCGGACCCCTGCCAGGCCTCGCGCCATTCGGAGCAGCGCCGCTCGGCTAACCCGTTGCCGCCCGGGGGGCCGGCTGACCGCGGTCCCGCATCACGCCAGTCACCAGGCCGGGTATAGTGGCTGGAGTGGCCTGCCTCACTGCGGTCAGACCGCGCTCGAGACCAAAGCTGGTACGCGATCGGAGGGCTTGCGATGTTCTTGCGGATGCCTTGGCCAGTACGTGGTTCGTTCGGGTGCTTCGCAGCAGCTCTGCTCTGCGTCTGCCTGGCGGTCCAGGCGGCCCCACCCCGGCTCTCGGTGCAGGGCAGGGCTCGAGATGTCAGCCTCGCGGGAGGTCTCTTCACTCACTACCTTCTCCAGGGCCTCGCGAGCAAGGCCGCGGATGCGAACAAAGACGGGAAGGTCGACCAGCGGGAAGCCTTCGGCTATGCGGATCGCGCCCTTCAGGAGTTCTACCTCGCCCAGTCCGACCCATCGATGCCCAAGCCCCGCCCTGTGCTGAAGCAGAGCCTGCCCGCAGACACCCAGGTCATCCTGGCTCGGTAGTCCTCCCCGCGGCCCCGGTCCTCCGGTCGTCCGAATTGCGCCGGGGACGGGCAGGGGGCCGATGGAGGCCGTAGTAGTGGAGCCACTCGTGTTCCAGGTCTGCCATACCGCGGCCGAAGGCCGCCCGAGTCAGTCGGTCCAGGTCCGCGTGCGGTTGCTCGAACGAGTCCCTGGCGAAGCGCTGGATGGCGCGGTCGCCATACTTTTCTGCGACGAAGACAAAGAACGACCTCGGCTGGTGAAAGGAGTGCCCCGAGGCGTAGAAAGTGGCGAACTCGTCGAGACGGGCAAACGGAAGTGTGAACCCCGAGCGGAGCAGGTCCTCGCCGAGCTCCGCACGGTAGGTGCCCAGAGGGCGAAGTCCGGGCGTGGTCACTGCCAGGTAGTCGGCGACGCCCTCGCTGAGCCAGGCTCTGTACGGGCCGCCAGCGCCGGGCCTGCTCGCGCTCGGGCCGACGAGCGTTGCCGCAAAGACGTGAGACAGCTCGTGAACAAAGTAGACGAGGAGAAGCTCCCTGTCGCTGGCCGGCGGGTCGTTGGGCCCGTCCACGACCAGGCTGATCGCGTTGCTGGAGAGGTACGAGGACCCGCGCGACAGGAGGTGTCTGGGAGCATGGGTGACGACGTAGACATCCACGGGAGAGGCCGGGGCCCGGCCGTACCATCTCTCGAGGCGCGCGTGGGCCGCCGGGGCATGCTTGGCCAGGTGCCGCGCCGCCGATAGCGAGCTCCCATCCAGGAGTGGCGGCCCGCCAGGTACCACGCCACTCCCGGTGCCATCCTCCGCAACGCGCACGAGCAATCGGACCGGCGCCCGGGTCAAGGGCCACCACGACATCATCTGCAGGCGCGCCCAGTCCCGGGCGTGCAGCGCGAGAATGGTCCCGTAGTCCAGTTCGCCATCCTTGGCACGGTCCAGCAGGCTCTTCTCACCTCCGCTCGGCCCCGGGGGCGGCTGGGCCCCCGCGGGTCCCCACAACGCCAGGGACAGCCCGAGGACGAGCCCCCAGAGGCGAGTAGTGGTTCCCTTTCGCCAATCGGGAGCTTCGCCCCCGAACCCCGACCAGGGGATTGCATCCCTTGGAACCCGCGAGGATTGCGGGGTCCAGGGGCGAGCATCGCCCTTGGTGAGGTCTGGAGCGAAGCTCCAGTTGGGAAACGAAGTACCGCTCATTCAGGGGGATTGCCCTCAACGCCTCAGTCGTTGCCGCGGCGACCTTCGAGCAACTCGAATTCGACGCGCCGGTTGCGCTGCTGGCCCTCCGGCGTGCGGTCGTCGTACTTAAGCCTGTTTGGGCCGTACCCGTACCCCTCCAGTCGATGGGCCGGCACACCCTTCGCGGCCAGATAGCGCATCACGCTGAGAGCGCGCAGTTGGGACAGCCGCATGTTGTACAGGTAGGTCCCGGTGACGCGATCCGTGTGCCCGTTGACGGCCACCCTCGTGGTTCCGTTCTCGCTTCGCAGGAGGACCGCGGAAACCTGGTCCAGCAGAGAAAAGGCTGCCTTCTGAAGGGCGGCGCTGTTGATCACGAACGGGATGTCGACGTCGACGCTGGGAGCATCCGGGCGGCGAACCCTGGGAACGAGCTGGACGTCACGCGGCCGCGGGTCGCCGGGCCCGGGTAAGCTGACGTCCTTTGCGCCCAGGTCCACCGGCAGCACCCCGGCGCTTACCGTGGAGGACGACCCGGGCTGCCCTGCTGTGCCGCTGCCCTTCGGGCGCCATCCGGTCCCCAGGCTCTGCCCCAGGAGGTTCTCGAGCTTCTGGCGCACGTCGGTGGCTCCCTCGGTCCCCGTCACCGGAATGGGCGGAGGCTCCGAGCCGACGGCCGTGCCGGCGACTGCCATCAAGACGGCGGCGATCGAAACCCATCCGATCCATGACCCCAGAGTAGGCTTGCGCATCTCGACACTCCCTCCAGCACAACCACGTTCGGAAACTCACTGTAGCCCAGCTTCTCTCGCGGAACAAGATGCCCCCCTTCGAGCCGCTCCCGGCGGACGTTCCCAGGGGCGGCCGGGTGCTCGAAGAGCCTCTACCTGGCCAGGACCAGGTGCCGGCCGGGAGGGAGCGCGGAATCGAGAGCCGGCTGAACCCTCGGACAGCCCGGGTGCGTCCGGTAGAACTCCTGGACGGCCGTCTCGACGAACCGGAGCGCCTCTTCCTCGTCGACCATCCCGTCGCGATCGGCGTCGGCCTGCTTGGTCCTCAATCCGTTCAGCAAGAAGTACGTGAACAGCCCCCCCGAAACGGGCTCTTCGTAGACCTCGAGCGCCTGCTGGCACTCCTGGGCGGCTGCCAGGAGGACACTCTTGCCCTCGGAGGCGAGCTCGTTGTGGACCGTGTCCGACGAACCTCCCAGGTCCTTCGGTCCGAACCCTCGCGAGCCCGCGAAAGCCGGCTGCTGCCAGACATGCCATGGGATGGACTTCATCCTGTAGGTGCCCACTGACCGGGCCATTCCGCCGCCGAAGCAGGAATCGAGGATCAGCCCGAGCCGAGCGCAACGCAGTTGCTGCACCCACAGCCGCAGATCGTCGTCCGACACCAGGCAGGCCGCCGCCTTGCCCACGTCCCTGTCGGGTGCCGCGTCAGAGGGGACGAGGGCTTCCTCCAGGCCGTCCCTCTCGTCTCCGTGAGGGTCCGGGAAGGTCAGCCCGTGCCCGCTGTAGTAGATGAAGACCGTGTCGCGGGGGGAGACGACCCGAGGCAGCCAAACCGTGAAGGCCTCGACAAAGGCCGCGCGAGTTGCCTTGTCGTCCAGAAGGAGGCGCCTGCGCTCGGGCGGGATCCGGAACATCTCGGCCATCAGGGCGTCGAAGGCCCGGGCGTCCTTGGTCGCGTAGCGCAGCGGCACCTGCTTGGGGTTGTTCGGATACTGGCCGACCCCGATGCTCAACACGACGACTCGCCCGGCTTCGTCCGGGCCGGCATCGGGTGAGCCGGGCGGTGGTACTCGCACGCGCGTGACGGGGTCGGTGCCGTCGGCTGCCAGATGAGTCACCGTGCCCACGTCGAACACGGCCTCGAGCCCCCTGGAAGCCGCGGCCCGATTCACCGCATCTCGGAAGGCGTCCACTCGATTGACGGCGGCGCGCTTCGGGTCCTTGACCGCCGAGAAGCAGTCGGTTCCCGCGTTCCCCGAGGCGCCGGCAAGCAGGTCACCGAAGAAGCCCTCGAGCTCGGGAAGCTGCTCCCGGGCAGCCACGGCCACGAATCGCTCGACCCCCGCTGCCCCGACCAGTTGCCCGAACTCCTTCGGGGGGATCCTCACCTCTCGCAGCGCGTCCAGCCGGTGTGACTGGCCCAGCTCGTTCGGTAGCAGCGGCACCAGCCGGCCGCTGGTTCCGAAGTTGAGCAGATAGACCCAGCTCGGATGGCTCACCGACAGGGTCATGGCGATCCTGGCCTGGTGCTCGTAGACGCTGCTCTGCCCCCGGTCGGGGCGCAGTTTCACCGTGAAGGGCTCGGCGACCTTCCTCGGGGCCGAGAGGTCGAGGTCCCGGCGGGTGGCGCGGTTGCTGCCGCGAGTCTCGCGGCCCGCATCCGCAAGTGCCCGGTGCTGGGCCCAGCCGGTCCAGACGAGCACCCCCACGAGAAGCAGAAATGGACATCGGAGCCGGGTACACGCCGGAATCGCACTCGCCATCGGTCAGTCCCTCCGGTGCGGAGCGGCCTCCACGGCCGTCGCGCAGCCTCGTCGAAGAACCACGCGCCCAAGGAACACGTCGTGGTCACCTCGCCCACTATACCCCGGCGGTGGGCGCCCGTGACGGCAGAGGACCGGTGCCCGTCAGGCTCGAGCCGGACTGGTCGGTCCTTCGTCGACCCGCCGACCGGAGAAAGTCTGTCACGCCCGGGGAACCCGGTCGTACTCGAGGCGGAACAAGTGGTCCGACACATCGCCGGGCCCCGGATGCAGAGGAGGACCTCCATGAACCTCAACGCGAACAATCGACGGCTCGGCGGCCTCGGCTTCTTGACGCTCCTGGTCGTTCTCTTGGGCACCACGCCCGCTCCGTGCCAGGAGCCCTACCAGACCAAGGACATCCATCTGGTGCACGTGGACCGCGATCGCAACATCTTCATCCAGCACATCCCAGGGCACGGTCTCGACATCAACGTGACGGCACGCGAAACGCGGCGGGGACTGAAAGTGACCTGGACGGCCACTGACGACCATCCCATGCCCGGGACCGAGCGCTATCCCGCGGTTGCCTACGCCAGGATCTACCGCAACCACGGTGGGCACTTCCGCTCGTATGTCGGGCACCCGACCACTCGCTGGGTGACGGCCAGGGAAGCGCTGGGGGTCGCCCGCCGCCTCGCGGAGGTCAGCCCGGACTGCTCCCCCTGCCGGCCGGCGTCGTTCCTGTGGCCGGACTACGGCTCGCTCCTGATCCGGACTGCCCGGGACTCGGAGCGCGGCCAGGAGGATGAGTGAGCCCTCGCGCGGCGCACGGCCCGTGTCCAATCGGAGAGAGCTGGTCCGGGGGGCGTTACCGAGAAACTGCAACTGTAGTCGAACCAAAGGAGCAAACCATGAAAGCACTGGCTTGGGTCCTGGTCGCCTTGTCGGTCCCGGTCGAGTTGACGGCTGCCACCCCGCCGTCATCGGTGGAGAAGTCGCCTGTCGCGACCGTATCGATTTCCAAGAACACGCCGCCGACACGGGGTGCGTCAGCCCGCAGAAAGGCAAAGGCGTCGAGAGCCAAGGCGCCCGTCGCCAATCCGAAGAGTGCTTCGGTCGAGGCCGAGACCGTCTCCGGAGAGGGGCGTTCGCGGGGCAGAGATGAGGGAGTCTCGGACCTGGGGAGCGTCTTCCTCGAGCGCCTGAATCAGCTCACGCCGTCAGGCAGCCCGAAGAGAAAGCTCTCCGCCCACCTGCGAGAGATGTTCTCGAGGGAAGCTGAACGGCTGCGCGACGCCGGGTCGACCTGCTCCACGGGGTGTGGGCACTCGACGCCGGCCTGTTGCAGGTCGGACTGCTGTGCCTGCCGCCGCTGCTGTAGGCCACATCATCGTCATCGGAGCCACGACCACCGTGCTTGCGACGTCTCCACGACCGACAGGAGTGGCCGCTCCACCGCCGGCAGTTACTCCGCGCACAATCACGAACGGGCAACGAGTGACGTGATGGGCCTCGATCCGATTCGCAAGTTCGAGGACTGGGTCCAGACCAGCCAAGAATCCCTGCACCGAGAGGCCGCGGCTGCCGAGGACAATCTGCGGCGGATGGAGAACCAGTCCCGCGAGTGGGACCTGCGCAATCAGCAGGTGCCCCTCGAGCGCCCGCCACTGCCGGCCATCGACCTACCCCCGAGCACCCCCATCGACGCCCCGCGGTTCGACCCGCCCACGTTCACGCCCATCGAGATTCCGCGGTTCGACCCGCCCACGTTCACACCCATCGAGATCCCGCGGTTCGACCCGCCGACGTTCACACCCATCGAGATCCCCAGGTTCGATCCGCCGACGTTCACGCCGCTGATTCCCTGATACCGAGCAAGTGGGCGATGGCCCCCCCGACCCGACCGGCAGCCCGTGGCGGCGCCGGCCGGGTCGGTGGTGCTCGGGGGAGGACGCAGCGTCCGGCCGGCACGGAGGCCGGCCCTACCAGACGCCGATTTCGGCCTACCCTTTGGCGTCCTGCTCGCCGGCCACCCGCCTCGAGGCGCTCATCGAGCCGACCCGCGAGGGGTCGACGCCGTTCTTGACCGCGAGGAGCTCGGCCAGGATGGAGACCGCGATCTCGGAGGCGCCACAGGCCGCCAGCGCCAAACCCACCGGGGCATGGACGCGGGCGAAATCGGCGGGGCCGAACCCCGATTCGCGCAGGTGCCGGTAGGTGAGCGCCACCTTGCGGCGGCTGCCGATCATGCCGATGTACCGGGCCGGCGTTCGAAGGGCGTGCGAAAGGCAGAGGCGGTCGGCCCGATGCCCCCGGGTCACGATCAGCACGAACCCGTCCCGGTCGACCGGGACCTGCTGGAAAACCTCGGCAAAGTCGCAGCAAACCGTACGGGCAGCCGGGAACCTCCTGGGGTCCGAATAGGCCGGGCGGTCGTCGGCGATGCAGAGGTCGAAGAGGCCGAGGCCCGCGGTGAGGTCGTAGACGGCCTTTCCGATGTGGCCTCCGCCGAGGATCAGCAAGCCCGGGCGGGGCGGATAGGGCTCGAAGTAGGCCTCGACCCCCGCGGCCACACCAGGCGGCGCAACGAGTGAGATCGCACGTCGTCCGGCCAGTGCCTGCCGTGCGCCTTCTTGCAGCCAGGGGCCGAGCGGCGCAGCGGGCAGTTCGCCGGCCACGGCGCCGTCCGGGGCCAGTAACAGGCGCGTGGCCGTGTCGCCCGCCGGAGCCAGCAGGAGGACGAGACAGACCGGTCTGCGATGCTCCAGGGAATCGACCAGCGAAGAGTAGAGAGTGGACTTCTCGGAGGTCAAAGCAGTCGTCGGGCTCGGAGGGTCGTCATTCAACACAGAGACCCAGAGGCACGGAGGCACAGAGGCACAGAGGAGCTGATTTGATGAGACTCTTTTTTGTGTCTCCGTGTCTTTGTGTCTCTGTGTTCACTTGAGACTTCCCATGTGTTGGCGTCGCTCCCTCGGGGCGCGGGAAGCATAGCATGCGACCGGGGCCCGTGCGGTATGATGCGCTCGGAGGTGTGTCATGGGTCTTCGCTTGTCATCAATCATCCTCGTGGTCCTGTGGATTCTGGTCGCCTTGCCCCTCGCCGGTCCCGTTTCCGCTGGACCGACCACAGAGCCCGATGCGGCCTACACCGAACTTCAGAAGAAGGGCTTCTTCCTCGATGCCGGAGGGCAGCCGTTGCCGGGCGGCGAAGCGGTCTCCCGCTACGACATCGCTGACTGGGTTGCCCGCTCGCTCGAGATGATGAGCGCAGCGCGCCAGGCAGGTCCCGTTCGCCTGGTCGGCAGCAAAGGCAAATCGGTCGAGTCTCTCTTGCTCGAGCTGCGGGCGGAGAGTGGTTCCATCGGCGGTCGCCTGGACCGGATGATCGAGGGCCAGGAGCAGCTTCAAAAGGACGTCCGCGACCTGCGAGCCCGGCGCGCCCGCAGGCACTGACGACATCGGGCGCGGGGCCTGGAAGCCGTCGCCCTGGGCACGCCTTGCGGGCGGGGATACAGAGACTGCCAGCGGGACTGTCCCCGGATCATGGGGACCTTGGTGGTGGCCGGTCTTCAGACCGGCCCAAGAGGCCGCGTCAGGACTGGCGGGTCTGTCCGTCGATACGCGGCCTTACGGCCGCTACTCAGGACGCACGGGCACCCGCACCCACCGGCCCTCGGCTCACGACCGGGCCCGTCCGCTGTTCACGGTACTGCCGGCTAGTCCAGCGTGGCGTCGGAGAGCAGCGACAGCAAGTAGCCCGCGCTGGCCTCGAGCGTGAAGTCCGGACCCGCCGTCCCTGACGTCAGATGAACTTCCAGGCGAGCCCTCCCGCCCGTTCCGGCAAACGTCCGCACGACGAACCGGGCGTCAGTCAACCCGGCCAGGTTGTTCGCCCGCAGCCCGGAGTCCAGCACCGGGGCGCCGATCAGGTTCAGTCCGCGGCGCAGACTCTGCCGGCGACTCGCGTCCGGCCATCGGGCGCCCTGCATCGTCCTCTCGACCGCGGCGCGCGAGAAGACAAGCAGACCCTCTCCGGCCCGGAGCGAAAAGGGCGTCCAGCTCCCGCCGGCCCCCAGGTCGCAGACGAAGCCGGCCGCCCCCGGGGTGGTTTCCAGCCGGCCCACCAGGTTGGCCGGGAACTGGGCGAGCACGGCCCGCGAGTCCATTGAGGGAAGGTCCGCGGGGCTTGTCGGGAACGAGACGAAGTTGATTACGCGCCCCAGCCTCGGCACGAACGACACCGGCGTGGCCACGGCGAACACTCGCGGGGCCGGCTGGGCCCGGAGCGCATTGCCCGCGGCATCCGCCGCCGCCAGGATGACGACGAAGGTGCCGTCGTCACCGGCCTCGACCACGCGTGCGTAGCGGAAGGGCCGGCGCGTCGAAACCGGCGTCATCGCGGTGGGCGCCACGTCGTTGGCCGAGCTGGCCGCGTCCCCTCCGGCGAGCACCACGAGCGGCGCGCCGGGGAGTCACGCGGCTATCTGCAGCCGCTTGCCGTCCCACCAGGGTATGGGCCATGGGTGGTCCAACAAGCCAGAGGCGAGGACGATGGGCAGGTGCGCATGCTCGTGCAGTTTGACGGTGACAAGGCTTTCGGAGATGTCCACATCCGCAGGGGTGTTGACCAGATCGCGGAAGATCTGGCGTGCTTGAGCGTCGTCATACCCGCGCATCCGTCGCGCCAGAAGGCGGTACAGGCCGGTGGCTACGACGAGCAGGCACATGTCGAAGTCGACCTTCATCCCCACGGAGGACGACAGGGCATCCATATGGAAGAACCGGATGGCGTCCGAGAGAGCGTTCTCGATGAGCATACGATGGGCGTAGCGAAGGATGAGGGTTGAGGCCGCTGGTTTGAACTGATTGGTCAGAAGAACCGTGGGCTTCTCGTGGCCCAAATCCAAGACGTAGAGCTGCCGAAACAGGCGTTTGTGGATGACCACTTTCTGCTCGGAGACTCGTGGGGTACGGAACCTGCGAAGTGGAGCGTCGAGTTCTACGGTACGGAAGGCCGATGGCGGCAAGGCCGCGATCTCCTTGAGGATGGTCGGTGAACGTTGCCGCAAGGTGATGAAGGGGATCTCCATCTCGTAGAGCCGCGCCAAGTTGGGCAGGGTGGTCAGACGAGAATCGAAGACCAGTTCGTTGGGTCTCTTGCCATGCACCCGTTGCCAAAAACGGATGAAGCTGAAGATCTCCTCGGCCTCCTCTCCCTTTCGCAGGTCTGCATTCGAGTAGCAGAACGCGCGTCCGGTTGCATCCTGCGCCAGGAACGTCAAGACGCTGGGCTGGGCTCGGCTCCGCATCGACACGTGGTGTTTCTCTACCACAGAGTGTTCTCCGTAGTAGGGAACCGAATGAAAGTCGAGGTTGAAGGAGCCGTCGGAGAACAGCTCTTCCCCAGATGTTCGCTCGTACCAAGCTGCCAGAATGTCGAGCGTCTGGCGGTGCTGAACACGGCAGGAGTATTCGGACAGGAAGCTCTTCTTGGGAGTGGCATTCAGACCCGGGCAGAGGCCAAACCCCTGGTCTGCAGCTAAAGTCATCACGTGGCTCTTGCGCTCGATCGACCAGAGCTTCAAGGCGAGCGCGGCCCGAAGAGCATGTGCGGCGGGGATCTTCTCCGAGCCGGGCAGCTTGCCGGCGCGGGCCAGTTCGTCGAGCTTCAGGCGGGCCAAGTCAGGGAGGAACAAGAACAGACCTCCGACCTTCGTTGGGAAGCTCCGCGGGCTCAGCGAGAAGCAACGGACATCGGCAACGGCTTGCACCTCGGGCCCCAAGGTCTCAGGCCGCTCCTCGTCCAGCCGGCGCGGTAACGCGGCAAAGCCCTCCTCCCGTAGGATCTCTTGAACCGCGGTGGGACTCAGCGGCGTTCGCCGCTCTCGAAGCACGGCGCTGATCTCGTAAACCGAGTGGTTCTGCTTGCGTAGGGCCACCACCATGTCCCGAGCTCGAGACTTCTTTGGCTGGCTCCGAGGCCCGAGGCTTTGAAGGAAGAACTGCTGCGACGGGTCCACGCGAAACTGGTGGCAGAGCACTCGAAACGAGCCGGGCGTGTAGCCAAAAGTGCGCGCGACCTCGTTCGACTCTCTACCGTCCACGAACCGTGCCCTCAGCGCCTCATACCTTCGGTGGCGTGGCGTACGCGGGTGCAGAAAGAAGTCGCGACAGTCAGTTAGGCTCTTTGGTGTTCTCATAATAGCGGAGCATATTACTCCTCTTTTCTCGCTGTCGTCAAGAGGTTCTTTCGGTCGGGGTGCGATCGCGGTTCATGGGTGAAACGTGAGCTTTCGGCAGGCGTGCGCCAGTGCCGCGGCGGGGGTGCCGACCGGACCCGAGGCCCCGTTGGCGCCGCCGCATAGAACGACCCAGCCATCGGGGGGCTGGTGAAGCTAGTC
>JACQZL010000385.1 GCA_016213865.1 Candidatus Rifleibacteriota bacterium
GGGTCCTGGTGACCCTGACCGCCGCGGCCAACGACCCCGACGGCGACCCGCTGACCCACGCCTGGACCCAGGAACCGGCCACCACGGTCAGCCTCTCGGGCGCTGCCACGGCCAGCGCGTCGTTCACGCCGAACGCCGCCGGGACGTACACCTTCCGCATAACCGTCAGCGACGGCAAGGGCGGCACCACCTCGGACACCGTGACGGTCACCGTGACGGCCCCACCCGCAGCGAACGCTCTCTCGGGGAAGGTAACGAACGGGGACGGCGCGGCCATCGCGGGGGCCACGGTCTACCTCGTGCCCACCTCCGCGGTGCTGAAGACCGCAATCACGCCCTCGAGCGTCCTCACGGGCGCGGCCGAGCCCTTCGACGAACCGCTGGAAGATGCCGTGTCTCGCTCGGGAAGCACCTTCCAGAGGGACGTGACGGACAGTGCGGGCGTCTATTCGATTAACGACCCGCCCGCGAATTACTTCGTCTATGTCGAGCCGGGCATCGACTCCGAGTACCAGCCCGGTGGCAGTCAGTGCCGCACGGCCAGGACGACCACGGGAACCGTGGACCTCGAACTCTCCGGCCGCCCGGCCTCCACGGCGACCTTCGTGGGTTCGGCCCGGTGCCTCGGGTGTCACGCCGACCAGGCCAGCCAGAAGTACACCGCTCACCGGCTGGGCATCTCGGTTCCGGGGCGGTTCGGGGGATTCCAGGACCCCAGGAACTTCCCCAGCTTCAATGCCGGCCTGGACCTCTTCACCAGCGCTTCGGCCCACACGGGCGGCACCGCGCTCTCCTTCGGAGACTTCGATTCCAGCAGGGGCTTCGACAAGTTCAAGCTCTACGCCGGGACGGCCCCGACTCAGCTCACGACCAAGCGGGGCGAGACGTGGCTCTGGAAGGACACCGCCTCGGGTGACTACAAGATCACCCTCGTGAACACCGCCAATCCGGCCGACCCGAACAGCCCGCTTCACCTCCCCGTGAAGCTCACGTACGGCGGTGCCGTCTACAAGCAGCGGTACCTCGTCCAGATCCCGAACACCGGCGTCGCTCCCTTCACTGTCGCCCGCTCGGGGCACTATCCTCTTCTGCAGTTCCAGGGATACCCGGGGCTCTCCGAAGGGAAGGACAGCCAGTATGAGCGCGCGCGGGCCAGGTTCCGGGACTACCACCTCGACTGGCTGTACGACAACGCGACGACCCTCCTCAAGGTCCCGCCCGCCGCTCAGACGTTCGAGGCGCAGTGTGCTGCCTGCCACCTGCCCGGAATCACGCTCAAGGCACCCAATGCCCAGGGCGAGCGGCTCGTGGACGGCATCGAGGACGACACGAATGGCGAGTACGACATCGATGGGGACGGGACGAAGAACGAACTGAACATCGGCTGCGAGACCTGTCACGGCCCCGGTTCCGACCACGCCGCGGCCGGCAACTCCCGCCACATCGTCAGCCTCCGCAAGCTGGCGCCGGAGAGGGAGAGCATGGTCTGCGGCTATTGCCACGACAGGCCCCAGGGAGCTGGCAGCGTCTCCGACCTGAAGAAAGACGTTCCCTTCAACGCCTCCGACGAGTTCCCGCGCGCCGGAAACAGCCGCGCTTTCTACCTGACCGCCTTCACCTCGCGCAAGGGCCCGGCCACCGGCGACTTCTGGTCCGACGCGCTACACTCCAAGTCACACCACCAGCAGTACTCCGATTTCCTCAAGTCGGACCACTACCGTAACGACCGCAAGCTCCTGGCGTGCTCGGATTGCCACGACCCGCACGCCAGCAGGTCGGGAAGCAGCCAGGCGGAGTATCCGCACAACCTGAAGGGCGATCCCGCCGGCCCGCTGTGCGCGCAATGCCATGACCTGGCGATGGACACCCACACCCAGCAGAAAGTGGGATTCGACCATTCCGGCGAGGGCATCCGATGCGCCGACTGTCACATGGCGAAGACCGCAGGCAGCGGTGCCGGCCAGATGGGCAAGACGCTCGGCCAGCCGACGGGCGCGAGCGCGGATGCGAACCTGGTCTACTGGATGAACGACATCAGCTCGCACACGATGCGGCCCATCCGGAAGACCTGGAAGGGCGTCGCGGGGACCAGGCCCGGCAGCGCGATGCCCGCTCCGTACACCAACAAGTGCGGCCTCTGCCACAACGTGAGCCCGCTCAAGGACACCCAGCCGACCACTCCCTGACAGCCAGCGCCTGGGACCGGGCGGCCCGAGTCGAACCAGCCGCCCGGTCCCGGGCCGATGGCCCACTCCATCCCGCGGAGCCGGGCGTGCCGAGAATCGCTCGAAGAAGGGTCGGTGCCTGCTCGCCCTGCCGCTGCCCGGCTAGAAGGGCTCGGCAACCTGAGCAAGATGCCAGAGTTGCACGAACTTGTCGCGGACCCACTCATGGAGCTGATCGGCCACCTCGAGGCCCAGACCGGCGCTTCGAATCAACTCCTGGACATCGACCAGGTCCTTGCCGCGATGGGGTGCGACCATCCCGGACGCGAGCTTCAGTTCGAGGTATCGGGGCATCGGCAGCAGAGCAAACCGCTCGCCACGCACAGCCGTGGTGGCCGGGTCCGGAAAGGCGATCGGCTTGGGTTTGTCGTCGCCCGGGAAGCGACCGGCGCTGAGCACGTCCACCTGGATGCCATGAACGGTGTCGAGCAGTTTGCCCGATCCCGAGACTCGCTCGGCGTACCCCCTGCCGAGCCAGCGCCGCTTGAAGGCCTGAAGATCCTCCTCGCGCATCAGGACATCGACGTCGACCGTGGCCCGGCGGTGCCCGTACTCGTTGAGGGCCAAACCGCCGATGATCGCGTAGGGAATCCCGTCCCCCTCGAGAATGCCGACGAGCCTGCGGAGAGCCTCGTGCACCTCGGACTCACCCATGAAGAACCTCCCGCAGAAGGCCACGCCATCGAGGAACCTCGTTTCCGATTCGGGAGCCAACCGCCCGGCACCCCAGGGTCTCGCGGACGCTCTGCTCACGCCGAGGATCCTAGCACGAGCACGGGGAGCAACCTCGCACGCGGGGCGGCGGGACAGACCCCTTCGGCCCCCTGGGTCCTGCCCCCGGAGGCCCGCGCTAGCGGCCGTGGCCGAAGGTGTAGACCACGCCCAGGCCAATCTGGAGGTCGTCCAGGTTGTAGCGGGCGTCGGGGCCGTAGATGTACTTCACGAAGACGTCGTAGTCGCAGCGGCGGGCCGGAAACTCGACCCCGCCGAAGACAGTGAAGACGCTCTCGTGGAACTTGCCCTGACCCTTCACGTCCACCGAGGCTTGACCCAGTCCCAGGCCGTAGTAGGGATGATGCTCCAGCCGGAGGGCGGGCGACCCGGCCGCGTAGACCGTGACGGCCAGCTCGGTCATGCCGATGTCGGCGCTGCCGCCGCTCCAGAAGCTGTAGCCGGCCTCGTAGGCCAGCTCGTAGTAAACCTCGTTCTTGTCGGGCAGCTTGTAACGCAACCCGGCATTGCTCATCAGAGAGCTCGAGTTGGGCACGTTGCTGGTCGGGTTGAACCCCGCCAGGCGCCAGAAGACGGCCCACTCGCTCTGGAAGCGGTTCATCTTGCGCAGTCCCAGATCGTCCTGGATGGCCTCTTCGCAGGAGAGCGGCCTGGGCTTGTCGATGATCGGTGCCAGTTCCATCGTCTCGCTGGTGACGAGCTCCGTGACCTCCTGCGAGGTGGTCTCGACGGGGCCGTGGCTGGCGAGGTCGTCGTCGGTGTTCAGTCCCAGGGTCTCTTCGTCGACCGGCGGCGCGGGGGCCTCGGCCTTGGCCAGGAGCGGCGTGGCCGCGAGCAGGGCCAGCAGCAGGAGCAGGGTTGCGGTGCGGGTCATTTTCGGTAGGGACTCCCCGTTCGATCCAGCTATCGGCCGGCCGCCAGACGGACAGTAGCCCGAGAAGGTAGAAGCGGCTTCCAGCCTCTTCAGGGCTCCGGCAACCGTACCTTGGAAGCGGCAAGATGCCGCCTCTACCTCGCGGACTGTGCGACCGCATCGGCCCGATTTGACCGGTGCCCCAATTTCTCTGCCGGTGTTGTAGAGTGTGGCGCCGTGGAAGCGAGCCGCTTCCGCAGTCCCGTATCGGGTCCGGGGCGTCCCGGCACGACGGGTTCGACTGGAGGTCGCCTGATGCGCAATCCTATTGCTGTCGCTTTCCTGGTGCTCTGGGTCCTGGTCATGCTGGGGTCGCCGGTTCCGGTGGCGGCCCAGGAAGAGGACGAAGAACCGGCCGGCGAGACGGCCATTCATGCCCCCAAGCTGCCGCCTTCCGACTACTACCTGCCCCGGGGCACGATCGTCGAGATCGAGCTCCTGGAGACGCTCGACTCGGCCACGGCCAAGCGCAACCAGGTCTTCCACTACAAGATGACGCGAGACGTGGCCGGCGAGGGCGGGGTCGTGGTCGCCAGGGGCACCGAGGGGCGCGGCTGGGTCATCGAGTCGCGCAAGGGCACCAAGGCCGCGACGCCACGCCTGCACCTCAACTTCGGCGAAGTCGTCTCGGTCGAGGGGCGGCCGATCCAGCTCGGCTTCACCGAGCCGGCGCGCAAGGCCAACGAGAACGTGGCCGGACTGACGGCGGTCATCGGCGGCTACTTCGAGGGGACGGGCCGCTCCGCCCGGATCGAGGCAGGAACCAAGATCCTGACAGCCGTCGAGTTCCCCTACGGCACCCGCAAGATCAAGTCCGGCGAGGAGGGCGTCAAGTATCACCTCTTCTCGGATACGCCGGTCCAGGAGTAAGCCGCGGACTGCAGGCAGGTCGCAGGACTCACCCAGAAGCTACCAGACGTCAGACAGCGGTTTCCGACTACCGTCTACTGCCTACTGACTACTGTTCACTGACTACTGCTCCCCCGCCCGGCTCCAATGACCCCACCGAACTCCGAAGAGATCTTCCCCAAGGGCTACCTCCTGAACGTCTCGATGCCCTGGGACCACAAGCTCGAGAAGACCGTCAACGGCCTCCTGGATCGGCTCGGCGACGGCTTGGCCGAGCTCAAGAGGCGTTCGACCGGCTCCGGCTACGAAGAAGCAGTCCTGTTCTTCGACGGGATCTTGGGCGATCTGGAAGAGGTCTCCTCGCGGAGCTCCTGGAACTTCAACACCTGTCCCGACCGCAAGGTGCAGGACAAGGCCGAGAAGACGTCCCAGCTCCTGGCCAAGCTCTGGAGCCGGCTCTTCACCCTCCGGCTTCCGTATGACGTGCTGGCCGACGTCAACCGGCGTCTGGGCACCGAGCTGAGCTGGGACCGCCGTACCTACCTTCGGGACCTCCTGCGGGCCTTCGAACAGAACGGCGTCCACCTGGACGAGGTTCGCAAGAAGAAGCTCTACGCCATCGACAGCGAACTGGCCGAGCTCGGCACCCAGTTCGCGAAGGTGCTCAAGGACCGCGAGGTCCTGGTCCCCGTCACGGCCGAACAGGCCCAGCCGCTGGAGGCGACGTCGGTGCGACGCGACCCCAAGAAGGGAAAGACCTTCCTGGTGCTTCGCGAAAACACGTTCGGGGAGGTCATGCGCTTTCATCCGGACCGGGACTTCCGCGCCCGGGCGTACCGCGAGCACTTCGTGGGTTCGGCCGACCTGGCGCCGACGCTGGACCGGATGCGCCAGTTGCGCCGGGTGCGCTCCAGGCTGGTGGCCAACAAGAGCTACGCCGCCATCGAGGCCGAGAATGAAGGATTCACGGCGGCCGAGGTCCGCGCGGGACTCGACGAGCTGGTCGCCCGCACCACGCGCCGTTTTCGCGAGAGCATGGAGGACTACCGGCGGCTCAACGACGACAAGCCGGTCAAGTGCCACGACCTGCTGTACCTGGAGGAGCACGCGCCCTCCGACGGCGCCGATCCGCAGGTCCTCCAGGAGTACTTCTCGGCCGGGAGGACGGTCAAGACGCTGTTGCAGCTCTCCACCGAGCTGTACGGGCTGACCTTCAAGCCGGAGCCCGGTGACGCCAAACACCGCATCGAGCGGTACGGGGTCTACGGCACGACGGGCCGCAAGCTCGGGACGCTGACGCTCGACCTGTATCCTCGCCCCGGCAAGTACAGCCACGCGGCCTGCTGGACGCTGCGAGGCCGGGCCTCCCATTGGCCCGACCGGCTGGCGGACATGGGCCTGGTCTGCAACTTCAAGGAGAAGTCCCTCGCCGGCGAGGCGAAGGGTCTCCTGTGGGACGACGTCAACACGTGCTTCCACGAGTACGGTCACGTGCTGCACGGTCTGCTCATCAACGCCGAGCCGCTCGGGGCCCACTCGGTCCCTCGCTCGCTGGTCGAGGTGCCGTCGCAGGTCTTCGAGAACTGGGCCACCGACCCGGGCGTGCTGGATCGCCTGGCCCGGCACTACAAGACCGGCGAATCCCTGACCCCCGAACTGAGACGGCTGCTCTACCACAAGCACCAGCGCTTCGCCGCCAGTCACCTGCGCACGCAGGTCCTCTACGCCCTCTTCGACCTGGAGTTTCACGAGAAGACGAGCGAACCCGCCCAGGCCATCTGGGAGCGGCTGGCGTCCACCATCTTCGGCGCGGGTTTCTACCCGCCCGGGCTGCCGTGGTTCACGCGCTTCGGCCATCTCGACGGCTACGGCGCCAAGTACTGGGGCTACAAGTTTGCCGACATGGGCAAGTCGCAGGTTTACTGGTACCTGGTCCACCGCTGCCCGGACATGCTGGCCAGCTCGGTGGGCGACAAGCTCATCGACGACCTCCTCCGGTTCGGCGGCCTCAAGAAGCTCAATCAGATGGCGCTGGACTTCACAGGGGTCCCGCTGACGGGCCTTCCGTACATCCTGGAGACGTTGTTCGATTACCCCACCCTCCGGACCGCGCTGGAGGACATGCGCAAGAGGCCTTATCGCGATGCGCTGGAGGCTGCCTTCGCGCAACTGCAAGCGCGCGAAGCCGGCCGGACCGCGGCCAAGTAGCCCGAGCTGCGAGCGGCGCCGAGCGACCTGGCGGCAGACTGCAGCAACCGACACGACAGGAGACTCGAATGAGCGTCGACGAAAACGGGACGGTGACTCTCTCGGAGGAGCGCCAGCGGGTAGCCGGGACCGCGGCCGAGCCGGTCTTCCTGCTGGTGGAGATCGACGAGGCGATCGACACGCTGCAACGCCAGATCGAGGAGAACCGGCAAGACCTCGTCGTCTACGAGGCCGAGCTGGTCGAGACTCGCCGAGAGGTGGAGACTGTCTCGCATGCGGCCAAGGAACTGGCTCGCGCCGCCTCGCGCGAGGAAGGCGAGATCGCGCAGAAGACCGAGAAGGGCAAGCAGCTCGAGGGGCGCATCTTCAAGATCGTGAGCCCGAAGGAGCTGGCCGCGGTCCAGGGCGAGATCGCCGCGCTCCAGACAGGTATTCGCGAGGCCGAAGAGCGATTGCTGAGCTTCTACGAGCAGCAAGAGGCTGCCGCCAAGCGTCTGGCCGACGCGGAGGCGAAGCTCCAGCGGTTGGAGCCGGCTGTCAAGAAGAAGTCGAACGAGAAGCGAACGGCGAGTGCGAAGATGGCCCTGCGGATCACCCAGCTCGAGGACCTGCGCGCCGACCATCTCGCTCAGCTCGACCCGGGCCTCCGGGCCCGCTACCTGAGCGCCCGGGAGCGCAACGGCGGGGTCGCGGCCCACGCCATCGAGGAGAACGGCTGCGGCAGTTGCGGGTGGGTGGCCGGGGCCATCGAGCTGCGCCGTCTGCGCCAGAACAGGGGCAAGTTCTTCGATTGCCAGAACTGCGGCTGCCTCCTGGTCTGGTTCGGGGCTGCCGAGGAGTGAGCGGCGCGTCCCGAATGGCCTCCTGCTTTTCTGAGGCGGTCTCGGTCCGCTCTCCTCGGCCCGCGACCCACGGCCCGGCAGACACGGGGAGACGGCATGAACGCGACGGTTCCACTGGGCCGCGCGCACTCGATCGCGGTACGGACAGGCTCCTCGCCGCGGCACGGCCCTGGTCCATGGGTATCTGGTTTGCCGTCTGGCTCCTGACGGCCTTTGGCCAGGTGCCCGCGCTGCCTGCGGCTGGACCCGGGCCGGTGCCGGCGGCCCCGGCGACCGGTTCGACGACGGCCCCGGTGGCCGGAACCGCGCCGGCGGTGGCGGTTGCCGGAGCGTCGCCGACGACCGGGGTCTCGCTCCCTGTCTCTGCCCGGACGTATCTCCACGACGAGGCCGACATTTTCAACTCGGTCCAGCGCTCGCGGCTCGTGGGGCGCGTTCGCAAGCTGGCCCAGTCGACAGGCTGCGAGGTCCACGTCTGGACGCGGGTCGTGGCCAGCCTGGAGGGCTTCGAGGCCGATTGCGAATCGCTCTTCGCCGGCACGGTGAAAGAGGCCGGACACTACCGGATCGTGCTGGTCGTGCTGGGCTACGAGAGCACGCCGCGGGGAGGCAGCGGCCGCGGCAAGGTCTACACCGCGGTCGGCGCCGGGCTGCAGCACGTGCTGAACAAGACCAAGCTCGAGGGGTTCCTGGCCAAGCCGGGACAGAAGGTGACGGCCGATTCGGTCCTCGAAGGCATCGAGAAGCTCTCCGGCTCTCTCGATGCGCTCTTCGCGCGAGCCGCCTCGGTGGCGGCAGCCATGCCCCGGACCGAGCCGGCGGAGCCTCCGCCCGGTCCCAGTGCGCGCCTTCGCATCGATCTCATCGGTGGCATCGTGGCGGTCATCGTGGTCGTCCTGCTCTATCGCCGCATGACCCGCTGCCCTCAGTGTGGGGCCCGACTGCGCAAGCAAGTCAAGATCCTGCCCGCCGGCGCCGAAGGCGGGCGACACACGGTCCGGCGGACGGCCAAGTGCTTCTCCTGCGGGTATGTTCGCAAGGGCAGCTTGTTCTGAGGGGCTGGGTGGTCGGGTGGTTGGGTGGCTGGGTGGGCTGCGGGGCTGCGGGCTGCGGACCGGAGCGGCGTCTCCCCAAGTCCTAACACCTAACACCTAGCACCCAGCACCCAGCACCTGCCAGTCGCTTTGCTTCTCACGGCCCGGTGA
Source organism: Candidatus Rifleibacteriota bacterium (assembly GCA_016213865.1). The sequence goes on from JACQZL010000385.1 coordinate 8,975, forward strand.
CTGTAGACTGTCCTCATCTGGCACGGCCGGATGGCTCGGGCGGTTGTCGGGCCCGAATCCCGCCCGCCCTTGCTGCGTCCGAGAGGAGAACCGAGATGGCCGAAGAACGGAACTCGAACAACGAGCCCGCTTCCGTCGGGGAGAACCGCCCCGCCGATCGCGAGGCCCGACGGGTCACCAAGCTGACCATGCTCCCGCTGCGGGATGTCGTGGTCTTCCCGTACATGGTCATCCCGCTCTTCGTGGGCCGGCAGAAATCGCTCAAGGCGATCGACATGGCCATGAAGGCGAACAAGGAGATCCTGGTCGTCACCCAGAAGGTGCCCTCGACCGACGATCCCAGCCCGGATGACATCTACGATGTGGGGACCGTCGTGCAGATCATGCAAATGTTGAAGCTGCCCGACGGCATCGTCAAGGTGCTCGTGGAGGGTATCTTCCGCGCCCGCATCCGCGAGTACGTCAAGAGCGACGACGTCTTCGAGGTCACCGCCGAGGAGGTCCCCGACTCCCCGCACCGCAGTGTCAAGGTCCAGGCGCTGATGCGTAACGTCATCAGCCTTTTCGAGCGCTACGTCAAGCTCAACAAGAAGATCCCGGTCGAGGTCGTGGTCGTCGCCTCCAACGTCGACAGCCCTGGCCGCCTTGCCGACATCATCACCGCCCACCTCAACCTGAAGGTCCCGGTCAAGCAGGAGATCCTGCAGGCCTTCGACCCCGAGGAGCGACTCGACAAGCTGGTCGAGATCCTCAACCGCGAGATCGAGATCCTCATCATCGAGAAGAAGATCTCCGGCCGGGTCCGAAAGCAGATGGAGTCGATCCAGAAGGAGTACTACCTGCGCGAGCAGGTCAAGGCGATCCAGAAAGAGCTGGGCGAGGTCGACGAACTGCAGACCGAGATCGCCGAGTACAAGAAGAAGATCAAGGCCGCCCAGATGCCGCAGCACGCCGAGGAGAAGTGCATCAAGGAGACCGAGCGTCTGGCCAAGATGTCGTTCAACTCGGCCGAGGCCGGCGTCATCCGCAGCTACCTGGACACGATGTGCGAGCTGCCGTGGAGCAAGTCGACGGCGGACAAGCTGGAGATCAAGCGGGCCGAGAGGATCCTCGAAGAGGACCACTACGGTCTGCAGGAGCCGAAGGCCCGCATCCTCGAGTACCTGTCGGTCTGCAAGCTCAAGAAGTCGATCAAGGGACCGATCCTCTGCCTGATGGGCCCGCCGGGAGTGGGCAAGACGTCGATCGCCAAGTCGGTGGCCCGCTCGATGGGCCGCAACTTCGTGCGCGTCAGCCTGGGCGGCATGCGGGACGAGGCGGAGATCCGGGGGCACCGCCGCACGTACGTCGGCGCGATGCCCGGTCGCATCATCCAGCTCATCAAGACCGCCAAGTCCAACAACCCCGTCTTCCTCCTCGACGAGATAGACAAGACCGGGTCGGACTGGCGAGGCGACCCCAGCTCCGCCTTGCTCGAAGTGCTCGACCCCGAGCAGAACTCGACGTTCACCGACAACTACCTGGGGGTGTCCTTCGACCTCTCGAAGGTGCTCTTCCTGGCGACGGCCAACATCCCGCACACCATCCCCGAGCCGCTTCGCGATCGGATGGAGATCATCAACCTGCCCGGCTACACCGAGGAAGAGAAACTGCAGATTGCCCTGCGCTACCTCGTGGGCAAGCAGATGAAAGAAAACGGCCTCAAGAAGCGGCACATCCAGTTCCAGCCGAAGGCGATCATCCACATCATCCGCTTCTACTCGCGCGAGGCGGGCGTGCGCGAGTGCGAGCGCATGATCGGCTCCATCTGCCGCAAGGTCGCCAAGCAGGTCGTGACCCGCAAGCACCGCGGCCGCGTGCTGATCACCCCGTCCTCGGTCGAGAAGTACCTGGGTATCCCCAAGTACCGCCATGGCCGGGCTGAAGAAAAGGACGAGGTCGGCGTCGTGACCGGGCTGGCCTGGACGTCGGTCGGCGGCGTGACGTTGCCGATCGAGGCGGTGACCGTCCCCGGGACCGGCAAGGTCATCATGACGGGCTCGCTGGGCGAAGTGATGCAGGAATCGGCCCGGGCCGCCGTCAGCTTCGTGCGGCACCACGCCGACGACTACAAGATCGAGCCGACCTTCTACAAGAAGCTGGACATCCACATCCACGCGCCCGAGGGCGGCGTGCCCAAGGACGGCCCGTCGGCCGGTGTGACGATCACGACCGCCGTGATCAGCGCCCTGACCGATAAGGCCGTCAGCAAGGACGTGGCGATGACCGGCGAGGTGACTCTGCGAGGCAAGGTTCTGCCCGTGGGCGGCATCAAGGAGAAAGTGCTCGCCGCCTTCCGCCTGGGCCTGCGTGAGATCGTCCTGCCCAAGGAGAACGGCAAGGACCTCGAAGACATCCCCAAGGAGATCAAGCAGCAGCTCCGGGTCCACCTGGTCGACGACATCGGCCAGGTCGTCGGGATCGCCTTCCGTCCCACGACTGCGACTCCTTCCGAGCCCGCGCCGCCGAGCAAGTAGCCGGACCGCTCGCGGAAGCGAGCGGCCGCTAGCCCCGCGCTGGACCGCCTCCAGAAGCGAGCGGCCGTGCTAGAATCCACCCCCGATGGCCGATAACGCCTCGACTCTCCGCGTCCCGCACATCACCATCATCGGCCTGGGATTGATGGGGGGCTCCCTGGCGCTGGCCGTGCGGCAGTTCTACCCCGGGACTCGCATCACGGGTTGCGACCTGAGCCCCGCGGCCGGCGACGAGGCCGTGCGCCTGGGAATGATCGACGAGTTCTTTCCGCCGGATGCTCTCGACCCCGGAGCCAGCCAGATCGTCTTCGTGGCCACGCCGGTCACGGCGATCGGCTCGGTCATCCTTGGCCTGGCGCGCCTGCCCAGCCCGCCGCCCATCCTCACGGACATGGGGTCGGTGAAGGGAACCTTGCTCTCCGAGGTGCGCTCCGGACTGCCGGAAGGGTCGTGCTACATCGGCGGACATCCGATGTGCGGGTCCGAGCTGGAGGGGCTCGAGGGGGCCGACCCTCACCTCTACGAGAACGCCGTCTACATCCTCACGCCCGACGACCGCACGCCGCAGGACCGGCTGGCGAGCCTCGAGCAGTTCCTGGCCGGGATCGGCGCCCAGGTCGTGCACCTGGACCCCGAAACCCATGACGCCATCGTGGCCCGCACGAGCCATCTCCCGTACCTCGCGGCGGTGGCGCTGGTCAGCACCTTCATCCGGGCCTTCGACGGGCAGCGCGTGCCGCACCTCCTGGCGGCCGGCGGCTTCCGCGACACCACGCGCGTGGCGAGCTGCCCCCCGGCGATGTGGCGCGACATCTGCCTCGCGAACCGGGCGCCTCTCCTGCAGGCCCTGCGAGAGCTGGTGACCGAGCTGGAGAGCTTCGAGGACGCGATCACCAGCGCCGACGGCGAACGGCTGTTGCAGACGTTCAGCCGCGCCAGGACCATGCGGGCGACCCTCCCGCACTACCGCAAGGGGCTGTTGCCGACGGGTCACGAGCTGGTCGTCAAGGCGCAAGACCGACCCGGGTTCCTTGGCCAGGTGGCCGGCGTCCTGGGCCGGGCCGACGTCAGCATCCGGGACCTCGAGGTCCTGCGAGTGAGAGAAGGCGAAGGGGGAAGCCTGCGACTGGCGTTCTCCGACGAGCCGAACCTGCAGAAGGCTCTGGACCTGCTGAACGAGGCGGGGTTCGTGGTGCGCCGCAGGGAGTGAGTGCCTTGGCCGCGCTCGACGTCTGCGACAGGGTCCTGCGGATTGGCCGGCGCGACTCGCCTCTCGAGGCCGAGCTGCGCGTGCCGGGCGACAAGTCGATCTCGCACCGGGCGGTCCTATTCAGCTCTCTGGCCTCGGGACCGGTGCAGGTGGAAGGGCTTCTCGAGTCGGCCGACGTGAGGGCCACCATCAACGCGGTGCGGAGGCTGGGGATTTCGGTGCGCAAGAGGGCCACGACCATCTGGACGATAGGCGGTCGCGGCGTCGACGGCCATCGCGAGCCGGACTGTCCGCTCGACTGCCTCAACTCGGGGACCACCGCGCGGGTGCTGACCGGATTACTGGCGGCCAGCCCCTTCTTCAGCGTCCTGACGGGGGACACCTCCCTGCGCAGTCGGCCGATGGGGCGCGTGGTGAGGCCGCTGACCCTGGCCGGTGCGACGATCCTGGGCCGCGACGGCGGGCGGCTCTTGCCGCTGGCCATTCACGGCAAGTCGCTGGAGCCCTTCGAGTACCGCATCCCGGAGGCCAGCGCCCAGGTCAAGACGGCGCTGCTCCTGGCGGCGATGAAGACCCGGGGCACCAGCCGCATCATCCAGGACGCCTCGACGCGAGACCACACCGAGAGGCTGCTGCGGTACCTGGGAGTCGAGCTGAGGTCGGAGGGGACGTCGCTGATCGTCGGCGGCCCGGCCCAGCCCGCGGCGCGGGACCTGGCCGTTCCCGGTGATCCCTCCAGCGCCGCTTTCTTTGCAGTCGCGGGCCTGCTGGTGCCCGGGAGTTGCGTGAAGATATCGGGGGTCTGCTTGAATCCGACACGGCTCGGCTTCGTTCAGGTCCTCAGGCGCATGGGGGCGCGGCTGGGCCTGACGGTGACCGGGCAGATGGCCGGCGAGGAGGTCGGCGACCTGGTCGCCCGCGGGTCGGAGCTGACGGCCACGACAGTCGAGGCCGGCGAGGTACCGTCGCTCGTGGACGAGGTGCCGATCCTCGCGGTGGCGGCGTCACGGGCCCGTGGCGAGACCTGGTTCCGCGGTGTCGGGGAGCTTCGCGCCAAGGAATCCGACCGCCTTGCCGCGCTTCGTCGCGAGCTGGGGGCGCTGGGCGCCGAGCTCGAGGAAGTGGGTGACGACCTGTGCGTGCGCGGTCCGCGCGAGCTGACGGGAGCGCCGGTCGATTCCGAAGGCGACCACCGGATCGCGATGGCGCTGTCGGTTGCGGCGCTGACCGCTCGCGGCGTGACGGAGCTCGGCGGGCATGCGTGCGTGCGGATCTCGTTCCCCGACTTCTGCGAGAAATTCCGCGAGATGCTGGGGGAGACGCAGCCCCACTAGTTCAGCAGCCAGGAGACGTAGGCGTAACTGCCCCAGGTGGACGCCGGGGGCAGCTCGAAACGCGTCGTGGCGAGCGACGAGCCGGTGATCGGGAGGACGAAGAGCCCGCCGCGCGCACCGGCGGGGCGCATGTTGGGGTCCCGGTTGCTCACGATTGCCAGCAGCTTCTCGTCCCGGGAGAGGTCGAAGGAGAGGGGATTGAGTCCCTCCAGTAGCTTCTTCTGGGTCGATTCGCCGCTGCTCAGCGCGCCGTTCTGGAACTCGCAACTGTCGGGGTCGGTGATGCTCTCCACCTGGTAGTAGAAGACGTCATGCTTGTCGAAGCGGCCCACGGTAATGGGCTTGTCCGGGTCGGAGGTTGGCACGTAGAACAACCGATGGTCCGCACAGTCCTTCGACAGGCGCCAGACGATCGGCGGCACCCCGGACATGTTGGCCCCGGTGGCGTATTCCTGGCTTGGCGACTTGACCACGAGTCCCGAGCCGTCTGTCTTGACGACATAGCACCTGCTGGTGCTGCCGAGGAAGGCCAGGTACTTGCCCTCGGGCGAGAGCGAGGGGTTGAGCATGGCCTCGACCGAAGGCTTGCCGGCATCGTGGAGCGGGATGTCGATCGTGCCGTCCTGGGCGATCCGGTAGAGCCGCTTGGTCGTGTGGTTCCAGTAGACCAGGTTCGCCGAGTCGAGCCACACGATGGGCCGATAGTCGTCCGAGGTCGAGACCTTGGTCTTGAGGTAGCGCCGGCCGGTTCCGTCGCTCAGCACCATCAGGATGTTGCCTTCGCCCGTCCGGAAGACGACCTTGCCGTCGGACGCGACGGCCAGGTAGAACTTCTTGTCGTCGTTGAAGTAGAGCGCGTGGTGGCGAGTGGAGGTCAGGACTCGGCTGGCTCCGCTCTGGACGTCCCCCAGACCCGTCGCGGTGGCGAGCAGGATGACCTCCCCGCGGTCGGAGCCTTCCTGCTTGCCTCGCGAGGGGTCGTAACGGTAAAGGTCGCCGCCGGCGATGAAGACGACGCCGCTCGAGTCGGGGACCCACAGCGGGAAGGTCGCTTCGTCCACCGCCGCGACCGCACCGCTCGAGGTCCAGGCGTTCTGGCGAAACTGGAGGCAGTGGTCCCTGGGCGCGAGGATCACCTCGTTGGTCCGTGGCTTCGGGGTCGCCCCCTCGGTCTCCAGGGCCCAGGCCAGGGAGCCGATGACGAGCGTGTTCCCGTTGCGCACCGCGGCATATCGGAGGCCGTCCGGCGACACCTGCGCGTTCAGGCCGCTGCCCATCTCGATGCCGGCCGTGTTGGTGACGGCCGCCGCCCCGTCGGCCGAGTTGACGTACATCTTGCCGCCGACGTTGTAGAACAGCCAGGGCTTGTGCCGGTACTCGACGATCAGGTCGCTCTCTGAATCGGCCGGGTCCTGGCCGATACGCGTGTCGACGATGCCGTCGGGGCCTGCGCTGACCACCCGCCCCAGTCCTTCGTCGATGATGTAGGGCGTGGGCGGCGTGGAGCCGACCGTAATGGCCACCGACCCGGTGACCGCCACGTAGCTGACGACCGAGTTGGTCGAGACCTTCCTCACGAAGCGGTTGCCCCAGGGATCTTCGGACGGCAGGTCGAGCAGTTTCGTGTTGAGCAGCCACGCCAGCTTCGAGTTGGTGCTGAGGTTGAGCAGGGGGACGCTGCTGCCGGGCACGGTGGTGATCTTCGACATCTCGGCCTCGGACAGGTGGGCGGCGACGGCGATCCGGTTGATGTCGGCGCGGGCGATGGCCACCTTGTGCCGGGTGTCCAGGTCGTTGACGAAGTTGACCAGCGTGACGGTGATGATCGACACGATGGTCAGGGTGACCAGGACCTCCACGAGGTTGTAACCCGCGGGGCGGAAGGAGAAAGACCCGGGCATCATGGGTGAGTATACAGTTCGGGGGCACTTCCCGAGCAGGCTGACCCGGCTGGCGCCGGGTAAGAGCCGGCACGGACGCCGGCCCTACTGCCCTCGCTTGGCTCGGGCTGGCTGGTCGGGTAGGGCGAGCGCGGCCTTATACAGCTTCCCGAACTTCAACTTCATGGGTGGTGTGCGGCTCCTCCGCGTTCTGCGCGCGCACCCGAGTGAGCGCCGGCAGTTGTGCGTGGCTGGCGGGCCGTGCAAGACTGGGAGTGTCCTGGAGGATACTCTCCGGCTCCCGAACCTGCGGCGGGCGGCTCGCCCGCACTCCCAAGGAGTTCCCTGATGAGACGAACCGTCCTGGCTCCGCTGGTGCTGTCCCTGTTCGCGGCGGTCACGGCCGGCGCCGAGGCTCCCGCGCCGGCGCCCTCCTGGGCCAATGAGGTGGCGTCTGCCATCCAGACGTATCAGCAACGGACCGCGCCGGCGCTCCAGCCCCTCTACGCGGAACTGGACACGGTCAGAAAACAGGCTGCGGCCGCTCCGAGCAACCCGCCGGGCAGCCTGGTGCCCCCTTCCCGGGTGGCCAGCCTACAGGCGTACCGCGAGCTGTTCGTGCTGGCCACGCTGCCGGACAAGTGGAGCGTCGATTTGCTGAGCCGGGCGATGAAGGCCCGTGACCTGGGAGAGGAAGACCGCGCCGCGGCGAGCGAACCCCAGGAACCGTACGCCAAGTTCCGTGCCGCCTTCGCCCGCAGTCCTCGCGGTTTGACGCTGCCGAAGCTCCCGTCGCCCGCCCAGCCCGAAACGGCCGACGTGCCCGCGGCCCAGGTCCTGACGGCCCTGCAGAAGGCGGTGGACGCCCAAGGGCACCCGGACGCCGACCGGGCCTTCCTGGCTTACCAGAGCGCGGCCGAGCAGTTCACCTCAGGGCTGGCCGCGAAGATCGAGTACCGGGTGAGAGGGCACTTGCTGACCCTGAAGGGGGCCCTCGCCAAGCTGCTTCCGGAGATGCCGCCCGAGTGGAGCACCCTGCCCGATCCGCTGCGCCGGCCTGCGATTTACTTCATGGCCTCTTACTACTTCCAGGGCCACGGCGGCGAGACGGGCCGCACGAGCGCCATCGGCACCGGCTCGGGCGACGCCGCCTCGGAGCCGAGCGACCGCGGGACCGGCGCGGGAGACACCCAGGAGCCCGGCTCCAGCGGCACCGGCAGCGGCGACGAGGCAGTCGAGCCGTCCGTTGCCGGCACGGGAACGGGCACCTCCACGCCGGACGTCTTCAAGGAGCGTCCGGGGACGGGCACGGGCAAGGTGAAGGGCGTGCCGACAGCTTCCGGAACGGGGAGTTGAGGCGCAAGGTGCTCCTGCGGCCGGGCTTCGTCGAAGGCCCTCGCCGCGGAGCCCGGGCCACAGGAACAACCCCGGGCCTTGCGGGAAGCCAGGGGGGAGAAGCCGTTGCCGGTCGACGGTCGCCGAGGTCCTCGCGGTGGGTAGACCTCGGAGGTGGCGGCCAGGACTATTTCTGCCTGAGGCGAAACCCGAGAGGACCGGTCCCGGTAGTAGCTGTTGCCGGGGCAAGCGCGCGCGCTGACGTGTTGCGCATGCCGAACCGGCGAGCTGAGCGAGATCTCACCTCGACAACTTCAGCATTGGTACGCGATAGAAAGGAAGGTACTGGCAACGATGTTCTCAATTCGAGGCCTGGCCACCGCCATCCGGGGCCTTCTCAGTCTCACCCTGGTCGCATCGCTGCCCGTCGGGGCGGCCGACTTTCAGCTCTTCGACGATGGCGTGGGCACTCAGATGCTCGCCGTCGGCTCGTCCTGCGTCTACGTACTGAAGAACAACGGCAACATCTGGATGAACCGCTACGGTCGCTTCGAGCAAATCGATGACGGCATTGGCACGCGCCAGATCGCCGCCAACGGCGACACGCTCTACGTCCTCAAGAACAACGGCAATATCTGGAGGTACACCAACGGCCGCTTCGAGCAAATCGACGACGGCACCGGCAGCCGGATGCTGTCGGCCCAGAACGGCACGCTCTACGTGCTGAAGAACAACGGCAATGTCTTCCGCTACGCCTGGGGCCGCTGGAACCGCATCGACGACGGCGTGGGGACCAAGTTCATCTCGGCCACTCCGACCGGGCTCCTGGTAACCAAGAACAACGGCAACGTCTGGGCGTACGCTGAGCGCGGCAACCACTTCGAGATGCTCGACAACGGCACCAACACCCAGATGGCAGTCGGCAACGGCGAGCAGTCCTTCATCCTCAAGGACAACGGCAACATCTGGATGCACCACGACCGCCGCTTCGACCGTATCGACGACGGCACCGGCACCAAGCAGATCGAGGCCGACCGCTCGGCGCTCTTCGCTCTCAAAAACAACGGCAACGTCTGGGGCTACTCGATCTCCTACAACCAGTTCTCCAAGCTGGACGACGGCACCGGTACGCGCAACCTCGCCGCCGGCGATGGCCAGCTCTACCTCGTGAAGAACAACGGCAACGTCTGGAAGATGAACGACACCTTCTACAAGGACCGTGACGCCACGCGCGTGAACAACTTCGACACGTTGCATGGCTCCGGCATGTAGACCGAGAACCAGCAGTCTCCTCGAAGGCCTCGCCCGGATGGCGGGGCCTTCGTCATTGCGTCCGCTGCCTGTCGAAGGGGGCGGGAGAGTTGGCTCTGCGAGCCGTGCTTCGACTCGGAGGCTCGTAAACGAGCCTCCGGCTCAGCACGAACGGATCCCGGTTTCTCCATGATCCGTCGTCGCTCCCCCACGGACCCGGGTGCCTACTCTGCGCATGGGCAGTCTGATGGCTCATCCAGAGCCGGTAGCCAGTAGCCGGTAGCCGGTGATGCCGGATCGCCGGCAGGCTGCAGACGGTTGGCAAGGGGATCATCATCCAGCGGCAGCCTCGCGCTCGCGTGGTCCCATCTGCGGGCTCGTTCGGCGTCCCCTGCGAACCAACCAGCAGCCCATCTGGAGCCCTGCAACGAGCCCTCGCTACCGGCTACTTGTTCCGGCCGCAC
>JACQZL010000386.1 GCA_016213865.1 Candidatus Rifleibacteriota bacterium
CGGCCCTCGGGACCGGAGTGCCGGCGTCGAGGCTGCCGCAAGCTCGGGCTTCGGCCGCCGGCCAGCCTGAGATCTCACTCTCCAGTCCTGCCCTGGGCCCTCCCGACCGAGAACGCCAGCCCCAAAACTGGCTACCTCGGCTCCCTTGCCCGGCCGAGACCCCCCGTTTATACTTCCTATGCTCGCTCGCATCAGGACTCACCTGTCCTTGCGAAAACCCGGCGCCCGGAGCGACCGGGTGCTGGAACCGGCCGTCCCCGAGCCGGGCAGCCTCTTGCTGAGTGTCTTCACCGGCGCGGACGAGCTCGCCGGCAAGCTGGCGGGCTCTCTTCCCCCCGAGGTGGCGCAACCGGTGCAGGATGCAGGCGATGCCGCCGTTGCCCAGGCGCCGCGTCCGGGGCTCGCCTCGGGGTCGCCTTTGGAGAAGGCGATGGACCAACTGGCGGCAGGCCGGCCGGCAGAGGCGATCGCTCCGCTGCAGCAGACGCTTCGCTCGATCCCGGAGAAGGAGAAGCTGCCAGTCCGGTTCCTGCTGGCGCGAGCGTTTCTGGGGAACCAGCAGGTTCACCCGGCGCTCGAGGTGATCGACCAGATGGACCTGCGGCAGCTCAGCCTGGAACAGCGCTACGAGCTGGCCCGCGAGCTGGAGGCCTGCGAGGAGCTGCAACAAGCGCGCAGGTTCTACTCGTCCGTGGCAGCCGAGGACAGCGGGTATCGCGACCTGAAGGACTGCCTGGCCAGGGTCGACGCCAAGGTGGCGAGCAACCCCCAGCGAAAGCTGGAAGAGAACCTGGTGTCGGCCCTGCCTCCGCGCTACAGGGGGCCGCGGATCGTCGGCCAAGGGGGGATGGGTGTCGTGTTCCGGGCGGCCGACGAACAGACCGGGAGCGACGTGGCCATCAAGGTCCTGAGCCCCATGCTGGCGGCCGACCACGGCGCGAGGCGCCGGTTCTTGCGAGAGGCCCGGACGCTGGCTGCCCTCGAGCACCCGGGCATCGTGAGGATCTTCGAGGTGGCCGAGAAGCCGGTTCCCTTCTATGCGATGGAGTACCTGGAGGGGGACACCCTCGCGGACCTCATAGCCGCCCAGGGCCCCCTGGAGCCGAAGCGGGCCGCGCGGCTCCTGGAGCGTGCCGTGGACGCGCTGGGCTACTGCCATCAGCGCGGCCTGATCCACCGCGACATCAAGCCGGCCAACATCTTCCTCCACCAGGACGGTCGGGTCGTCCTCATCGACTTCGGCCTGGTGTCCGCGCTGGAGGGGACAGCGCTCACGCGTACCGGCATGATGATGGGCACGCCGGCCTACATGGCGCCCGAGCGGCTCTCGGCCGGCAGCGTCACCAGCGCCGCGGACCTCTACGCCGTGGGGGTGACGCTCTACGAGTGCGTCACGAAGCGGCTCCCCTTCGAGGGCGACGACCTGATGTGCCAGATCGTGATGCAGCCCCCGACGCCCCCCTCGAGCCACCGGCCCGGACTCCCCGAGGCCCTCGAGACGCTCATCTCCCGCTGCCTGGAAAAGCAGGCGCAGCGCCGATTCCGGGATTGGTCGGAGCTCGCCGCCGCCCTGCGTGAGCTGACGGAGGGAGGGCCCGAGTGAGGCGTCGGCGGCGGCGCGGGCGGAACGCGAGGGCAGCAGGGACGACATCCAGGGCGGACGATGTGTAGAGAGAGACCTCCGTGATGGTCTGTGGGGTATTCATACCGCACCAGTCGGCAACACTTGATTCCTCAGGGCGCCTGGTCCGAAACCTTCGCCTTTCAGGCGAACAGCTTCAAGCGAGGTCTTTCCGACGCACAGAGATTGGATGCATGGGATTCGAACGCGAACTTGGCGGCTTGCTTGTCGTGCAGGATGCGAACTCAAGGCGCACGACCAGAGACTTCTCTCGTGAGGACGGTTGGTGATAAGTTCGATGGCTTCAGCCTTGACCGCGGCTTTCAGCCGCTAGGGCAATCCTTCGCCCTTTCAGGCGAAGGTGGTTGAATGGGAGGTCGGTGCTTCCTGCGAAGGCAGCCGACGACGCCCTCCATATAGCCCTGGCCACGGTCCACGGGATGCAGTATCTCTTGACGTGGAACTGCGCCCATATAGCAAATGCGGAGATGTTCCCCCTCATGCAACGCGCAGCTTCGGCTGCCGGATATGTGTTGCCGACCATCTGTACGCCGGAGGGGCTTATGGGAGATGCGGCCGATGAAGAAGAACCCGATTATTGACGAACTACACCGAATCCGAGAAAACCACGCGGCGCGCTTCCACTACGACGTTGAGGCAATTGTCGCCGACCTCAGAAAGTGTGAACAAGCCGAAGGGCGGCAGGTGGTGACTCTGGCCCCGAGACCCACGCACCGACGCAAAGCGGCTGCCTGAGACTCGGTATAGTAGTCCGTCGCGTACCAGTCGTGGCACCAGTTCTCCACATTGCCGGCCAGGTCGAGCACCCCGTAGGGCGACTGACCGGCCGGGAACCGGCCGACGGTCACGAGATTGCCGATGCTGCAGGCGAAGTTGCCACCAGAAGCGTCGGGCGCCTGGTTGCCCCATGGATAGCACCGCCCGTCCGCCTCCCCGGCCGGCCATCTCCCACTCGGCCTCTGTCGGCAGCTCCTTGCCTGCCCAGCGGCAGTAGGCCACGGCGTCGAACCAGTCGACGCCAGTGACAGGGGTATCGGGGTTCCGAAAGGTCTGGCCGGTGAAGCTGAAGGCCCCGGCACCGATCGAGCCGGTCACGTAGTTGTCGGGAAAGTGCCTCTTTCTGGGCATCTCACCCGGAAAGCAGCGGCTGTGGTCCCGGTGCATCTCTATCCAGATGGCGAACCCGGCGTAGCGCGCGTTGGTCACTGGCGTGCGGTCGATGAAGCCCCCCTGACGGTTCCGTTGAACCCGCGGCGTCTCTGTGCTACTCTGGTCGCGTGGCGGGGCGCCACAACCAGGGGCCCTGCCGGTAAACCAGCCCCGCGTGGCGGGAGGAGTGCTTCCGGTGCGCTCTGCTCTTCGGACGGTCCCGGTCCTCGAGGGGCGCGGTCTGTCTGGTCGTGAGCCACGCGCCGAGGGGTCGTTCATCCGCTCGGTCACGCTCGCGGCTATGAAGTTGCCTGTTGGCCTCGGCGCTCGCCGGGGGGGGGCAAGCTCCGTGCCAAGGTTCCGCGCCTGACGCGCGGTTTGCGGTTTGTCCGCGGACCGGGGGACGGTGACGCCGTGGGGGGCGTGAACCGTATGGTCCGGCCCGGTGCAGCCGGTCGACCGCCACCGATGGCGCGGGTCGCAGCCAGGCGTCGGGCCACGCGCAACACCCAACACGCCACGCGCAGGGCGCAGGGCGCCGAGGGGTCGTTCATCCGCTCGGTCACGCTCGCGGCTATGAAGTTGGCAGTCGGCCCTGGCGGTCGCCGCTGACTGCTGACTACTGACTACTGACTACTGGCTACTGACTACTGCCCGAGGTGACCGATGTCCAGTGCCGTTTGCCGGCTCTCAGCTCTCCTGGCTTTCCTCGTTCCTCTGACCGCTCTCGCGGTGCCGCTCCCGGAACGCTTCGCGGTTACCAACGTCACCTCCGATAACGCCACCGTCGTCTGGCTGTCGAACCAGGTCGAGGTGGGCCGCGTCGAGTTCGCCGAGACCGAGTCCGACCTGCGCACCAGGAGCGGGACCTTCGCCGCGGCGACCGACGACGC
>JACQZL010000387.1 GCA_016213865.1 Candidatus Rifleibacteriota bacterium
AGGGCGGGGCTCCCGCCCTGGCGAGGTCTGGAGCAGAGCTCCAGCAGGGGTCCGGGGACGGCGTCCCCGGCAGAACAACTCGTTCCAGATCTCCTTGCCGCTCGCCCCACCCCGCGCTAACCAATTCGGTGTGACATCTCGAATTCGGATGTTACTGCTGACTGGATTCGTTGCCATTGGGCAGGTCCACGGTGCGCCTGACGAGTGCATGCTCCGCACCCGGCAGGCGATGGCTCACCGGATGGACCTGCCCGAGAGCACGGGACAGGCCGGACTCTACCGGGCCGTGAGGCGCCACTTCCTGGCAGGCGGCGCGCCGGAAGTGATCGGCCGCTGGCCGGGCGCCCGTCTCGCAGCGCTCGGAACGTTGACCGTGCAACGAAAGTGCTTCACCGATGCGCTGAGCAAGGTCGCCTATCAGGATGCCCTGCCCGTCTCCGGGGGGAAGGCGCCCTACAGCTTCTTGCTGCTGCCCGGGTTCGACAGGCTGCCCGCGGGCCTGAAGTTCGACCGCACGACCGGCGCGATCGGCGGCACGCCCACCGATACGCGAGGTCTGCCGTTCAAGGTGCCGTTGACCGTCGTCATCCGAGACTCGGCCGGAGAGGTCCTGGCCGTCATGACGCGGCTCAGGGTCAGGGATCCCTACGTCCCGGCGGAGCCCGCCCCCGAGTGTCCCTGAGGTCGAATCGCCGGAGAGCCGGCCGTCCTCCGAGGTTGACGAAGCCGCGAGTTCCCCGTATATAGGGCACGAAGGAAACCGCCAGGCGAAGTCGCTGGCGCACGGACGCGAGATGAAACCACATACTGAGACGGTGCCGGTCAGGTTCGAGGTGGAGGTCCCCGCCGACACGCCTGCCGGCGAGAAGGTCTGGCTTGCGGGCAGTTCCGCCTGCCTGGGGAACTGGAAAGCGGCGGGAGTGCGCCTGGAGCATGCCACCGGCAACCTCTGGGTGCGCGAGGTGCGGGTTCGCAAGAACTCGCTGGTGTTCTACAAGGCCACGCTGGGCTCGTGGGAACGGGTCGAGAAGACCACCGAGGGAGAGGAGGTTCTCGACCGGGAACTGATCGCCCGCGGCCCCACGACGGTGAACTTCAAGGTCGATCGCTGGGCCGACGGCAAGCACTGGCAGCCAACCTCGACGCGCGACGCCCACGTCATCGACCTGGGCAATTTCGGGCGGGCGCTAACCGGCTTCGATCACAAGGTGCTCGTCCACGTGCCCCCGGGCTATGAAGCCACCGGCGCGTCGCACTATCCGATCCTCTACATGCTCGACGGCCAGAACGTCTTCGACAGCGCGACCGCCTTCCTGGGCCAGGCCTGGGATGCCGACAAGGTCCACGACGAGCTGATCACCCAGAACAAGGTCAGGCCGTTCTTCATCGCAGCGATCTACCACGCCAACCAGCGCGATCGGTTCTACACCCCGGTGAAGGACACCCGGTTCGGCGGCGGCGACCTCGAACTCACGGCGCGTCTCATCCTCGACGAGCTGGATCCGGTGCTCCGGGAGCGCTTCCGCATCGAGGAAGGGGGAGAGTTCACGGGCATCTGCGGCTCCTCGCTCGGCGGACTGGCCGCCTTCCACCTGGGCTGGCGCTATCCCGAGCGGTTCGGTGTCGTGGGCGCCATCTCGCCGTCGCTCTGGTGGGCGCACTATTCCACGATGCAACTGGTGCGCGCCTATCACGGACAGCCCAAGTCCAACCGCTACTGGCTCGACATCGGCACGCACGAATCGGAGATGCTCCTGCACCCCGTGCGCGAGGTGACCGAGCTGGCCGACGTGCTTGCAGACAAGGGCTTCAACGTCGCTCTAGAGATCGACGAGAAGGCCCGCCACACGGAATCGGCCTGGAAGAAGCGGTTGCCGGTCGTCTTCCAGTGGATGTTCGGCGATCGGCCGGGCCGCAAGTAGGGCCGGGTGGTCCCAGAGGGTGTCATTGAGAGTCGAAGACAACCCCTCGGGGGCGTCGCCCCCGAACCCCGACCCGGGGCGAAGTTCGCTCCTGGACCCCCCGATTGCTGGAGAGAGTCTTACCCGCGCTCGCAGCTCAGAGTCCTGGAAAGTGCCGACCAAGCCTCGCTTCCTCTTCTCATTGCCGGGTCCAGGGCCGGGCACCGG
>JACQZL010000404.1 GCA_016213865.1 Candidatus Rifleibacteriota bacterium
CACGACAGCGACTTGGCCGGACCTGTGGAAGCGGCAAGATGCCGCTTCTACCCTACCGGCTTCTGTCATGCCTCTCCTGGTGAGGGATTTAATGCCATTGGGACAAGCCCCCGCGCTACCTTCTCTCTTGCTGAGGTCTCCTGAAATCCATGGATGCGTGAGGGTCCCCGCCCCGCGCCAGCACCTCCGGAACTCAGGGCGAAGCGGGTTTGGGCAGCCGGGGAAGCAACTCGGTCTGAACGCGCCGTTCCAGTTCTTCCTGTCTTCGCCGGAGCTCGCGCAACTCGGCCGCCATATCGTCGATCCGTCTGACGTAGTCTCCGAGGAGACTCAGGCGCCCGACAGCCTCGCGCACCTCCACCAATCGCTCGCTCTGGAAGTGGACCGTGGTCTCGAGTCGGTCCATGCGCTTGTCGAGCAGCTCCATCTGCCTGGAGTGCTCGGCTGCCGAGGCCTTCATCTGGACTTCGATCTGCTCGATGCGCTTGTCCATCTGCTCGAAGCGCTTGTCCATCTGCTCGAAGCGCTTGTCCATCTGCTCGAAGCGTGCATCGACCTGTTCGAAGCGCTTCTCCATCAACGCGAAGCGCCGGGCAGATTCCTCCTCCGCCCGGTCGAGCCGGGCGATGAGCGCCTCTTGCACCCTGACAATACCCGCCAGCGTATCCTTCACCTCGACGAGCCCCTGCTTCAACTCGCCGATCTCCGGAAGCATCTGTTCCTTCAGGACTTTCAGAACAGTCTCGGGCAACGACATCGGGGGAGCCTCCTTGCTACCTCAGAATGTATCACGACCCGCCCCGCCTGTCTCGCTGACCGGCCTGGAGGGAGCGACGCCAACTCATGGAAAATCTCAAGTGAACACAGAGACACAAAGACACGGAGGCACAGAGAAGAGCCTCATCAAATCAGCTCCTCTGTGTCTCTGTGCCTCTGTGGCTCCGTGTTGAATGACGGCTTTCGGGCATCCTGGACACGCGGGCTCCCATTTTCCTGCACCGCTCCCGGATCGCCGAAACCTCTCTGCGCCTCTGTAGCTCCGTGTTGAATGACGACTTTCGGGCATCCTGGACATGCGAGCTCCCATTTTCCTGCACCGCTCCGCGGCCGCCGAAACCTCTTGAGACGCCGGTTGTTGCTTGGTAAAATGCGCGTCTCTGCGCGACCGTGCCGGGCAGAGCTCTTGTCTTGTCCGGCTGTGGCCTCGTCCCATGATCCAGCCTCTTCATCTGATCGATCGATTCACCGAACTGGCGCCGCCCGACCGGCTGCGCGGCGTCAAGGCGCCCAGCTTTGGCGAGCAGCTCTTCGAGGACCACTTCGCCGGCTTTCCGCTGATGCCCGGGGCTCTGATGGTCGAGGCCATGGTCCAGGGTGCCCAGTGGCTGGCCCGGATCGACGGCGGCTTTCCCGTGGCCGATTTCCCGGTGGTCCGGGTCGAGCGGGCGGTCTTTTCCGGATACGTCCGGCCCGGCAGTGTGATGGAGGTCCAGGTCGACCGAGACGCTCCGCTGGCCTACCGGGGCGTCGTCAAGGTGGAGGGACGGAAGATGGCCTCGGCGCGGTTGGAGCTTTCGAGACGCGACCTGGACGGCCAGCGCTCCTCGGTGCGCCGGGCCCTCGAGCGGATCGACGAGGCCTTCGACCTCCTCGGCGGCCCCGGACTGCTGGCGGCGCGAGAGGAAGGGGGCCGAACGTGAGGCTGGCTGGCAAGGTGGCGCTGGTGACGGGCGGCTCTCGCGGGATCGGGCGGGCCATCGCGCTGGAACTGGCCGTGCACGGGGCGGACGTGGCGGTCAACTACACGCGCGAACAGGACGCCGCCGACGCGGTCGTCGAGGCGGTCCGAACCGCCGGCTGCCGCGGTGTGGCAATCCAGGCGGACGTCGCCGACGAACAGCAGGTTCGGGCGATGGTCCAGCAGATCGAGCGAGACCTGGGCCCGGTCGAGATGCTGGTCAACAACGCGGGCATCCACAAGGACGGCCTGATGGTCTCGATGGATCGGGAGGCCCTGGACCGCGTTATGGACGTCAACCTGGGCGGCACCTTCAACTGCACCCGCGCGGTGGTGCCCGGCATGATGATGGCCCGTCACGGCCGCATCATCAATCTCAGCTCCATCGTGGGCGAACGGGGTGGCAAGGGCAAGGCCAACTACGTCGCCTCCAAGGCGGCGATCAACGGGTTTACCCGGGCGTGCGCCCTTGAGCTGGCCGCCAAGGGGATCACTGTCAACGCGGTCGCCCCGGGGCTGGTCGTGACGGACCTGACCGAGGACCTGCGCCAGCGCTACGGGGACAAGTACCTGGACCGCATTCCGCTGGGGCGGTTCGGCCAGCCGCAGGACGTGGCGGGGCTCGTGGCGTTCCTGGCCTCCGAAGGCGCCGGCTACATCACCGGCCAGGTCTTCGTGGTGGACGGAGGGTTGGGTCTTGCGTCGAACATCTGAGGCGAGGCGACCCAGACCATGAAGTACGTCCTGGTCGATCGATATCTGGACCTCGTCCCTGGAGAGCGGGCCACGGCGGTCAAGAACGTCCCCATCGGCGAGGGGTACTTCCCGATGACGTGCCTGGAACCGGCCTACGCACCCAGCCTCCTGATGGAATCGATGGCCCAGACGGCGGGGATGCTCGTCGCCGCGACCTTCCGGTTCGCTCGCAAGACGGTCCTGGCCAAGATCCAGGAGGCCGAGTTCCCGCATCCGGTACGGCCGGGCGACCACGTGGAGATGCTGGCCGCCTTCCTCGAAACGCTGGGAGGCCACTGCCGGATGCAGGTGACTGCCAGCGTCGAGGGGCACACGGTGGGCCGGATGGTGGGGCTCTTCACGGCGCTCGAACTGACCCGCGAAGAGGGTGCCCCGTTCGACACGCCGGAGTTCGACCGCGCCCGCGCCAGCTCGCTGCGATGCCTGGGCGTCAAGGAGTTGCTCGACAGGGTTCCGACAGCGGCCGCCGGCCCGTCGGAAGGAGAAGGATGATCGTGGTGGAGACGAACTCGAGACGCAGGGTCGTGGTGACCGGCTTGGGAGTGGTGACGCCGGTCGGGCTCGGGATGGACGAGACCTGGAAGGCCCTGCTGGAAGGGCAATCCGGCGTGGACTTCATCAAGTCCTTCGACGCCGGCGCCTTCCCCACCCGGTTCGGCGCCGAGGTGAAGGGTTTCGACGGGCGCAAGTACGTCGACAAGCCGAAGGCCCTCAAGCTGATGGGCAAGAACATCCAGTTTGGGCTGGGCGCCGCCAAGATGGCCGTGGACGATTCGAGGCTGGACCTGACGAAAGAAGACCCGGCGCGCGTGGGCGTCATCATGGGCGCTGGTATCGTCAACTCGAACCTCTTCGAGCTGGCGACGGCCATCCACCACTCGCTGGACGCCACGGGGAAGTTCGACCTGGGACGCTTCGCCACGGAGGGCAAGGACCAGCTCTTCCCGCTATCGCTGCTCAAGCACCTGCCCAACATGATCGCGGGGCACATCAGCATCGTCTACAACTGCCAGGGGACGTCCAACACGATCACGACGGCCTGCGCCAGCGCCACCCAGGCGATCGGCGAGGCCTTGCGCAACATCTCTCGCGGGGACGCCGACGTCATCCTCTCCGGCGGCAGCGACTCGCGCCTCGAGCCCCTTGGCCTGACGGGATACTGCCTGCTGGGCGCCCTGTCGCAGCGCAACGACGACCCGCGGCGGGCGAGCCGGCCGTTCGACAAGGAGCGCGACGGTTTCGTCATCGGCGAGGGCTCCGGCGTCGTGGTGATGGAATCGCTCGAGCATGCGCTGGCCCGCGGAGCGCGCATCCGTGCTGAAGTCCTGGGTTATGGGTGCTCGGCCGACGCCTACCGCGTCACGGACCTGCACCCGGACGGCCGAGGAGGCATGCAGGCGATGCGCGCCGCTCTGGCCGACGCTCGTCTGGAGCCGTCGCAGATCGACGTCATCAGCGGTCACGGGACCTCGACCCCGCAGAACGACCGCGTGGAGACGCTGGCCATCAAGCAGGTCTTCGGCGCCGACGCCTACCGTGTTCCGGTCAGCGCTCTCAAGTCGATGCTGGGCCACCTGGGCGCGGCGAGCGGTGCCGTGCAGTTCGCCGCGACGGTGAAGATGCTCGAAGAGGACGTCATTCCGCCGACGATCAACTACGAGGTCCCCGACCCCGAGTGCGACCTCGACTACGTTCCCAACGAACCGCGGCGATTGCCGCTGTCGACTGCCCTGTCCAACAGCTTCGGCTTCGGCGGGCAGAACGCCGTGCTGGTGCTGCGCGAGTGGTCCGGCCCCGACTCCGCCGGAGGGTCGGCGTGAGCACCGAGCGTCGCGCGGTCATCACCGGCATTGGGCTGGTGACTCCCCTGGGCCTGGGGACCGAGCAGAACTGGAGCGGGCTGCTGGAAGGGCGTTCCGGCGTCGGTCCCATCCGCGCCTTCGACGCCGGCCGCTTTGCCACGCGCATTGCCGGCGAGGTGCCCGAGTACGACGCGACGTCCTATCTGCGGCCCGGGGAGCGGCTCCCCGAGTCGGTGCAGAAGCACACCCGCTTTGCCGTCACGGCAGCCCGCATGGCCTGGGACGACTCGGGCCTTTCGCCGGCGCCGCCGAACCCGGAGCGGTTCGGGGTCTACCTTGGGGCCGGCAAGGGCACCGGCCTGGGTGACCTGCACTACCTGGCGCCGGTCGTGGAACAGAGCCTGACGTCCGAGGGGCAGCTCGACCCGAAGTCGTTCTGGGCAAACGCCTCCAGCCAGGTCCCTCGCGACGTCGATCGCGAAGCCGAGCCGTCGAGGGCAGCCGTGCTGCTCGCCTCGATGTACGGTGCTCGCGGGCCCCTCTACACCTGTCTCACCTCCTGCGCCGCGGGCAGCCAGGCGATCGGCGACGCGTTCCGCTCCATCCAGTACGGGACGGCGGACGTCGCGCTCTGCGGCGGCAGCCACTCGATGATCACGCCCCTCGGGCTCCTCGGCTTCTCGCTGCTCAACGCGCTCTCGACGCGCAATGACGAGCCGGCCCGGGCCAGCCGCCCGTTCGACAAGGAGCGCGACGGTTTCATCTTGGCCGAGGGGGCCGGCCTCCTCGTGCTGGAAGAGCTGGAACACGCGCGCCGTCGCGACGCCCGGATCTACGCCGAGCTCGTGGGTTATGGGCCGTCGTCGGACGCCTTCCGGGCCACCGACCCGCACCCCGAGGCGATCGGGGGCATCCTGGCGATTCGGCGGGCCCTCGAGGACGCCGGGGTCCGCCCCGAGGACGTGGACTACATCAACGCCCACGGGACCTCGACTCAGGGCAACGACAAGATCGAGACGATGGCCATCCGGGCGGTCTTCGGAGACCATGCCCCGCGGGTGCCCGTGAGCAGCACCAAGTCCTGCACGGGCCATCTGATTGCAGCCGCGGGGGCCGTCGAGCTGGCCATCTGCTGTCTGGCGATCGTCCACGGGATCGTCCCGCCGACGATCAACTACGAGACCCCCGACTCGGACTGCGACCTCGACTACGTGCCCAACGTGCCCCGGAAGGCGCGGGTCGACACGGTGCTCTCCAACAGCTTCGGCTTCGGTGGGCAGAATGTGGCGCTCGTGGTCCGGAGGTTCCGGTAGGGGGGTGGCGAGGAGGCATGATGGCGGTACGGCTGTCCAACCGCGCGCTGCGGCGCGCCCTACCGACTGACCGCCGGTGACCGTGCCTTGCTGGCCCCAGGTGCTGGGAGCGACGGCGGCGCTCGCGCTCCTGACCGGAGCCGTGTACCTCGCGCGGTGGCTGGTCCTATTCATGACCGGCCTCTTCCTCGATCACCCGACGATCACGCTGGAGATGTCCCGGGCCGAAGCACCCGATGAGCCTCGCTGGGACCGGGAGCCGGCGGTCCAGTTCCTCAGCCGGGACGGGACCGAGCTTTCGGGCTGGTGGGTGCGGTCCAGGCAACCCTCGCGGCGGGCTGCGATCTTCTTCCACGAGTTCGGGGCCGACGGCGAATCGTGGCGCCGGTATCTCTGGTTCCTGCCGGAGGCCGGCTGGCACGTCTTCACGTTCGACTTTCGCGGTTCGGGCGCGAGCGGCGCCCCGGAGGGCCACCGCGCGTACAAGTGGGCGACGGCGGGCGAGGTGTGGGACGCCGCCGCGGCGCTGGACCTGGTGCGCGCGCAGGCGCGTGACGAGGGGCTGCGGGTAGTCGGGTTCGGAGCGTCGCGTGGGGCGGCGGCGATGTTCATGGCCGCCGCGGCCCATCCGTGGCTGGAGACCTTCGCCTGCGAAGGTGTCTCCGCGGCGCGCCCCTCCGTCTACTGGCACATGCGTCGTTGGGCGCGCATCTACGTGCCGCGCTGGGCGGTCGACAGCGTTCCCGATCTGGGGTGGCGCGGGTTGACGCACCTGGTCCTGCTGGCTGCCGAGCACCGGGACGGGGTGCGTTTTCCGTCCCTGGAGGAGCACCTCCAGACCCTGGGGGGACGCCGGGCCCTGTTCGCCTGGGGAGAGAAAGACTCGCTGATCCCTCCCGGACACCGCCGTGAGCTGTTCCGGGCCTTCGCCGGCCGGCGAGAGCTCTGGACCCTGGCCGGCGCGGGACACCTGCAGGGACCGATAGCCTGCGCGGAGGAGTACCGGCAGCGTATGCTGTCCTGGCTGGAGGGCACAACGGCACCTCCGGTCACGGGGCACCCATGAGAGAGAAGCTGCTAGAGGCGATCGTACGGGTCGTGCTGACGATGCCTCTGGCCGTGGTCGCCGTCGCGCTGGCGCTCGGGGTCCTGGCCTACCCGGCGGCCCAGAAGGTCGAGCTGCGGTCGAGTCAGCTCGACATGCTTCCGAAGGACGATCCGATCGTCAGGCGGTGGATTCACTTCACGGAGGATTTCGACGTCC
>JACQZL010000405.1 GCA_016213865.1 Candidatus Rifleibacteriota bacterium
CTCCGCCGACGAGCACCACGATCGCGAAGGCCCTCTTCACCGGGGCAGGTAGCGCCTGAAACACACCGAGGAGCGCGTTGACCGCGGTGACCACCCCGCTCACGATCGGCTTGAATCACGGCTAGGCGTCGGGCTCCGGCGGAGATCGGTCGCCCAACCAGGTGGTGAGCAGGTCGCTCAGATGACGCGGCAGGTGCCGGACTCGCGAGCGCTGGCGGGTGGCCGGTACTTCTCGGCGGGCGAGCTGGGATCGGGCGCGCAAGAATTCGGCGGATGAACAGGCAGAGACTGCATCTGCCGATGGCGAGCCGTTCTGCCTCAGGTATTGGTAGGCCACCAAGACATCCTCACCGAGGTTGGTCAGCACGCTGTTGGTCGTGCTCCCACAGCCCAGCGCGTGGCGCAGCGTCTGCTTCGAGCAACCGAAGAACCGCTCGAGACTGTTGGTCGTGGCCGGGATGCGTGGGTCGTCGAAGCACTTGAACAGGTGGTCGCCGTAGCGGCTCGTTCGCTTCACCAAGTCGTCGATGAAGACTCCCGTCGCCGCACCGAGCCCGGCCCGGGGCGCAGAAGCTGCCAACTCTCCGAGGTAGGCGTCGACGCGGGCCTGGGCCTCGACCGCGCTGGCCGGCAGATCCGGGCGGTCGGGAGAGTTGGACAGTTCGTGGGCGAGGCCACGGATGATCTCGGTGTGCCGTCGCACCCGGCCGGCGGTCCGCGTCTCGTGCCAGCTCGGCCGCAGCGCCTCGCTCAGCTCGTCGAGCAGGGGCCAGCCTTCGTCGTCATCGGGCGTCAGGCTTTTTTTCCTGGCGTCGTCGACCAGAGCTCGAATGTTCTCGAGCCGCTCGTGGCGCTTCAGCTCGGCAGGTGCGAGCGGCGCCTTGCCGCTGACCCGGCTGTTGACCCGCACCAGCTCGCAGACCTCTCGGGCAAGATCCTCCTCGGTGAGCTCAGGCGGGACGGCGGCCCGAGCACCGCTCTCCTCTGGTGCGGCGGCGGACACCGCCTGCGGCTCCCCCGAGGAGGACGGTGGCGCCTCCTCATCGACGTCCGCTGCTGTCCGCTCTGCGCCGGGGTCGGCTTCCGGGGCGGGCGATGAAGCCCTCGGCAACCCCGCGCTGACCTTGCGGACCGCCTCCGCGCGCCGCTGCACACTGCCCTGCAACGAGGTCAGGTCGCCGTGCAGGGGCAAGGCGCAGTTCTTCAGGAAGTGCGTGTGACAGAACTGGTAAGGAACACCGGGGAAGACCAGCTCCACCGCCGGCACCAGTCCCTTCTCCTTGTCCGTGACCACTCCCAGCATCGGGACGTCCATGGCCCGCGCCCGCGAAAGCAACGGCACCAGGTCCTTCTCTGACCGGAAGGGCTTGCGTTCTCCGAACAGCGGGGTGCCGCTGATGGCGTCCCAGACCAGGTAGAGCACCGGAGACCGGTTCTCGAACTGCACCCCGTCGCACATCAGCACCATCCCGCCCTGAGCACGCAGGCGCTCCTTGACCGCGGTCTCGTCTCCGCGCAGCAGCGTGGTCAGCGCGACGAAATCGCGGAACACCCTCCCGGTGTGGCGTTGGTCGAGCGGGGTTCCTCGGGCGTTGAGGTCGCGGGTGATCTGCGCCAGGGGCACTCCGTCTTCCAGGTGGCGCTCCCCCACGTGGAGGGTCACGTCGAGGCCGTAGATCCTGCCTGGCAGGACCACCCTCAGGTCTCTGGGGGCGAAGAAGACCGGCCGCAGGCCCGAGCAGTCCGGCCCGCAGCGCTTGTCGCGGCGCTTGAGCAGGACGGCGTGGTCGACGCACTGCACAGGCCTGGAGATGACCTGGTAAATGGGGAGCAGGCGCCCGCAATCAGGGCAGAGCTCCTCTGTGGCAGTGTAGACGAGGGTCTCTTCCAGGGGGCGCTCGGCATGGCGCATCATGGGTGTGCTCTCCGCTCTCTTCGCGCCTCTTGGCGATCAGCCGGAAGAGATCACGAAGGCCCTTCCGGCACAAGGACCGGATCTCCATGCCTAGCCGTGCGTCAGGCGCATCAACTGCACAACGCCTTCTTGGGACACCTTGCGGACCAGAGCACCGAGGGTCGTGCGACTGAGCACCGTCTTGCCTCC
>JACQZL010000414.1 GCA_016213865.1 Candidatus Rifleibacteriota bacterium
GACGAGGTGGCCGGTCTGGGCGGCGCGGACGGCGGTCTCGGCGGTCTCGAGGTCGCGGATCTCGCCGACCATGATCACGTCGGGGTCCTGGCGCAGAACGCTGCGAAGGCCACTGGCGAACGTGAAACCGGCCTTCGGGTTGATCTGGGCCTGGTTGACCATCTGGAGCTGATACTCGACCGGATCCTCGATGGTGACGACGTTCTTCTCGACGTCGGAGATCTCCTTGAGCGCGGCGTAGAGCGTGGAGGTCTTGCCCGAGCCGGTGGGGCCGGTGATGAGGATGATGCCGTTGGGGCTGCGGATGAGGTTGCCGAACTTGCGGAGGACGTCTTCCTCGAAACCCAGCTCCTCGAGTGTGAAGACGACGTTGCTCTTGTCCAGGATTCGGAGCACGGCCTTCTCACCGAAGACCGTGGGAAAGGTGCTGACGCGCAGGTCGATCGCGCGGCCCTCGACCTCCAGCTCGGCGCGGCCGTCGTGGGGAATGCGCTTCTCGCTGATGTCCAGCTCGGCCATGACCTTGGTGCGGTTCAGGACGGGCACCGCCCAGTCGCTCGAGAGGTTCATCACCTCTTCGAGGATGCCGTCGATGCGGAACCGGACGCGCAGGCCGCGGGCGTCGGGCTCGATGTGGATATCGCTGGCCTTGTAGCGGATGGCGTCTTGCAGGATGCGGTTGATGACGTGGATGATCGAGGCCTTCTGGGCCTCGCTGTCCTCGCCGATGTCGTGCACGCCCTCGCGCCGCTCGATGCCCTGCAGCTTGGTGGCGAAATCCCGCAACTCCTTGAGCCCCTCGCGCAGGACCGTCGTCTCGGCCCCGGGAGAACGCGCGACCGCGTAGTACTTGTCGATCGCCTGCATGATCTCGTCCTTGGTCGAGACCAGCGGTTTGATGTCGCAGCCCGTGGTGTACTTGATGTTCTCCATCACGAAGCTGTCGAGCGGGTCGAGCATCGCGACCGTCAGGCTGTTCTTCACCTTCATCAAGGGGAAGACCTGATACTTCCGGGCGATGTCTTCCGGGATGAGGTTGATGATGCTCGAATCGACGACGTAGTTCTGGAGGTTCGCGTGGGGGAACCCCAGCTTCGACTCCAGGAACGTCAGCAACTGCTGCTCGGACAGGTACCCCAGCTTCAGGAGCGTGTAGCCAAGGGTGTCGCCCGTCTTGCGGTGCTTCTTCAGCGCGGTATCGAGCTGCTCCCTCGACAGGAAGCCGGATTCGATCAGCGACAGGCCCAGCAGCTTGCGTTCTTCTCGAGACATTGGCCGTCCTCGGTCAGGATCGAGGCCGCCCGGCGAACACCGGTGGCCCCGCGAGATGGTAGCAAAGACGCGGCGGATTGGGAACTACGAAACGGCCGGCGCGCGGCCCAGCGTTCCGGGGCGGCGCGTCGACGAGACCGGCGGAAAAGACGGCGGCCGCATCTGGCCCCGAAGGGCTGGATGCGGCCTGAAAGCGATCCCCGACCGGGTCCGTGCGCCCGGTCAGGCGCCTGTAGGTCCCCGGCCGGTGTGGCCAGGGAAGGCGTGCGTCACAGGGAACTCTGGGGAGCGCCCTTGCGAAGCGTGTCGATCTTGTCCATGAACTTCTGCATGCCGGGGGTGAGCTTGGCGCGCTCGATCGTCGGCTGGGCGGTCGAGGCGGCGACAGGCGTGCGGCCGCAGTAGGGGCAAGCCATCTCCATGTGGCTCAGGCCCTTGCAGAACTTGCAGGTCTCGGGGGTGTACTTGTAGGCGGAAGGCGCAGCGGCCTCGGGAGCGGGCTCCTGGGTGAGTTCGCCAGCCGGGGGAGCGTACACGCCGTACTCTTCGCTGCCGGCAGCGGGGGCGGAAGCTGCGGCCTTCTTGGCCTTCTTGGCCTTCTTGTGCTTCTTGGCCTTCTTGACGACCTTCGCCTTGGGCTGCTCGGCAGGCTTGGCGACCTCGGCGGCCGGAGCGGCCGGAGCGGCCTTGACCTCGGCAGCGGGAGCAGCCGGGGCCGCGGTAGCGGCAGCATCGGCCTTGGGATCGGCGGCGAAAGCAGAAACGCCCACCAGGGTCAGCATGAACAGGGCAGCCAGACCAAGGATAGAAAGACGCTTCAAGGGAAACTCCTTTGCGAATACGTTGGGGATGGGCACGGAATGAGCCATCCGGACCGTGTGAAATCGGCGGTCAAGTATACAAAGCGCCATGGCGGCAATCAAGCTATTTCTGCGCCGGTTCGCCGCTGATTTGTCCACTTCGGCCGATCTCCGGGCCACGGACCGGAGTGGCCGCGGTCCCTGAAAGACCGCTAGCCGTGCGGTTTGAGCGTGCATGACCGGGCCCTCGGGGGCCGACAATTGTAGGCCTGCCGCGTCACCCTTTTGGTTCACCCCTGACGATAGGTAAGTGGGGGGCTGACGGCCCGATGTTGCCAGGGGATATCATGGTTTCTCTCGACAGACGGTGGATGACAGGGATCGCGGTCATGACGGCCGTTCTCTGCTCTCTGCAGGCCGCCTGGGCGGAGGACGGCTCGCTGCTGGGCTCGAGGATGAGCCGCGGGCACTCCCCCTTCAGGAAGGCCAGACGAACCGAGACCTCGCGGCCTGAGTTGCCGCTCCCAGCCGCCGCTTCCGCGAAGCTGGAGGGCCTGACGCTCGAGACCCTGGAGCCCGCTTCCGGGGACAGCGACGCGTCTCGGGCCGGGCTTGCCGGCGAGCCCCCGGAGGGAGCTAGCGGGTGCAGCGGCGGATCCCCGGCGTCCAAGGATGGCGACGCAACCCGCGACGCGGGCGAACCCTCCGCCGGCAACAGGACCGGCTCAGTCTCGAGTTCCTCCAGCAGCGCCCCGCGGGGAGGATTGCCGGACTGGGCCGCCTCTCCATCCTCCAGCTTCCGCGGCCCGATCTGGGTGCCGGCTGCTTCGGAACTGCCTCTCCCCGCCAGCCAGGCCTACGTGCAGCTCGCCCAGGCGCCGGGCGCTCCGCCGATGCCGCCGATGCCGCCCGCGCCGGGCACCGTGCCTCCGGCCCAGCCGCTCGAGCTGTCCGGGACGGGGCCCTCCGGCATCCTCCCGGCAGGCGCCTCGCTTCGAACGACCGCTCCGGCCGATCCGAACCAGAAGCTCTCGCTCGATCTGCGCGACACCGACATCAAGCACTTCATCAAGATCCTGAGCGATCAGACGCAGACCAACTGGGTGTTCGACCCGGCGATGAGCGGCAAGATCAACATGCTGGGCCCCCAGGAGATGACGCTCCAGGAGGCGCAGTACCTGCTGAAGTCGGTGCTCGAGTTCAAGGGATTCACCATCGAGGAGATCGGCAGCATCCGCAGAGTCGTTCCCCGCACGGAGGGCAAGTTCCGCAACACCGAGCTGAGGCTCGGCGACTATCAACCGCTCGACGGCTACCCGCTGTCGGAAGACCGACTGGTCACCCAGCTCATCCGCCTCAAGTACCGCAACGTCAACGAGGTGCGAGGCGTGCTCGTCAATTTCGCCAAGGACGCCGCGAGCATCCTGCCCTACGCCCCGACCAACAGCCTCTTCATCACCGACAACGGCACCTACATCCACCGCCTGATGCAGATCGTGGCCGAACTGGACACGCCTGACCCGAGCAAACGGGTCGTGCTGGTGCCCCTCAGGTTCGCCTTCGCCAAGTCGATCCTGCAGCCGCTGACCGACATTCTCAAGCAAACCCGCGGCAACAAGAGCGCCGGCGGCGACGCCCAGAACCCGGCCATGCCGCCCCCCCAGCCGGGCATGCCGGTGGCCCCGGCCGGGACCGCGACCCCTGGCAATCCGACGATCCTGGTCGACGAGGGCGATAACACCCTGATGGTCATCGCCTATCCCGACGACATCGAGTACGTCCAGCAGGTCGTCCAGATGCTGGATCGAGACCCCGACCACGTCCCGGACATGAAGCTCGTCCCTCTGAAGTACGCCGACGCCGACACCGTGAAGGGCCTGGTGAGCGAAGCGTTCAAGTCGGACCCGGGCCTGGCCGGCAGCATCAAGAACTTCGCCTGCATCTCGGACAAACGCACCGGCTCGGTGCTGGTCACGACCTACTCCCCGAAGATGATGCTGAGGGTGCTCGAACTGATCGACAAGCTCGACGTGCCGGTGGTGACCGCCGGCGCCGCGATCCGCGTCTACAAGCTCGAGTTCGCCGAGGCCAAGAAGGTGGCCGAGGTGCTCAGCGGCCTGGCCAGCGGCGACGAGGAGATCATGAGTTCGGTCGTGCCGTCGGGCAGCTCCACGAATCCCGTGGTGGCGGCCGTTTCCGCCTTTGCCGGCCAGAAACCCTCGTCGGGCGCCGGTCCCTCGACCCCTGGCGGCGCCAACGGGAGCACCGCCGCCAAGAAGGCGACGGTCATCGCCGACGAGGCGACCAACTCGCTGGTCATCGTGGCCACGCGCGAGAAGTTCAACCAGCTCACGACGGTCATCAAGGAGCTGGACATCGTGCGCCCGCAGGTCCTGGTCGAGGTGCTGATCGTCCGCATCGACGTCGACCGGGCGCGCCACCTCGGCCTCGACTTCAACATGGTGAACAAGGACGGCTCGGCGCGGCCGTTCGCCATCGGCTCGACCGGCCAGCTGAGCAGCCTGTTCTCGACCACCGGGATCCGGTCGGGCCTGAACCTGGGCCTGCTCGACAGCGGCGATTTCGACATCTCCGCCGCGGCCCGCGGCGACCTGGGACAGCTCTCGAAGATCGGCATCCTCATCAACGTGCTGGCGACCGATACGCGGGCCAACATCCTCTCGGCGCCGAAGTTGCTGACCGCCGACAACGAGGAGGCCAAGATCACCGTGGGCTCGCAGGTGCGCATCCCGCAGGGCTCGACGCTCAACGCCA
>JACQZL010000051.1 GCA_016213865.1 Candidatus Rifleibacteriota bacterium
AGCCCGCCGCCTCGAGCCTCGAGCCTCAGCCCCTCGAGGTCCGACCGGTACAGTTGCTCAGCGGCCACGCTCCACCGGTGCCCGTCGAGGTCGAGCCAGCCGCTGCCGGTACGGAGTGCCTCGCCGGCGGGCAACCCGGCGCCTCTCGTCTCGTCCGCATCGAAGACGATGTTGAGAGGACCTGGTCCCAGCTCCTTGCGGACGACCGAGACCAGGTCCTCTCCGTTGGTGTAATTGGCGGCCCGGTCGAATCGCGAGTGCATCCGGTAGTGACCCGGTCGCACCCTATCTCCGACACTGAGGAGCATCGTGCCGATGGTCCGCCGCCTTTGCTGCCGGTCCTAGCCCTTCTTGGCCGGCTTCCTGGGTGCCTTCTCCGCCTTCACCTCTGGCTCGCACGCCGCGGGGGCCCCGCAGCAGCACGACTCGGGCTCGGCGGCCTCCGGGTAGAAGATCATGCCGTAGGTCTTGTCGTACTCGGCTTCCTTGACGATCTCGACCTTGCCCATGACGCGCATGCCCATCGTGGGATTGGGGATGCGGATCTGGCCGGTCATGCGCAGGCCGTTGTCGAGTTCGACGATGCCCAGTCCGAGCTTGGCGACCATGAAGTCGGGCGGCAGGTTGTAGACGTGGGTGTACGTCAAGAGCTTGCCCGTCTTCGGCATCGGCACCGTGTCGAACTCGTGAGGCTCGTTCTTCCGGCACTTGTTGCAGACCATCCGCAACGGGTACATCAGGTGGCCGCACTTCTTGCACTTGTAGGCGAGGATTTCCAGGCCCATGGTCAGTCCTCCCTCACGAAAACGAGACAGACGACGTTGTTGCCAAAGCCGCCGAAGTTACAGGTGAAACCGACCTTCGCACCCTTCACGGTGCGATCGCCCATCTGGTCCCTGGCCTCGCCGCGCAGCTGCAGGATGATCTCGTGAGCCTGCCCCATGCCGGTGGCGCCGACGGGATGGCCCTTCGCCTTCAATCCGCCCGACGGGTTGATCGGAATCCGGCCCGTCATGGAGGTCTCGCCCTTCTCGAGGGCCAGGTGACCCTCACCCTTCTTGAAGAAGCCGACCTCTTCGCTCTCGACGATCTCGAGGATCGTGAAGGCGTCGTGCAGCTCCGCGACGCTGACCTGACTCGGCTTGACGCCGGCCATGTCGAACGCCTTCTTGGCGGCACCTCGCACCGCCAGCAGGTCTGTGGGCTCGGGCCGCTCGTGCACGCAATGCGTGTCGGTGGCCTGCCCGACGCCGGCCAGCCGCACCATCGGCCGTCCGGTCTTCTTGGCGACGTCCTTCGCGACCTCCTTGGAGGCGAGGATGACCGACGCGCCGCCATCGCTGACCGGGCAGCAGTCGAAAAACCGCAGCGGCTCGGCCACGAACGGGTTGTTGGTCATCGCCTCGGGGGAATCGAGGATGCCCTGGAGCGTGATCGGCTCGTGCAGGTGCGCGTAGAAGTTGCGCATCGCGTTGCCGTGGTTCTTCACCGCGACCATCCCGAGGTGCCGGTCCGTCACGCCGTACTTCTGCATGTACAGGCGGGTGAACATGGCCGCCAGCGCCGGGAGCGTCACGCCGTAGACGTACTCGGCGAGCGGGTGCGACAGGGTCGCCACCGCGTCGGTGGCCTCGAGATTGTTCACCTCGCGAAGCCGCTCGGCGCCGGTGACCAGCACCACGTCGTGCAGTCCGGAGGCGACCGCCATCCAGCCGGTCTTGATCGCCGAGGCGCCCGACGCGGGGCCGTTCTCGATGACCTCGGCCCCGGCCGGCGTGAGGCTCAGGCTGTCGACGACGGCGCTGGCGAGGCCGGTCTGGTGGTTGAGCCGCCCGGAGGCCATGTTGGCCACGTAGATGTGGTCGACCTTCGATAGGCCGGCGTCCTTGAGCGCCATCATCGCCGGATAGGCGGCGATCTCGCTCAGGGGGTACTCCAGGCGCGTGAAGCTGGTGATGCCGACTCCGACAGCGTAGACGTCACGCATTGTGGGCACCTCCCTTGCGGGCCATCCGGCCTTCCTGCTTCCAGCGGTTGGACATCAGGGCGGTGCCGGTGGAGTCGTAGAGCGAACGCGTCGCCGCCAGCAGGTCGGCCGGCGGACAGGGCGGGTCGGTGGGCGGCAGGATGGCCGCCTGGGCCTTCTTCAGCAGGGCCTCGGGCACCGGCCTGCGGCCGACCACGAGAGTATCGCGAGCGTTATTGAAGATCTCGCGAGTGAGCGCCCAGGAGGGGACGCCGCCCAGCTCGTGGGCCTGGCTGAAGCGTTTCTCGAGGCCGTACTCGATCATCCAGCGCCGGAATCCGATCGGCGACTCGGCCACGATCAGGACCTCTTTCTGGCCCATGATGTCGATGTGGTGTGCCACGAGCACGTACTCGTCCTGGACCCGGTAGCGGTAGTAGGCCAGCAGCTCGCTGTAGAGGCGCACCGCGACGATGTCGTAGTAGTCGCGCTCCACGTGGATGAGCGGCTCGACATGCGGCAGGATGTCGGGGATGTCTTCCCGGCCGACCTGCCGGATGACCATCTGTTCCCCTCCCGCCAAGGTCATCAACTTGGGCGGGAAAGGTGGAATAGGATTATCCACCGGACGCAGGATCTTCTCGACATCGACCGCCATAGAGAAAAACCTCCCTTCTTGATGAAGGCGTTGCGCGCTGGGATCATGGGGGATCCGAGGCGGACAGGAAGTGAGCTTAGCACAGGCCCCAAGCATGACAAGCGAAACCCGGCGAGGGTGAGACGCCGGTCACGAATCGGGCCGATCATTCGCGCGAGCAAAGATCCCCGCCAGGCCCACGGGATCATGAACGCGCCGCCGCAAGTTGGCTGGCACGCCCTCGGCCCCTGACACCTGACACCTGGCACCTGCTAGGCTCCCCACGAGATACGAGCAGA
>JACQZL010000410.1 GCA_016213865.1 Candidatus Rifleibacteriota bacterium
CCTCGGCCGGCGGCATGGCACAAGCTCGCGAGGGAGGATCCGGGCGAGGGCGCCGACTTCCTCCGGGAGAGCCTCGAGCGACATCACCCGTCTGAGATCCGCTTGAGACTGTCACCAGCCTCGTATCAGGCAGTGACCCGGAGTTTCACGGAGCTTCCGTGGCGACAGTCGGAGCGGACTCTGTTTCTGAATGTCAGTTTCGCGCGAGAGTTCGGAGCGGAAGCAGCGGCCCGGTGTGTGGGCAGGCACCTCGAGTGGCAACGCGGCAAAGACGGCGGCAGCGCGGGAGTGTGGGTCACCGACTTGCTGGCAGCGCCCGGAGTGGCGGCGGCTGTCCTGACCACTGCCCGCGAGTCCGGATGCTGTCGCCTGACAGTCGAACTCGAATCGTCGCCAGTGCTTCGCGCCGTGCCCGGGGCGATAGTCCTCGGCTTGAGCTTCGAACCGGCTCGCGCGGTGTTCGGGATCTGGAGAGCCGGTCGTCCGCCCTACGTGCTCCGGCCGGTGGCGCTGGCAACGGGCGGGGGCGAGACGGCAGGCGGCGAGCCTTCGCCGATCGAGCCGCAAGCCTTGATTGCGCCTGGCCGGGAGATCCTCGCTCGCGCGCGCGCCAGGGGCGTGGAGCCGGAGAGCCTGGTGCTGGACGAACAGGTGGTTGGTCCTCGGATATCCGCGGCAGGGGCTGAGGCGCTGGCTGAACTCCTGGCGCTCCCGTTGAGAATTGAGTCCAGACCGGCTGGCAAGGAGACGGCCCCCCCTGGTCTTGCGTTCACTCTGAAGGAGCCGGCGTCTTTCGGGCGTTCGTGCGTGCAGGCGCTTGGCTCCGCGATAGGGCGATATCCTCGGGCGCTGCCGGTGCTGCTCGTGCTCGTAGCCCTCGCGCAGGTGGCGTTTCTCTTGCACGGCTCGCAGGCGACCGCAGAACTCACCGAGCGGATTGGCCGGCTGACGCAGGCGCCCATTGCGGGCGCGGCGGAGGGAACCGCCGGGCGGAGCGATCCGAGAGTAGCGGAACTCCGCCTCCTCTCGGATCAACGCAGCCGCAGCCTGCACGCCCTGCTCACGGAGGTGGAGCCTCTGCTACCGGACACGATGCGATTGACGCGAGTCGGGCTGAGCCGCGAAGGCCGGCTGGCGATCGCCGGGCGTGCTCGAGAGGCCGGAGCGGTGAATCGCATGTTCTCATCTTTGCAGCAGGTCCCTGGCTTTCGGAATGTCTTCCTGATCCGCGAAGAGGCGGTTCGTGACTCGTCCGTGAAGGACAAGGCCGTGCTGATCTTCGAACTGGCCGCCGAGGTCGCCGAGGCTTCGCCGGCTCGGGAAGCCTCGGAGGGTCCCAGCACGGCCGAGAAGTCCGAATCTCCGGTTCGCGCTACCGCTAGACCACAGCTGAGTGGAGGTCACCGTGGGCGGTGAGTTGCGGCTCTTGGTGCTGCTCGGGTGCAACGCCGCCCTTCTTGTGGGAGGAGTTCTGCCGAACGTGCGAGAGGTGGCCGCGCTGCGGAAGCAGGAGGGCGCGCTCCTGCAGGCGAAGGCCCTGGCGCGGCACTCGTCGGCTCGGCGCTCCGGGGTCTCGACCTCGACGGTCGAAGTGGTCTCGGCGACACTCAAGGCGGCGGAGTCACAACTGACGCGAAAGCTGGAGCTTCCAGCGCTGACTGCGAAGCTACGCGCGTTGACGACGTCGGCGGGCTTGACCCTGGTGCGGGTGGAGTACCATGCGAGGCAAGAGAGGGGCCGGGTGTATGCCGATCTGGAGGCAGACTTGATGGCACAGGGGGCTTACCGAGGAATCAAGGCGCTGCTCTGGGGGCTGGAGCGCTGCGAGACGCCAATGGCGGTGCGCTCCATCGCCGTTCTGGACACGGAGCAGCCGGGTAGCACCGCCCGAACCGTGCGACTGACCGTGGGAACGTACCTCTTGCCATGAACGGGTGGAAGGTGACACTGATGCTTCTCGCCCTGGGGGCGTATTCGACGATGCTGTGGGACGAACTCGGGCATCCGGAGAGGCTCAGCTTCAACCACCTCGCGAATTGCCTTCTCCACGTCAGCGAGGCCCGTCCCCTCGGGGAGGACGACCTGGACGCTGGTCCACGGCTGATCCACCGGCTCCCCGATCCTGGCCGCGAGGTGAACATAAACCTCCAGGAAATCGGGGCAGCGGGAGCGGATCAACCCGGCGAGGCGGTGGCTCAGAACGCTGTAGATCTTTCCGACGTGGGCCACGGGGTTCTTCCCCGGCGCCGCCTCTCCTCCGCTGGGGCGCGAGAAGGCGATCAGGCCGTTCGCGCGGTTCCCCCGGCCGACCTGACCTGAGTCTCCGTCTTCGGCTGAGGTCCCCGTCAGAGAGAGATAGACCCCTTCAGTCCCCCGGCCGGGGCAATCGAGGGTGTTCAGCCTCCAGTCGAGCGAGAGCGGGGCGGAGCTGAAGCGCCGGGCGAGAGTGTCGAGCGCCTCCTCTTTTCGCCGGAAGTACGCCTTCTCCGACGCGGTTTCGAGGCAGAGAAACGGCATCGCCACGGTGAGGGAGAGGCTCTCGTCGCTGCGGACTCCCATCACCTTCACGTCCCGGCCGGTGTCGGGGAACTCCGTCTTGAACTCGGGAGAGTTCAGGAAGCGCTCCACCGCCAGCACGATCTCCTCGGCGGGGGAGAGCGGGGC
>JACQZL010000419.1 GCA_016213865.1 Candidatus Rifleibacteriota bacterium
CTGGGAAGTGCCGCGAGGCCTCGCGCTGGTCGGCTGTCCCCTCGGCGAGCTAGCCACGCGCGACGCGCGCTCGGTGCTATCGGCCATCTCGGGCAGCTTTGCCGTGACCTGGCAGCGGGGCGCCGGCGGCCGCACGTGCCCGGGCCTCTACGTCGAGGGCCTCGGTCTGGCGCCGTTCGCGCTGGCCCCGGGGCGGGCGGTCCTGGTCTGGTCGGCGGGCGGGCACCTCCCGTGAGGGCGAGGTCGGCGTGACGCCCACCTGGAGTCCGAGCGCCCGTGAACAAATCGTGGTTGCCGTTCGCGAGAGGAGAGCGACTGGATCACGGGTCCCGAGCCGTGCGTGCGATGGCGATGGCCACGGTCCCGCCGCGAGTTCGACTGGGCGGCGGGAACTGCGGCAAGCCACTACAGCAGAGCATCTTCGCAGGCTGCGCGAATCGGCGAGCGGCACGGAGGGCCTGCCCCGCAGTCCTCAAGCCAGTTCCAGCCGGATCACGCCCTCCTTCGACCGCACCTCGTAGTTGAAGTGGCGAAGGAAGTTCAGCCCCAGCAGACCGTCGAGGCCGCAGTCCTCGGGAAGATCGTGAGCGTTTACGCGGAAGGCGTTGAACTCGTGGCCGAGCGCCCGAAGGCGATTCACCGTCAACCAGTAGCCGGGCTCGACGCCGAGCGCGGTTGTCACGGTCGTCAACCCTCCTGCGTCCCGTGGGCTGTAGCCGAGGCCATCGAGGACTTCGGGACGGAGCAGTGTGTCAGTGGCTCCTGTGTCGAGGGCCATCACGCAGCGCCGATCACCCAGAGGCCCCCAGAGTCGCGTCCTGAGTTTATGAGGTTCTTGGCGGGATCGAACCTGGCGGTCTTCAAAACAGGAAACTCCCCTTGCCAATCTCGCCCGTGAAGAGGATGGCGGCAGACTTGCCTGCGGCGGCCTCTTTCGTGCGTGCAATCAGGGTCTTCTCGCTGGCATCATGGTCCAAGACGACGCCACCAAAAACCTCGTCGGTCTCCTCGTCAGCATCCAGGTCGACCAGAATCACCCACTCGTCTGGATGCTGTTGCCTGATCTTGTTCCACGTCAGTCTGATGCTCATGTGTGTCCTCCCAGATGGGATGATACCACTTGGTGCCGTCGCCGTCCCCTGACAAGTCGATGGCCAGCAAGCACAGGAAGGACCCACAGGGGGTCTCGGCTGAGCGAAGGGGCTGCGGCGACCGCCGGGGGGCCGGGAAGTGACTCATCGCGTCGCCGCCCGGGACCTTCTGGCCACCCGCGGACAGCAGTCGACGCTGGAGCAGGTGCAACTTCGCGGAGTGGACCTCTCCTTCTCGGACCTGTCGGACCCGCACGCCGCCCGGCTCGAGGCGCTCGCCGTCACCCTCGAGGCGGCACTCCTGGAGGGGGTCGTCTTGCGGGATTGCCGCTTCGAGGAGGCCGACCTCGCGGACTGCGACTTCGGCGGATGCCGGTTCGAAGGCGCCTCGGCCGAGGACTGCCGGGGTGCTTTTGCTGCCACCCTGCATGGCCCCGTGGCGACAGATGCCTGCTACAGCAACGTGAATCGCCCGTAGTCCCGGAAGTGGCGGTCGAAGGCGATGACCTCAATGAGCTCCAGCCGCTCCATCACCACGAAGCTCAGAGCGTCGCAGAGGGAGTACGTCTTGTCCTGGTGACGACGGACGAGGGCGATGGCCTGCTGCTCATCGGTCTCCCGGACCCGCTCAACCGCGTACGCATCGGTCTCAATCATCCCCAGGAAGCCGAGGGCGTTTCGCCTGGCCGGACGAGAGCGGGTCAGCAAGAGCGTGTAGCACTCGATGACGACGGCGTTGGTCGTGACCAGGCGCCAGCTCTCCCGGGCGGCGTGCTCGAAGAGGGCCTTAGCGGAGGCGTGATGAGGATCCTCTCTGGCGATGAGGGCGAAGAAGCCCCCGGTATCGACGAAGACCCGTCTCACTCGGCCTCGTGGTTGTCTCCGTAGATCTCGCCCAGGTGCTTGTACTTGTCCGAGCAGACGTCCCTGAAGTCGGTGTGCCCCGTACCCGCCAGCGCCAGCGTCTTTGCGTAGGGCCCGTCTGCGGGTGGGGGCACGGCCTCGCTTGCCTCCTGCGCCAGGGACGCCGCGAGCTCGTCAACGAGCTTGCGCCTCTCCTCTCGCGGCAACTGTCTGGCTTCTTTCAGGAGTTCATCGACGTGGAGCATCGCGGTCACCTCGATCCTGAAGATACACCTCGAAGCTGGCCCCGTCCATCCCGCGGCTCCTCCCCCTCGTGCAGCCCTCGGGAGCATCGCTTCTCACGTCGTCTCGTCCCGCTCTGGCGGGACCGCCCGCTGCGCGGCGCGGGGGCGAAGGCGCAGCGGCCCCGGAGAACCACTGGCCGGCCAGGGCCCTCGCCAGCCCCGACCGTGCTAGACTGGCCATACGCGGCCGAGCGCAAGGAGACCGTTCGAAGGTCCGAGCCGTAGGCCGCGCGGGACGGGTCTTCCGGAGGAAGGCCCGGGGTTCTCATCCAGGGTAGGCGGTTGGACCGCGGCCCGGAGGCCGCGGCGCGAGACGCTCTCGAAAGGAGACCGGGCGATGCGGCAAACAGGTGCTCTCGAGGGGGCCGGGACAGATCCTGCGCCGGGATCCCGTCGGGGGGGGGGAGATTTACCGCACGCCGTCGGCGCGTTGCTCTTGGCCGTGCTGGCGGCGCTGGTTGCGGCTGAGCCGTCGCTGGCGCAGTCGCAGGCGTTTTCGGTCGCGGGGAGCGTGCCTAGCACGTGTGGGTGGGTTTCCAGGGACGCGGCTACACCGGTGCATCGGGGATATGCAGCAATGGC
>JACQZL010000059.1 GCA_016213865.1 Candidatus Rifleibacteriota bacterium
GGGCCAGGTCGCCCTGACACCCTTTGCCAGACCGGTCCCCGCATCCTTGAGAACCCGCTGCGGCTCCAAGCCTTGTCGCGCCTGGATTTCCTTGAGCACCGTGGCCCACTCCTCCCCTGTGCGACAGGGACGCTCCGCCAGGAGAAACAAGTACTGCGAGGTATTGTCCAGGCCAGCCAGCACCGGCCGATTCTGGCTGAACATCTCGTCCAGAACTACGCACTTAGCCGGTGAGAGAGGTACGTCCTGCAGGCACCGCGCGGCTCGATTGCCCGCCTCGATCAGGACCTTCTGGACCGTGCCAAAGCTCCACGACACCAGCCCACCAAAGAGAATCGGCAACAGCGCCACGATGTCTCGGACGGAGGCCGGAGCGACCGTCCGAAGCGCAATGATCACACGCTTCACGAGCCCAACCGTCACCGGAAGATAGGCACCGACCACTTTGGCCGCAATTCTCCGCACACTTGGCTCAAAGGGATGTAGGGGCGAACTGTGCGGCCCAATCGCTCGGACTCGGTCGGTGCCCACGTTCGATACCGACCGGTGCTCGCACTGGCGGAAGGAGTCTCGTTGGCTAAACGGTACGAGTTGACCAGTGTGGTGTGGCATGAGGAAGGAGGGTGGGTCTCCAAGTGTCCGGAACTCGGAGTGGCGAGTTGCGGTGACGATCCGGAGGATGCCCTTCACAACCTGGTCGAGGCCGTCGAGCTGTACCTCGAAAATGCCAAGCTTCTTGGCCTCCTGCCCGACTTGAAGCCCGTGCTGGAGGCGCGCGATCGGCTCGCCGGGCGTCTCAAGGTTGCCGTTCCGTGAGTCTCCTCGGCTCTCTCTCCAGCCGGCAGGTGCTCCAGGCCCTCGCCGCGGCCGGGTTCGTACCAGCACCGAAGCGAGGCAAGGGAAGCCACGTAGCCCTGGTGAGGGTCGATGCCGGCGGACAGGTCCGGCTCGTCATCGTGCCCCAGAACCGGGACCTTCCCGCGGGCACCCTTCACTCGATCCTGCAACAAGCAGGCTCAGAACTCCTGACATGCCGGTGGCACATGTTGACACGTGCCTATATCGCGCTCGCATGTGCGCGAATTCGCCCGGGTTCTATGCACGAGCTGAGTCTCGAGGTCCGCCGCGCCGAGCTGGCGCGAGAGATCGCCTGGGTGCCGGCCGTCGAGAACCGCGGCGAGGGCGTCTTCCTCTCATTCCGGAGGGACGCATTGGAGGCGTGGAAGGAGCGGCCGGAAGTGAAAGCCCGTTTCGACAGGCCTCTTGCCGGGTTCACGGCCTGGCAACAGGCGCACCCCGGGTCGAAGGCCCGCTTCCCCGGTCTGCCCTACATCCTGCTCCACTCGCTCTCGCATCTCCTGATCACCGCGGTCGCGCTGGAGTGCGGC
Organism: Candidatus Rifleibacteriota bacterium; assembly: GCA_016213865.1. Next base: position 1,389 of record JACQZL010000059.1, read on the forward strand.
TACGCGGCCAGCTCCATCCGGGAGCGCATCTATGCCGGCGACTCGGGCCACGGCATCCTGCTCTACACCGGGACCCCGGACTCGGAAGGCACCCTGGGCGGCCTGGTCCAGGTCGGACGCCGCATCGAGACGCATCTGCGCCGGGCCCTCGAAGTGGAGCGGCTCTGTTCCAACGACCCCGTGTGCGCCCAGCATTGGGCCGATAGCCGGGAGGAACACCGATTCCTGCACGGCGCAGCCTGTCACGGGTGCCTGCTGATCGCAGAAACCTGCTGCGAGAGGCGCAACGAATTCCTGGACCGCGCCCTGGGAGTGTGGACGGTCGACGAGGGCGGAGCGGAGTACTTCCGGGGCGACTTCCCGTGAGCCGCTCTCCGCTGGCCCAGCTCTCCCGGGCGGCGATGGCCGCCCTCGCCGAGGGGCTCGAGACGGGACGGCTGCAGCCGCCGCTTTCCCCCGGCGCGCTGGCCGGCTTTGCCCGGGACGCCGACACCGCTCGGGCCGCGGCGACGCTCGGAAAGCTGATGCAGGCTGCCGGCTCGACCTCGGCGCTTGCCGCCGTCCTCCGCGTCGCTGCCGCCGAGCGCGAGGACGCCCAGCACCTTGCCGATCGGGTCGAGCTGGTCTGGACGGGCCCCGAGGAACGCGGGATGGCGAGCCGGGACACGTTCGTCGTTCTGCGAGAGCTGTTCGCGGCCGCGGAGCGTAGCGTCCTGTTGACCTGCTACGCCATCTCCAACGGGCCGCGCGTCTTCGCCGCCCTCGCCGAGCGGATGGACCGGCTGTCGGGGTTGACGGTGAGGATGTTCCTGAACGTCGCGCACCCCCCGCACGAGACCGCGACCGACGCCGAACTGCTCCGTCGGTTCGCCGAGACGTTCCGAAGGGAACAGTGGCCGGGGGAGCGCCTCCCCGAGGTCTTCTACGACCCGCTAGCTCTGGCGGCCGGCCCGGGTCCCCGCGCCTGCCTTCACGCAAAGTGCGTCGTGGTCGACGCTCGCCGGGCGTTCGTCACTTCAGCCAACTTCACGGAGGCCGCGCAGGAACGTAACCTCGAGGTCGGCGTCCTGGTCGACGATCCCGTCCTCGCCCGCTCGCTCGAGAGCCAGTTCGAGGCCCTCGTCACCGCAGGTGTCCTGAAGCGGGTTCCGGGGTTGGGTACGTAGCGACCAGTGAGGACATCACGTTCCAACGCCACGGCGACTCCAACGTACCAGCCAACTTCCGGCAGACATCGGGACGCAGGTCCCACCCAGACTGTGCAGTCGTCGAGAGGGCGCAGGAGACCTGGACCGCGCCGACTGCTCCGCGCTGGAAGCTCTCCTAGCGTGAGTTCCCGGGTTATGGGCGTTCGGAAGGGGAATTTCCATGCGTTCATCAGGCTCTTGCCGAAAACAGGGCAGCGCCTGACTCTGGGCGGTTGTCGAGCTTGAGGGCACCCAGGATGGCGGCTTGCCTCGCGGTGCGCTCCGACGGCACCCATGCGGCCTTGGCGAAGGTCCGGAGTGCCGGTGGTGCTCCGTCCGGGAGCTTGAGCCGCGCACGTTTGACGCGCCGCAGCGAGCGGAGCAGGGAGGACGCGCTCGCAGTCTTGAGTCCTGTGATTCGTAGGCGTCGTTGCAGCACCTTGGTCAACGTGAGACCGAGGACCACGCAGAGTGCGTCGGCTCGCAAAGCTGCGTCTCTTCGGTGCCGAAGGGGAAGCATCGAGGTTCCTTCCGGAGCCTTGGCGTCCCTGGAGAATCTCTCGTTGTCGGCTTGCTGTCGTGAGGCCTCGACCATACGCTCGGCCGACCAGTCGGCGCGATCGCTCACAAGAAGCGTCCGCCCAAGCACGTGGGTCTGCAGGTGTTCCCAGGCAGCGAGCGGTTCGTCGAAGCACAGGGTCGGAGTTCCTTCCGCTCTTCCGATGGTGACATGAAACAGTTCTGGCATGTGCTCACGCGCCAAGGCTTTCGCGACCCGCTGTCGCAAGGAGACGCTGGTGATTGGCTTTGCGTGGCGCTTGCCCTGTGCTCGAAGTGGGGAGCCAGCAGCTTGACGGCCTCGGTGCGCAGCGAGTCGGTCGCGTACTTGCCCCGGCCCGCAGGAGCGCAGTTGTGGGCCTCGTCCAGGACCAGAACGTCGTGCCGGCGCGGGTAGATCGACTCGCCCCCGGGAAGCGGCCCTCGCCGCCTCCCAGCATTCCCCGGCGCCTACATGACGCGCAACGCCCCTTTCACCCGATCAGACCGAGCGGCGTAACAGCTGGGCCGGGCGGCGGACAAGCCGCCGCGTTACCGGGGCGGTGAGCGCGTGGGTGTTCTGGGGGCGCTGGTAGCGCGGGGCCTCGTGCCCGGCAGCTCGGCGGTCCGCGCTCGGCATCAGGCGTGCCGGGCGGCCTCGATCAGCGCCCGGAAGAGGGCGGCATGCTCGGGGAGGTCGGTCAACTCCTCGGGGTGCCACTGCACGCTGAGCAGGAAGTGGTCGCGTTCGCCCTCGAGCCCCTCGACGATGCCGTCGGGACTGACGGCGCTGACGGTCAGTTCGCGGCCGATCTCGCGCACCCCTTGATGGTGGATGCTGTTCACGTCGAGTCGCTCGCGCCCGATGATACCGTGCAGACGTGTTCCCGGGCGGATCTCCACGGGATGGGCCATGCGCCCCCGCTCGCTCTCGCGCTGGCGATGGTCGAGCTTGTCCGCCGTCTGGCTCGGGAGGTCCTGATAGAGGCTCCCGCCCATGGCGACGTTGAGCGTCTGCAGCCCCAGGCAGATGCCCAGTAGCGGAAGACCACGTGCCCGCGCCCGTCTGGCCAGTTCCAGTTCGAACCGCGTACGCTCGACCGAGATCGCCTCCGCCTTGGGATGAGGCTGCTCGCCGAAGTGGCTCGGGTCCATGTCCCGGCCGCCGGTGAGGAGCAGTCCGTCCAGGCCGTCGAGGAGGCGGTCGATGGTCGGACTGTCGTCCGTCGGTACGAGGGCAATGGGCACGCCGCCCGCCATCTCGACAGCGCGGATGTACCGCGTGTTCAGGTACCAGCAGCCCGCCGGAGACGGGCAGCGCGGCTCGGGGCCGAAGAGGACGTTCGTGGTGCAACCGATCAATGGGAGCATGGCCGAAGAGGGTAGGTCGTCAGGATCCTCATCGGCAGGGCGGTGAGGACGGCCGAAGGAGCGTCGCGAGGCGGAGGGACGGCGGGTGGGTGTCAGAGGAGAGCGGATGGTGTCAGCGGATGTCAGGGGATGTCAGAGGATGTCAGCGCCGGAGATGGAGCGGAGAGGATAGGTTGGACGGAGAGACAGAGGACAGAAGAGTGCGGAGTTGAGATGACCGATTGTCGCGAGGAGGAATGGGAGATGAGAGGCGAGGTGGCGAGGTGGCCGACGGAGAGACAGAGGACAGAAGAGTGCGGAGTTGAGATGACCGATCGTCGCGAGGAGGAATGGGAGATGAGAGGCGAGGTGGCGAGGAGGCGGACGGAGAGACAGAGGACAGAAGAGTGCGGAGTTGAGATGACCGATTGTCGCGAGGGGGAATGGGAGATAGATGAGAGGCAAGGAGGGGAGGAGGCGGATGGAGAGACAGAGGACAGAAGAGTGCGGAGTTGAGAGCGCGGGGGGCAGCGGACGGCCGGAGCGGATGAAGGGGGACGATATCGCTGAGAAGCTACTGGCAGTCGCGAAGGCGGCGATTGCGTTGACCGATGGGATGCCCCGGACGGCCGCTGGCCGCCATGTGGCGGGTCAGTTACTGCAATGCGCGACCTCGTGCGGGGCCAACTATGAGGAGGCTCGGGGTGCCGAGAGTCGTGCTGACTTCGTCCACAAGCTCGCCATCAGTCGGAAGGAAGCCCAGGAGACACGGTTCTGGGTCCGGCTCTGCTTTGCGACCAAACTCGCAAACGCGGCGAAGTTCCCGGGTCTGGAGGGAGAGATCGAATCAGTTTGCCGGATCTTGGGCAAGTCAGTGGCAACGGCACGGAAACGCGCCAAGGTCAAGCGGTCCCTGCCAGTAGATGACGATTCGTGTGCGGTGCGCAGTTGGTAGTCTCCTGTCCCCTGTCTCCCGGTCGCCTACTCCCGCGCCCCGCCCCTTCTCCCCTGCCCCCGCCATCTGCACTCACGCCTGGCCGTCTGCAAACCCCAATCTGCACTCTTCTGTCCCCTGTCTCCCGGTCGCCTGCTCCCGCGACCCGTCCCTTCTCCCCTGCCCCCGCCATCTGCCCTCACGCAGCCATCCCCCTGGCCGTCTGCAAACCCCAATCTGCACTCTTCTGTCCCCTGTCTCCCAGTCGCCTGCTCCCGCGACCCGTCCCCTCTCCCCTGCCCCCGGCATCTGCCCTCACGCCGCTGGTCGCGCGGGTCCCTTTGCAGTCAGGATGCGCCCGGGTCGCTCGCCGGTCGGCTGACCGTCGCGCAGGACCAGGCGGCCGTTCACGACCACGTGGACGACGCCTTCCGAGTAGCGGTGCGGGTCGGTGTAGGTGGCCCGGTCGAGGATGCGGGCCGGATCGAAGCTCGCGAGGTCCGCCGCCAGGCCCGGCGCGATCCGTCCTCGATCCGTCAGGCCCAACTGGTCCGCCGATAGCGAGGTCATCTTGCGCACAGCCTCTTCCAGGGGAAAGAGCCCTTCATCCCGGGACAGCCGCCCCAGCACGCGAGCGAAGGTCCCATAGGCTCGGGGATGAGGCAGGCCTTGCGAAGCAGGGCCCACAGTCGCTCGGGCCTCGGCGTCACTGGCGACCATCACGTACTCGCGGCTCAGGACTCGCCGCATGTTCTGCTCGGAGAGCACGAAGTAGACACACTCGCAACGGCCCTGCGTGAGACGCAGCAGCTCGAAGACCGCCAGGTCGGGCTCGAGGCCGCGTTCGGCGGCGAACTCGTCCAGCCGGCGACCGTTCAGCTCGGGATGGCCAGCCGCGTCGGCGATCTGGACCCGGCTGTAGTAGTCGGCGTCGAACTTGTGCGCCATCTCCTCGCGGATTCGATGGACGGCTCGGGGTTCGTCCAGGCGGGCCAGTTCCGCCTGGAGGCCGCCTTCGTAGGCCCACTCCGGCAGCAACTGGTCGACGCCGGCGCTGGTCGCCTCGTAGGGATAGCGGTCGGCCATGACAGGCAGTCCCTCGCTCTGGGCGTACTCGATCAGCGCCAGCGCACGGTCCAGCTTGGGCCAGTTCTGCGGCCGGCTGGCCTTGAGGTGCGAGATCTGGGTGCGCACTCCGGATTCCTGGCAGATCCAGAGGGCCTCCTGGATCGCCTCGAGCAGGGTCGCTCCTTCGCCCCGGATGTGCGATGCGTAGAGGCCGCCACGCCTGACGACCACTTCGCAGAGGCTGGCGATCTCCTCGCGGCCCGCGAAGCACCCGGGGGCGTAGATCAGACCGGTCGAGAGGCCGATCGCCCCGGCGTTCAACTCGCGCGCGAGCAGCTCCTTCATCCGGCCGAGCTCCGAGGCGGTCGCGGGCCGGTCGACGTGGCCGACGACGTGGGCCCTTAGCGCGCCGTGGCCTACAAAAAACGCATGGTTGATGCCCAACCCGACCTGCTCGCAGCGGCGCCGGTAGGAGGCGAAGTCGGACCAATCGACCGTCACCCCGAGCGGCTTCCACCGCGCGGCCTCGCGCGCACGGGCGGTCTCGTCCAGCGGAAAAGGGCTGAATCCGCAGTTGCCCGATACGTCGGTCGTCACGCCCTCATGGAGCTTCGAGAGCGAGAACGGCTCCACGAGGTGCCAGTAATCGGAGTGGGTGTGGAGGTCGATGAAGCCCGGCGCGAGGACCAGGCCGTCCAGTTCGACGACCGTGGCGGCCTCACTCGCCAGCCGGTCACCGACAGCCGCGATCCGCCCCTTCTCGACGCCCACGTCAGCAGGCCGCGGCGGGGCGCCGGTCCCATCGACGAGCAGAGCGTTGCGAAACAGGAGATCGAACACGTCACTCGTCAGTCAGCCGGCAGGGCGCCGGCACCGCGAGCGGAAGCGAGGCCGGGCAAGCCGGTCGTTCCGCCTCCGAGCCGTGGAGCGTTCAGCGAGTCCCGCGCCTCAGCTTTCATGCCAGGGCCCCGTCAAGGATCGGGAGCAGCTCGGGGAGCTTGCCGATGGTGTAGTCCGCGTCGGACTTGGCGGGCGGAGACTCGTCCGACGTGCGATAGTAGACGGTCCGGAAGCCGAGGTTCTTGGCGGCGCGAATGTCCCGCTCCAGATCGTCGCCGACGAAGAAGGCGCGGGAGGGCTCGACCGCGGCCGAATCGAGGGCGGTCTTGAAGATGCGCGCGTCGGGTCGGCGGACCCGGACTTCCTCGGCCGTGGTGACGGAATCGAGGAACTGCCGGATCTTGAGGGCCCCCAGGAGCACGTCGAGAAATTGCTTGTCGACGTGGCTGATCAGACCCACGTGAAAGCCCCGGTCCTTGACCCCCTGAAGGGTCTCGGCCGCGCCGGGCATCAGCGCGCCGTACTCGCAGTGCATCTTGCGAGCGATCGCCTTGACCAGCTCGAAGTGCTCGTGGGTCTTGGCCACGCCCAGGATGGTGCCGAAGTGCGGCAGCACGGCGCGTAGCATGTCGTCCCCGGCCAGGAACTCGTCGGATTGTTGCTGAGTGAGGTACCTGTTGGCGAGGCGGCTGAAGCGTTCGACCAGCGACTGCGGGGTCACGTCGAGCTTGAAGTGCCGCACCAACTGGCGGGCCGCTTCGAGGTGCGCCCGCTGGTCGCTTTCGGGATCGTAGAGCGTTCCGGTGCAATCGAAGAAGACCGCACCCTTCGGACTGACCGTCATCAGGAGTCTCCCCGAGATGCGACCGACGGCGGCGCCGCCTGGAAGACGGCGGGCTCGAGCCGGCCCATCAAGCGGAACAGGGCCGCCCTGGCCTCGAGCACCCTTGCCGAGATGCGGTCACGGTTCACGATGGCTCTCATCAGGTTCATGCGGGCTTCGACCAGATCGGCCCGCGAAAGAACGTTGACCTGGTACTTGTCGGTGACCGTCTGCAGCGTGCTCCGGGCCAGCGACACGTTCTTCTCCAGGCCGTCCACGAGCTTTCGGGACGAGGTCAGGGTACTGTAGGCCTGCCTCATCTGCAAGTCCAGGAGCTGGAGCGCCGCCGCCAGGTTGGACTTCGCCTCGCGCACCCTGTCACGAGCTCTCTGCTTCTCCTGGTGAACGTACCCGCCGTCCCAGAGCGGCCAGGACGTCACCAGCGCAACGGTCCAGACGTCCGCTCCGTTGTCCGGGCGCTCGAACGTGTGATCCCAGAAGTAGTCCGCTCGGAAGTTCATCTGCAGCTTCTCGTCACTGGCCGCCAGCCCGATCTCCTCGCCGGCCGTCGCCAGCGCCAGCTCGAGCAGGCGGAGGTCGGGGTTCTCGGCCCGGCCGATACGCAGCATGTCCGAAGGCGTCCCTTCCAGCTCGCGCATGTCGAACTCCCCCACCAGTTCGACCACGGCCCCGGGCGGCGCCCCGATCAGCTCGGAGAGGCTCTGCTGGTCCGAGTCGAGCTGAGTTGTGTACTCGAGCTGTTGCTGTTTGATGTCATCCAGCTCCAGCTCCAGGGACATCACCCGCGGGGCCGCGACAGCGTCGGAGGCCGCCTTCTCGCGGGCAGCCCGCAGCTCGAGCTCCTTCAGGGTCGCGCGCTCGGCCTCGACCTTGAGGGCCTTCTCGGCCACCAGGGCGTCCAGGTACAGGCGGACCAGCTCCAGCACCAGGTCCTGGCTGGCCTTGCGGCGCAACTGCTGCTGGCCTTCCTTCTTGCGGAGTGCGATCCGCGGGATGATCGCCAGCCGGTCGCCGACGTAAACAGGCACCTCCAGGATGGCCCCGGTCATCATCGCCGAATCATCGTTGATATCGCTGAGCAGGGGGCCGATCGAACCCAACGGCCGGTAACGCTTCAGGTGGTTCGAGTCCTTGAGGATGTTCTGGAACGTGATGCGGGGGAGCTTGAGTGCTTCCTTCGCCTTGAGCTCGTGCTCGGCGGCTGCCTCGGCGTGGGCCGTCGCCGTGATGCGCGGGTGCGTGTTCAGGGCCAGGTCGATCGCCTCGGGCAGGGAGACCGGCCGGCCGGCCAGATTGGCCTTCCTGGCGGCCGGAGTCGTGGGCCTGCCAGTCCCCGCCGCCAGGACGAAGGCAGGCAGGAGCAGGAGCGCCACGACGACCTTGAACCCGCGGCGAACGGGACGAGGAACGGAGCGAACGACACGACCGACGGGCGTGACCATCGAGTCCCTGATATCGGCACGCGGATGGCGAGGCCGAAGCCGGGGCCAGGCCCGATGCAGTCTCGCCGCAGCCAGAATCGGCGACGAAGGCGGCCCCGAGACTCCCCGCACGGGTTGGGCCGGCCTGCGGGACAGTCTGCAGGACATCATCGCCTCTGGATGTCCAAGGGTCTGCTCCTGGCCCATCGCGAAGACACGACGGGGCCCGGGGATGACCACAAGCTGTCTGGCGGTTGCCACTCGAAGGCCTGCCGAGACGGCATGATGGCTCGACCCTGGAGAAACGTGTCCCTTGGGCAACCGTGCGTGACTTCTGGGACATCGGCATGCGAGCATCAGCTCCACTGACGCCGCGACGCGGCAAGGAGGAGCGAAGAGCGGGCTGTGAGCGGAATAGTAGTGATGCGGCTCCCCGGGAACCGCGTTCGCACCCCACCTCGCCCGGGCGCGTTCTCTCCGGCCCGGGTCCGGTATGCTGGCGCGGGGGCTGTGGAGCAGAGGAGCGAGTCGCATGCGGAGAATCGTGACCGTGCTGGTGACAGTGCTGGCGCTGGCCGTGGGTTCGGAAGCCCGGCCTCGAGAGAGTGCCACCGGAGGGCCCGAACTGAAGGCCTGGGCCTGGCCCGCGGCGGATCGGCTCTTCCGGCGCGACGCGCGCTGGCTCGGGGCCGACGGGGCCTCGTCGGTCGACCTGGGAGGTGGTCGCGTCCTGTGGCTCTTCGGCGACACGTTCATCGGCAGCGGGGTGACTCGCTCGCGCGCGGGGGCGGCGATGGTCTCCAACACTGTCGGCCTTCAGCGCGGGACCGAGCCGTCGCGGGCCTCGATTGCGTTCTTCTGGGGAGAGAGTGACGGAAAGCCGGACGCCTTCTTTGCCAGCCGGACCGAGGGCGTCTCCTACTGGCCGGGGGCCGGCATCCGCCTTGGCGACAGCCTGCTCGTCTTCCTTATGACGATCCGGAAGACCACGGGAGGACTGGGCTTCGAGGCCGCCGGCTGGCAAGCAGTGAGGATCGGGGACACGCGGTCCGAGCCGTCGGCCTGGAAACTGGAGTGGCTCGAATCGCCCCAGAACGAGTTCGGGGCGGTGGTCGGGTCGGCCAGCGTCCTCGAGTGGAAGGGCCACGTCTACGCCATCAGCGCGCGGGAGCCGGGCATCCACGACGTGTACGTGGCCCGGTGGCCCGTGGAACGTGCCGCTGCTGGTGACCTCACGTCGCCCCAGTGGTGGGCGGGGGACGGGTCAGGGTGGCTCGAGCAAGCACGGCTGGGCTCAGCCCCGGTCGCGATCTTCGACAAAGCCCAGACCGAATTCACGCTCCATCAGGATGCAGGCAGCGGGGGCTGGCTGACGATCCAGACGCGAGGTTTCGGAGGGACCTCCATCGCGGCACGCTGGGCCCCCGGCCTCACCGGTCCGTGGTCTGCCGCCTGCGCCTTCTATCGTCCTGTCGAATCCGGCCTGCCCGCGGTCCTCGTCTACGCCGCGAAGGCTCATCCCGAGCTGACCGGCGCCGAGCTGGTCCTGACCTACGCGACGAACCACACCGACTTCTTCCGGCTGGCCGCGGACCAGCGGCTCTACTATCCGAGGTTTGTCCGGGTGGGGCGGCGCTGCCCGCCTCGCCCGGCCACGGCCACAAGCACGGGCTCCAGTCGGCCGGTGGACCCGGCGAGCAGCCAGGCCCGTGATACATCGAACGCCCGCCCGCCCTTCGGCATCCTACTCAGTGCCGGGACGCACTGGCCTGATGGCCGCCGAGTGGACCCGGGCCGAGCTCCGGCGGGGCAGGGTTCACTTCGAACCGGGCTTCTCATCGAGCGCCTGCAGGCCGCGGAGCGCCTCGGTCATCTGCGGGTTGATGGCGAGGACCTCCTGGAAGGCCTTGCGGGCCTCGGCCTTGCGCCCGAGGTGCGACTGGAACGTCCCCAGGAGAAGCGGGGGAAGCCAGTTTCCGCGCGACGTGCCTCCCATCAGCTCGTAGCCGCGCCGCACATGAGAGAGCCCGACCGCGGGGTCGGACACCCAGTTGGCGGTGCCGCCTTCGGGTGCCCGGGCCCACAGCATCAGCCGTTCGACATCAGCAAGCTGGATCCAGGGGTCCGGTCTCGCGGGCGCCAGCATCACGGCCCAGCGCGCCATCCGCAGGGCGGGGCCCAGGTGACCCAGGTCCTGAAGGATGTCGGCGTAGCCGCAGTAGCCGGCAGCCCAGCCCGGGTACATCCGCACCGTCCCGTCCAGGCGCTCCCAGATGGTCTGGTAGATCTTCCGGTCCGCCGGCAGCCCAGGGTCGGGCTCGCCTCCGAAGGCCTGCATGCCCATCTCGAAAGCAAACGGCCCTCGAGAATGCGTTGCAGGACGATTGCCTCGTACAAGAGGGTGTCCCCGCACCGGGGGAATCCGTGGTTGGTCGCGCGCGCGAGGCGCAGCGCCTTGTAGAGGTTCCCCTGGTTGTAGGCGTTCCGGAGCTCGAGCCGCTGGTCCAACGGAGGGCAGCAGGAAGGCCAGAGCTGCTCGGGCTCGCTCGCCGTGGGGCGCGGGAAGCTGTCGGCGCGCCGGAACTCCAGTCGGACCGCCGGAGACCGCACTGCGAGCTCGGCAGGCAGCTCGATCCGGAACCGGTTGGAGCCCTCCCGCAGGGCACCGGGCGAGACCCCCGCGCGCCACGCCGTCGCACCGCCACCGGGGATGGGGGTAGGCTCCAGGACAACCGGCGAGGCTGCTCCCTCCACGAGGAGCCGCGGGCCCTGAGAGGGGAAGGCGCCCGGGGTTTTCAGGCCCGCCTCCAGCCTCAGCATCGGCGCGCGGATCGACCCCAGATCGACCAGGAAGCAGGTCGCGAGGAAGAACCTGCGGGAACCCGCCGTGGGCCCCGGCGCCGGATGCACCTCCAACAGGTCGCGGACTGAGGTCTCTGCGGCCAGCGCCCGCGCGATCCGCCCCAGGAGCA
>JACQZL010000421.1 GCA_016213865.1 Candidatus Rifleibacteriota bacterium
ACAGCGGGGCCGCCGCCCGCGGACCCCTTGGGCGCTGCTCATGAAGCGATCGCTTGGGCTGGACGTTCTCGAGTGTCCGAAGTGCGGAGGGCGGATGGTGGTGCTCGCCTGCATCACGGACCCGGCAGTGATCGTGCGAATTCTGCGGGCGATGCATCTTCCCGAGGACGCGCCCGTGCTTGCGCCCGCGCGGCCGCCGCCGGAGGCGCCGCTGGAAATCGCTCAAGGCGGTGAGTAGACTACCACGGTTGTGGGGGCGATCCAAGTCCGGGCGGGCGGGGGCGAGGGTCGGATACAATGTCCGAGTATGTTGTTTGAACGAAGCCGCTTCGCGGCGGATCAACACTCCGAGCCGATAGCGCCCCTCTGATCCGTAGTCTCCCTGTCGATCACGCCCTACATTCCTCCCCGTGTCGATGCCGTCCCTTCTCTCCCATTCACACCCGGAGGATGCCATGGGCAAGTTCCGCGACCGGATGCTCGAGGATCTCCAGATCCGCGGCCTCAGCCCCTGTACCCAGAAGGCCTACCTGAGTTGCACCCGCCGCTTCGTCGAGCACTTCATGCTCCCGCCCGATCAACTCACCCCCGAGCACGTCCGGCAGTACCAGCTTCACCTCACCCGCGATCGCCAGGTCGCCTCGGGCACCTTCAACCAGAACGTCGCCGCCATCAAGTTCTTCCTCCGCGTCACCCTGCGGAAGGACTGGGCCATCGACAGGATCCCGTACCGCAAGAGACCCCGCACCCTCCCGCGCGTCCTGAGCCGCGAGAACGTCGCGGCCCTCCTGTCCTGCGTCCAGAACCTCAAGCACCGGACCCTGCTCATGGTCTGCTACAGCGGCGGCCTGCGCGCCACCGAGGCCGTTCGCCTCCAGGTCCGCGACATCGACAGCCAGCGCATGACCATCCGCGTCGACCAAGGCAAGGGGCGCAAGGACCGCTACGTCATGCTCTCCCCTCGCCTCCTCGAAACGCTCCGGGAGTACTGGAAGACCGTTCGGCCCACCACCTGGCTCTTCCCGGGCCGGGCTCCGGACCGCCCTCTCTCCCGCTTCACCCTCAACCGCCTCACCGAGAAAGCCCGGAAAGCCGCTGGCCTCCCCGACCATCTCCATCCACACCTCCTGCTCCACACCCTCGCCACCCATTTCCTGGAGGACGGCGTCAACCTCTGCGTGATCCAGAGGCTCCTCGGACACCGGAGCTTGCGTTCCACGGAGATCTACACGCACGTCGCCTCCGACTTCCTTCAGCGAACGGCCAGCCCCCTCGACCGACTGCCGGCCCCGCCGCAGGCTCCGACCCCGGCCGTGTAGACCGTGACCGGCCTCGCGGAATCCTCGTCGCGCGCCGCGCGACCGCGCGTCGAGCTGGCCGACATCGTTCGCGCCCACCGGGACGAACTCGGTCCACTCAGCGCGGTCCAGGCGCGCGCCGTCCGCGCCATCCTCGATTGCCGCACGGCGGCCCTCGGAGGCCACGTGCTCGAGTGCGACTCGTGCGGCCACCGCGAGATCTCCTACAACTCCTGCCGCAACCGCCACTGCCCCAAGTGCCAGAGCCTCGAGAGAGCCCGATGGGTCGAGGCCCGCCGTGCCGATCTCCTGCCCGTCGAATACCACCACGTCGTCTTCACCATCCCGGAGGAACTCCATCCGATCTTCCTCGCGCACGCCAAGGTCGCCCTCGATCTGCTCTTCGCCGCCGCGTCCGAGACCCTCCTCGAAGTGGCCCTGAACCCTGAGCGCCTCGGAGCCAGGATCGGATTCACCGCCGTCCTGCACACCTGGACGCAGACGCTTCTCTATCACCCGCACATCCACGTCATCGTGCCCGGCGGGGGGCTCTCTCCCGAAGGCGATCGCTGGGTGTCAGCATCTCCGGGTTTCTTCCTGCCCGTCTGCGTTCTCGCACAGGTCTTCCGAGGAAAGCTGCTCTCCAAACTCGAAGCGGTCGCCGCCCAGGGACAAGTGTCTCTGGACTCCGAGCCGGTCCCCGCGGTCCTGAAACGGGCTGCCGCGAAGGACTGGGTCGTGTACTCCAAGCCGCCCGTTGCGGGGCCCGACCCCGTCCTCGACTACCTCGGCCGCTACACCCACCGCACCGCCCTCTCCAACCATCGACTCGTTTCTCTCCGCGACGGCCAAGTCACGTTCCGCTGGAAGGACCGCGCGAACGGCGGCGCCGAGAAGCTCATGACCCTCGAAGCCCGCGAGTTCCTCCGCCGTTTCCTGCTCCACGTCCTGCCCAAGAGCCTGGTTCGCATTCGCCACTACGGCTTCCTGGCGAACGGGGTCCGCAAGCGTCTGGTCCCGAAGTGCCGCGCTCTCCTCGGGGCGCCAGAGGACAGCGCTCGAAAGGCCAGCGAGCCTGCCGAGCCTGAGACGTGGCAGGCGTTGCTTCTTCGCTTGACCGGTCGCGACGTGACGCGCTGCCCGAAGTGCGCCCGTGGGCGACTTCAGGAGAAGAAGATCCTCAAGCCGATTCCGCGGGGTTGGCTCTTGCTCGGACGAGGAACCTCGCCGTGACCTTTCCGCTCTCCCGACCTTGCCGATTTCGGCCGCCCTGCCCGGGGGCCCCCGACACGGTGCGCCCCCATCGGACGAAAGCCCTCAAGACAACTCGCTTTCCCTTACGTTCCCTCACGCGAGTTCGCGAACTCCCGGGCTCGCGACATCCATCCTTGCCCCCGGCTGCGCGAGTTGGATACCATCAAGCGCCATAGGAAGGCCGCGAAGCGGCTTCGCTCAACCTGCTCTTTCGTGGAATCGCGCGAGAGCGCGACTCCACGAAAAAGCCTCTGCGTTCTGTTGCTCACGAGTCAAAGTCCTATAGTCCAAACCAGGTTGAGTGAAGAGGATCTCGGCCGCTTGCGAGCGGCTCTGCGCCAGGGAATTCCTCTTCGCCTTGCGATGCTATTCGGCTCGGCGTCGAAGGGGCAATTGCGTGCCGATGGCGACGTCGACATCGCCGTGCTGCCCGCCGGGGAGGAGCCGAGCCTGCGGGCGGAGCTGGACCTGCAAGCGGCGCTGTCGCGCGCGTGCGGCCGTCCTGCAGGCGCCTCGCGGCGTCGGCGGCGGGGCCTTCGGTGAATTTGAAACCGCTCGAGAGCAGGGTGGCCTTCTCGCCCGGCGCGACGACACCCGCCGTCTTGCCTTCCCCTGAGGCTTGGG
>JACQZL010000422.1 GCA_016213865.1 Candidatus Rifleibacteriota bacterium
CGCCACCTCCGCCGCCCCCGCCGCCACCTCCGCCGACACCGCCGACGCCCCCGCCACCGCCGCCGACACCTCAGACCCCGCCACCACCTCCGACGCCGCCGCCGACACCTCCTCCGCCGCCAACTCCGCCAACCCCTCCGCCTCCGCCGCCGCCGCCGACACCTCCTCCTCCGCCGCCAACTCCGCCGACACCGCCGCCACCCCAGCCACCGCCTCCACCTCCGCCGCCTCCCCCCCCGCCCCCGCCACCTCCCCCGCCGCCACCTCCGCCGCGGCGACCGTGCGGCTGCATGGTCGCGGGAGATAACTCGCAGTTCTCGCCTCTCGACCTCGTCGTCGGGCTTCTGCCGTTCCTGATCCTGCTGGCGCGCAGGCGGTTTCTGCCCGCGAGGAGACGCCGAAGGCTCGAGTAGCGTTCGGCTGCCAGCGCGGCTCGCCTGCCAACGGAACGTGCGGCAGCGTCGACGTTCATGAACGCCGACTTTCACGCCGTCCAACGGGGAGCGGCGGACGGACGAGCGCCTTCCGGCGTCGAATCGGCGGCTCTTTCGGGAAACTCGAAAAAGAACGTTGACTCGAGGATGAGCCGGTGCTATACTCACCGGCTCTCGAGCGGAGGGGCCTCCAAGAAACGGACGGGGTCGTCCGGAGGAAGCCAGTAACGTTCGAGATATCGAGAAGAGGTCTGCAGACCGAATCGAGATCAAGCCGACAGGCCCGAGGGATCGGCTGGACGCAAGTCCGAAAGCAGAAGTGGCCCTGGGATCCTCCCGTACCGGAGGATGAGGTAGGACAAGGATCGTTCCGGAATCTCCAGGTCAAGGGTGACAAGTCCGCGAGGACGTAAGCTTCTGGAGAAAGGTCCTTTGAAGAATCGGTACTGAAGACAGGAAGTAACTTTCAGCTGGAATTCGTTCCGCTGCTGGTGAGAAGGACCCCCGCCCTGTCCCGTCTGGAAGGTTCAAAGACTGACGCCGACCTTTCAGAGAGCTGTTTCCGCAGGCGCCAGGAGCGAATTCGAAGAGATTGCCTCAAATCGAGTTCAATCCTACAGAAAGCGGAATCATCGCCGTCAGCGGGTTGTTCGAGACGAAGGAGTAAAATCCCGAGTTTAGAACGACGTGGATGTGCCCAAGAGGGATAAGACCCCGCGCAAAATCGTCCACACCCAGTTCTCCCGGGCCTCAAGGTCTGGGAGTTCTGTCATTCCGGACGCTCGCCGGGAAGCAGCGCGAGTTCGTCACGCGGCCAGAGGCTCATCTCAAGACCTACCCCTCGGCCAGGGAGTACCCGGCCGGGCTCTGCGGACAGGGCGGCATCTCGATGGCTCCGCCGACAAGGAAGCCGTCGTCAGGTTCCTGAAGGCAACTCGTTGACGCGGCCGGGCCGCGGGCAGGACAATTGGAGCGTGCCCGGCGGCGCCGGGCCGGCCGAATGACCGACAGGACCGACAACGCGGAGCGTGACCTGGCCCAGTGGGCCCTGCGCGAGCGCGTCAAGGAATTGACGTGCCTCTACGGCATCGCCAGGGTCGCCGACAAGACCGGCATCCCGTTGGAAGAGGTAGTCCAGCACGTGGTGGAGCTGTTGCCGCCGGCGTGGCAGTATCCGGAGGTGGCCTGTGCGCGCATCACGTTCGAAGGGCGGGAGTGCTGCTCGGCGGGCTTCGTCGCAGGCGGTCAGAGCCTGGCCTCGGAGATCCTCATCGACGGCGCGAAGCGCGGCCAGGTCGAGCTCGTCTACGTCGAGGAAAGACCGCGTCACGACGAGGGGCCTTTCCTGAAGGAGGAACGCAGCCTCATCAACGAGGTGGCGCGCCAGATGTCCCTGATCCTCGCGAGGCGTCAGGCCGAGGAGGACCGGGCGCGGCTTCAGGAGCAACTTCGCCGGGTCGACCGCCTGGCCACGATCGGCCAGCTCGCGGCCGGCGTGGCGCACGAACTCAACGAGCCGCTCGGCGCAATTCTCGGCTATGCCCAGCTCACGCTGAAGGGATTCGGAATCCCGGACCAGATGTCCCGGAACCTCGAGAAGATCGTCAAGGCGTCTCTCCACAGCCGGGAGATCATTCGCAAGCTGCTTCTCTTTGCGCGGCAGGTGCCCTCCGAGAAGCGGGCCGTCGACCTCAACCAGATGGTCAAGGAGAGCCTCTATCTGGTGGAGACGAGGTGTGCAAAGGCGAAGGTCCAGCTCGTGCTCAGGCTGGCCAAGGACCTGCCCGCGGTGCCGGCCGATCCCGGGCAGATGCAGCAGGTGATGCTGAATCTCGCCGTGAACGCAGTGCAGTCGATGCCCTCGGGAGGCACGCTACGGGTCATCACCGAGAGGGCGGAGGGCCACGTGCGGCTCGCCGTCGAAGACACCGGCGTCGGGATGGAGCCGGAGGTCGTGGCGAAGATCTTCAACCCGTTCTTCACCACCAAGGATGTCGGCCAGGGAACGGGCCTGGGGCTCTCGATGGTTCACGGTATCGTTACGGCCCACGGGGGGACGGTCGAGGTCCAGAGCCTGCCGGGGAAGGGGTCTCGTTTCGACGTGCTCCTGCCGCTGGCCGCGGGAGGCGCGCCGCTCGCTTCTTCAGGTGATCGAGCATGACGGCAGGGCGAGTTCTCGTCGTGGACGACGCACCCGACACTCTCGACATCATCGAGCAGAATCTCACCTCGCGCGGCTACGACGTCGTGGCTGTCTCGAGCGCGCGGGAGGCCCTGCGACTGCTCGCGGCTCGGCCGTTCGAGCTTGTCGTGACGGACATGAAGATGCCGGGGATGAGTGGGCTCGAGTTGGTGAAGCACGTTCGCGAGCGCCACCCTGACACCGAAGTGATGATGATCACGGGCTACGCGACGATCGAGGGCGCGGTCGAGGCCGTCAAGACTGGTGCCGAGGAGTATCTCGCCAAGCCCTTCACCGACGACGAGCTGCTCTGCGCGGTCGATCGCGCTCTCGAGAAGCTGCGGTCCCGGGGCAAGGCGCGGGCCGGCGAATCCGGCCGCTTCGGACTGGTCGGCCGTTCGAGCGCCATTCGCGCGGCCTTCGCCGCGATGGACCGGGCGTCGCGCCATGGGAACCCCGTCCTCGTTCTCGGCGAGCCGGGCACAGGCCGGTGGGCTGCAGTTCGTGCGATCGCCGCCCGGAGCCGAGAGCCGGCGGCCGCCTTCATGCTCCTCGACGCGGCCTCGGATGACGCCGCGTGGCCGGACGATCCGGCCTCCGCGCTTGGCGGCGCGGCGGGGCTCTTCGTCAGGGATGCGGACCAAGCCGGGCCGGCAGTGCAAGGCAAGCTGCGAAAGCTGGTGGCGTCCCACGCCTCCTTGCCCGCTCGCGTCTACGTCTCGGCCAGCGGCGACCTGCCGGTGCTCGCGAGCGCCGGACTGTTCGCCCAGGAACTTTGCGAGATGCTGTCAGGAGCGACCGTGGCCCTGCCTCCCTTGAGACAGCGCGGTGACGACGTGGCGCTGCTGGCCGAGCACTTCGCCAGGGTCTGGGCGGTGCGGCAAGGACAGGCGGCCCCCGCGTTCGCGGCGGCCGCAATGGGGGCCCTGGAGTCCTATGCGTGGCCGGGAAACGTGCGGGAGCTGCTGTCTGCCGTGCAGGGCGCGCCTCTTCGGTCGGCGGGCCGCGAAGTCGGGGTCGCCGACCTTCCGGAGGCCGTGCGGGCCGCGGCCGCCTCCGGCACCCTCGGCACTCTGGCCGAGGCCGAGGCCGCGCACATCCTGAGGGTCCTGGCGCACGCCGGAGGCAACCGCCGGCGCGCCTCCGAGATCCTGCACATCGATCGCAAGACGCTGCGTCTGAAGCTCAGGGAGCTGGGACATGACTCCGGCGAGGGCGACTGAAACCCAGGACGCCTCGCCGGCTTCGGCCCCTCGAGGCCTGGACCGGCGAGGCGTCCTCTCGCGTTCGGTCAGTAGACGAGCATCAGGTTGATCGAGGCCGTGAACTGGCTGTCGGCCGGCGTGACTCCGTCGAAGAAGCTGGCCGTCGATGACCAATCCTTGCGCAGATCGGCCCGGATGATCGTGTGCTCATCGATGCGGTACTCGGGCGTGAAAGTGACCTCGCGCAAGGTCTGGGCGACTCCCGTGCGCGCGCCGTCGAGATCGTCGAACACCTCACCCCGGAAGTTGAGCGCCCACTTCTTCGATACGGCCACGCGCGCATAGCCGGCCGTGCCTCTCCAGCTCGCATCCGCTCCGAGCCCGAGGGCGTTCTGCTCGCGACCGTGGTCGAAGTTGAGCCCGAGACTCAGGGTGTCCGAGGCCTTCCACTGGACGATGACGTCGAGCACCGACCGATCGTTGCCGTTGTTCCCCGTCTGCTCGGGGCCGGTCATCCCGTTGAGGGTGATCGTCCACGCGGGGTCGAGCGCGTAGAGGAGCTGATAGCCGACCGACTTGGCCGAGTTGTTGTCCTGGAAGTTGTCCCAGCCCTGGACGACGTGCAACTGCCCCGAGAGCTTGTCGGTCAGGGGATAGCTCAGTCGCAGACCCGTGTGGGTGAAGGGAATGGCGTAACCGAAGAGAAACGAACGGGTATGGTTCGTGTTCCAGCCATCGTAGCCTTCGATCAGCTCGTAGCCCATGTGCGTGACGAACTTGCCCAGGTCGACCCGCAGCCCTTTGCCCACGGGGGCGATCCAGCTTGCGTAGGCTTGCTTGAGGTCGACGTCGTCCGCCTCGCCGGTCTTCGCGTCGCGGAAGAGCCCGGATTGGGCCGTGACCCGTGGGATGGTGCTGCCCGCCTCGGCGTCGATGCGGAATCCGGTCTCGCCGGGCTTCGAGATAGCCTTCTGGACCGCGACCTCGGCCACGTCCAGTTCCAGCGTCCTATCCCGGAAGTCGAAGACGCGAAACCCGTTGCGTCGCACGGCCGGACGGTTTGAGTTCATCGTGCGGGAGGCCGAGACGAATCCGTTCCAGGTGAGCTCGGAGCCGGTCGCGGCCTCGGTCGCGACCGGCGCCGCCGGCTGGCTCTGCTGGGCCGCCGCCGGAACGGAGGCCAGCAGCAGGAGGGTGAACGCAAGCCGGAAACCGGACCAGAGTGCGGTGGGCAATTTCATCACATACCCTCCTCGAGATAGGCCCTCTCGCCGTGCAGTCCTTCGTCGAGACCGATCTCCTCGGTGCTCTCGTCGACGCGGACGGTCGTGATCTTGTTGATCGCCCAGAGCATCCCCAGCGTGAAGACGAAAGCCCAGGCCGAGGACACCAGCACGGCAGCGCACTCGACCAGGAAGAAATGCACGTTGCCCTGGAGCAGCCCGTCGACGCCGCCCATCGAGGCCGGGTTGAAAGCTGTCGACGCGAAGATGCCGCAGAGAATGATGCCGAGAAAGCCGCCCACGCCGTGGACGCCCCACACGTCGAGCGCGTCGTCCCAGCCGAGCTTGTTCTTGAGCGCGACCGCGTAGAAGCAGACAATGCCGGCGATGAGGCCGATGATGCAGGCTGTCGTGGGGGAGACGTAACCCGCGGCCGGCGTGATCGTGGCGAGACCCGCGACAGCCCCGGTGAGTAGCCCCAGGAACTTGGGCTGCTTCGACGTTATCCAGTCCATCGCGAGCCAGGCCACGGCGGCGAAGGAAGCCGAGATGTCCGTGTTGAGAAAGGCCACGGCCGTCACGGAGTCGACCCGGAACTCGCTCCCGGCGTTGAACCCGTACCAGCCGAACCAGAGCAACCCGGTGCCAAGGGCCACGAGCGGGATGCTGTGAGGGCCTCGGTCGGCGATCTTGCGCTTGCCCACGTAGAGGATCGAAGCCAGGGCCGCGATGCCCGCGATGTTGTGGACGACGATGCCTCCGGCGAAGTCCTTGACGCCCCAGGCTGCCATGATGCCGCCGCCCCAGACCATGTGGACGAACGGGAAGTAGACGAACAGCAGCCAGCCCGTCAGGAACCACATGTACGCCTTGAAGGTGACCCGGTTCGTGAAGGCGCCCGTGATCAGCGCGGGCGTGATGATCGCGAACATCATCTGGTAGGCGCAGAAGACGATCATCGGGATCGTGTCGTTGGGCGAGGGCATATCGAGTGTGATCCCTCTCAGGCCGACCCAGTTGAAGTTCCCGACGATCCCGAAGAAGTCGGTGCCCGACTTGAGGTCACCCGAGAAACAGAGAGAGAATCCGACGGCCCACCACAGGACGGTGGTCCATCCCATCGAGACGAAGCTCTGGATCATGATCGCCAGGACGTTCTTTCGTCCGACGAGGCCTCCGTAGAAGAAGGCCAGGCCGGGTGTCATCAGCATCACCAGGCTGCTGCAGAGCAGCATGAACCCGGTGTTTCCGGTGTCCAGATGGAGCATGGAACCCTCTC
>JACQZL010000423.1 GCA_016213865.1 Candidatus Rifleibacteriota bacterium
CTGCCGGTCCTGACCCGGCGTCAGCCGGGTCAGCCCCCGCCCATGGGCCCGCGGGCTGGCCACGTCGGTCACGTTCGAGGCCCGCTCCGGACAACCGGGCGAGCCTCGAACGATTCGGAAGAGGTCAGGGCAGATCCGGCTTGGAGATGGTGTCGGGATCGTCCGCGCTCTCGAGGGCCTTGAGGAACTCGACGAGGTCTTTCTTCTCGGCCTCGGTCATATGGATGCCGCCCTGCAGGGCCGGATCGAGACTCGGGGCGCCGTAGGGGGCCTCGTAGTACTTGAGCATGTCGTCCATCCCCGGCGTGCTGCCCGCATGGCCGAAGGGCGGGTGCGCCATCACGTTGCGCAGGCTGGGCACGCGGAAGAAGCCGTTGAGCTTCTTGTCGCCGGTCACCTTGCCGCGAGCCGGGTCGTCGTCGGCGCCGCCGCTCAGCCCCAGGCCTGTGTAGTGGAAGGCCTCGTTGGTGAAGAGACCCGGCGTGTGGCACTGGTTGCAGCGGGCCTTGGTGCGGTACAGCTCCCAGCCTCGCTTGGCGGCATCGGTCATCGACGACTTCTGGCCCTCGATGAACGCGTCATAGTGCGTGTTGGCGGACATGATCGTCCGGCAGAAGGTCGCGATCGCCTTGACGATCTTGTCGGCCGAGACGCCGTCCTCGCCGAAAGCCTCCTTGAAGAGCGCCCCGTAGGTCTGGTTCGCACCCAGGGTCTTGGCGAGCTCGGCGGTCTTGCCCTTGGCTCCGAGCTGGTCTTCCCAGTCCATCTGGACGGCCTCCTCGAGGCTCGAGGCCCGTCCGTCCCAGAAGAAGACCTTGTAGTAAGCGACGTTGTAGAGCGAGAGCGTGTGGCGAGTGTTGAGCTTGCCGTTGTCCTTCGTCGACAGCGGAGCCGTGTCGGACCAGCCCTTGTCGGGAGCGTGGCAGCTCTGGCAGGCGTTGCCGCCGGAGGCGCTCAGGCGCTTGTCCCAGAACAACATCTTGCCCAGGCGTACCTTCGCGTTGTTGATGGGGTTGTCCTTGGGCGCCATCTTGGTCACGTCCTCCAGCCCGAGAGGCGTGTTGGGCTTCCACGCTGCCGGCGCGGCAGCAGCGTCACCCGGAGGAGGTCCCCCGGGGGCCGGAGGTGTCTGAGCACCAACCGCCGTCGCCAATGCAATCAGAAGGACCAACACCAGCCAATTGTGACCGTCTCTCGCCATCATCGATGCCTCCTTGGTCATTGCAGATAGAGTGTACCCGGCTCGGAAGGTCGTGTCTATACAAGACTGCAGGCTTTGGGCCCCAGACTGTCGGTCGTCACGGGACGACCTCGGGAGTCGTGGAGTCGTCGATCGATTCGAGGAATCGCACCAGAGCCGCGCGGTCGGCAGGGTTTTCCAGCCGCCCGGGAACGCCGGCATCGCGGTGCGCTCGCGTATTGAGGACCCGCGTCAGGACCTCGTCCACGGTGGCCGCCTGGCCGTTGTGGAAGTGGGGTGGAAACGCCCAGAACCCCTTCAAAGATGGAGGGTTGAACCTGCTGTCGGAGCTCAGGGCCGTCTGGTTGCGGCTGTCGACCTCGCCCGCCAGATACGTGTCGACCGCCTTCAAGGCGGATGCGACCCGACGCCCCTCGACCGCGCCCGTCACCGGCGGGGGTGTGTAGGTGAGCCGGCTGGAGGTCCAGTGGGGACCTCCGTGGCAAGAGGGGCAGCCGGCCGTCGCGAACGGCGTCCTCCCGGCGCTGACGTTCGTCCCCAGCCAGGGCGAGATCGGGGAGCGAAGGCCGAAGCGCAAGTAGTTGGCAAGGTCGGTCCAGTCCGCGCTGCGGCCGTCGTTGGCCCGCGGCAGCAGGTCGGGCACGTCCGAGAGCGGGGCCCCAACGATCAGGCCGGTCTGGCCGTCGGCCGCCGGATCGCCCGAGACGAGCCGGATGTTCCGTTCGAAGTCGGCGACCTCGTCGCGCGTGGCCGAGGCGTTCAGCAGCTTCTGACGGCCGGTGGTCCGCTCGAAGACGCTCGCCAGCGACGGGGTCTTTCGGGGCCCGTCCTCGAAGTTCCAGACCACCGTGTCGGTCCAGCCGAACGGGTGGCAAGACAAACACGAGCCCCGGCCGTGGGTTGACATCCGCCCCGTGGCCGTGGTCCCCGCGGCGGCCCCGCGCGAAGTGTTGAAAAGCTCTTCTCCGTGCAGGATCGAGGCTTCCAAGGTCCCGGTCGTGGGCAGGCTTGCGGAGGTGACCGTCCCCAGGATGGCCTCCGACACCAGGTCGAGCACCGTGACGTTGCGCCCGAGATAGTTGTGAACGTAGGCCCGGGTCCCGGTCCGGTTGAGCGCGAGGGCCCGCGGGTTCTTGCCGACGGGAATCTGCAGCACCGCGCCGCCGGCCATCGTGGCCGTGGGGGTGCCGTCGGCCGAGAAGGCAAGCTGAACGGCGACGTCGCTCCCGGCGAACAGGGCCAGGCCCGTCCGGCCTCCAGGGCGGATCGCCAGTCCCCACGGAACATTCAGGAAGGGTCCCTGGGGCGAGGCGGCCCTGACGGCCACGTTGAAGTTGAGGGCGGCCGTCGTCACCTCCTGGTCGGTGGCCGTGTCAAAGACGCTCAGGAACGGCTGGACGTTGGTATCGAAGGCGATCGGCCCCTGCGGAGACTGGGCCGAGTGCAGGACGTAGCCCCGACTGCCCCTCACGACGACCGTGCTCAGGAGGTTGGGGAAGGCCGTCGTCATCTGCGTCGCGCTGCCGCCAAAGGCCGTGCGGTTGGCCGTGAAACCGCTCGAGTGGGGCGCCAGGGTGACCGTCCTCAGCAGCCGATCCGTGGACGCATCGATGACGGTGACTTTTCCGAACCTGCTGACGTCGTCGTCGCCCGAGCGGCCTGGTCGCTGCCCGACGGGCAACTGCCCGAAGTACTGGGTCACGTAGACCTTCTCGGCCTTGTGGGCGGCCGCATCCTTCGACGTGACGGCGACCGCGAAGGGGAAGAACCCGTCCGTCAGGACCAGGGTGGAGGCGACCGAACGGCTCGCGGTGTCCACGACCGCGATAGTCTTGGAGATGGAGCAAGCGACGTACAGCTTGTCTCCGAGCGGAGTCAGGGCACACCCCACGGGCTCGGTGCCGACCGGGATGTTGGCCAGCACCTCCAGCGTGGCCGCCGAGACGACCGTGACGGTCCCCGAACCCCGGTTGGTGACGTAGACCGTCAGGTCGTCGGGAGAGAGGGCGAGGCAGGTGGGCTCTCTCTGGACGGGTATCTCGCGGAGCCTGATCAGGACGTCGCGCTCGACCGAGAGGAAGGAGAGGGTGTTTCTCTCGGTGTTGGCGACCCAGATGCGCTCGCCGAGCGAATCGACCGCGATCGAAGACGAGGCGGTGGGCGCGTCGAAGACGGCCGGCGCGGGGGAGGGAGGCGCCGGCCGCACCCTGCCCTGGCGACTGCCGCAGCCGATGGTGGCAACCGCGGCGAGCAGTAGGAGGAGCGCCCAGGCTTTCACCCTAGCAGAGGCCCGCCTGGTCCAGGCAACGGATGAGCGCGGTCTTGCGCCCGTGCTGGCAGCGGAACCGTGTCAACTTCTCGGTGAAGTTCTCCGCCCGGCCTCCGCTCTCGGTCAGCTCTCGCAGCTCGGCCAGGAGGCGGGCCGCCTTCTCGTATCCGGAGGTGTTGCGGGTTTCGACGAGCCGTTCGATCTCTTTCCACAGGCCGGTCGCCGTACGGCCGGCGGCGGCGCGCTGCTTCTTCTCGGGTTCCGGGCTCGTGCGGCGAGCCGGGGCCGCCGTACCGGGGCGTCGGATCCCCTCGGCCCCGAGCTCGAAGGCAGCGGCAAGCAGGTCGGCCACCGTGCGGCCCGCAGCGGGCCGGCGGGCTTTCTGCTTGCGCGTGCCCTGGGCCTTCTGGAACTCGGCGATCAGCTCGGCCTGCAGATAAGGGGCGTCGCCGCGGGCGGCTCTCGTCAGAAGCGCGTTCTTGCGAGTCTCGGGCAGTCGGGAGATGAAGAGCTCCAGGCCTTCCTGCAAGTCCTCGTTCTCATCGTGCAGGGCCGCTGCCGCCGAGAGCAGCTCGCGGTCCAGCCCGAGGAACTCCACGAAGCTCTCCAGGGCAGCCGTGAGCTTCGACAGGCCGGAGACCGCCGGTGGCTCGGGCTGGGCCTCGGGGAATCGCCCCGCCTGCACTCCGAGCAGCCACCCCAGGTAGAGCAGCCTCCGATCGCCGCCCAGCAGGTCCGCGCGCAGCGGCAGCAGCGAAGGCAGCCACCCTTCTCCTTCGCCCTCCCAGCCGCCTTCGGTGCCCTCCCAGACGAACCCGAGCAGGACGTGCTCTTTGCGGACCTGGAGCCAGAAGCTGTTGCCGTCGGCGTACTTTTGCAGCTCTTCCGGGTCGACCAGGCGCCGCGGCAGGCGCAGGATGAACTGCCGCTTGCCCCAGTTGGCGATGTGGACGAAGCCGTCGAAGTACTTGGCCGTCAGCTCCACCGGGTCGCCCCGGAAGTCGCTCCAGTCGTACGTGTTCATGAAGCGTGTGGGCGTGATCCGCGCACGGCGGGAGAGCTGCCGCAGCTCGCGCATCTCGCGCTCGCTCAGGGCCTTGTCGACGGTCTGGAATTCGAAGTACTGGTAGTCGCTCACGGGGTCCACCCTCCGCTCGGGCTCGAGGTCGCTGGTCGGCCCGACGAGGGTAGACGATCCGGCTCGGGCAGCGCAACGCAAAGACACGGCCTTCTCCATCACCTTGCGGGTTGTGCCGCCGGTGCGTAACTTGGTTGAAGTCCCGACGGACAATCACGACCTGAGGAGGTTTTCCGATGCCTGTCGAGCTTCCCTCGCTGCCCTATCCCTTCGAGGCCCTGGAACCCCATCTCGACGCCGAGACCCTGAAGATCCACCACGGCAAGCACCACAAGGCCTACGTGGACGGCTACAACAAGGCCGAGGAGGCCCTGGCGGCCGCGCGCGCAGCCGGCAACTTCGATCTGGTGCAGCACTACACCCGACTGCTCGCCTTTCATGGCGGCGGCCACTTCAACCACACGAACTTCTGGCAGACGATGGCCCCTGCCAACAAGGGCGGCGGCGGCGAGCCCACCGCCACGCTGCTCGAACAGATCCTGATGGACTTCGGCTCCTTCGAGAAGTTCAAGGCCCAGTTCCAGGCGACCGCGGTCGGCGTCGAGGGCAACGGCTGGGCCTGGCTGGTCTGGCAGCCCGACGTCCAGAAGCTCGGCATCCAGGCCGTGATGAACCACCAGTACCAGACCACCGTCTCCAGCCTGCCGCTGGTCGGGGTCGACGTCTGGGAGCACGCCTACTACCTCAAGTACCGGAACCTGCGGGCCGACTTCGTGACCGCGTGGTGGAACGTCGTCAACTGGCCCGAGGGGCTGCGGCGCTTCAACCTGGTCCGGGGCACGAAGCTCAAGTAGACGGGCTTTTCTAAGTCGAATCCCGACGGCCTCGAGAGGGGTCTTGCTCTCCCTTCTTCGTGCCCCCTTCGGACTCTTCGTGGCAAAGACGGTTCCCCGCACCGTAACCGGGACACCCTCGCTTCTCCTCGCGAACCGGGGGTGTCCTTTTCCTTCACCTCACTCGACGGCCAGGAGCGGTCACCGTTCCACTGCCACCAGCAGCGAGCGCGCCGCCAGCTCGAGGGACGGGCCCTGGAGCGGCAGTTCGCGGCCGGGCAACCGGAAGCTCGCGTCGCCCTCTCGGCGGGCCGCGGTGTCGCAGGCCAGGTACCAGGCGTTTCCCGGCCGTGCCGGGGGCAAGGTGAGCCGCACGCTCTGCGTTCCGACGTTCCAGGCCGCGTAGATCGACGCGGCGGGATCGGCGCTCTCGGTGCCGTCCAAACGCCAGGCCAGGAATCGCCCGCCGGGGTCGTCGAGCTGCGCCGCCGTGGCCTCGCTTGCGTCGGGGGCCAGCCACGTGAGGTCGGCCAGGCCATCGCCGTTGTCGTCCGTACCGGTCGCGAAACCGCCGGGGCGAAGGGCGGGGTGCGCCCTGCGGAACGCGAGAGCGCTGCGCGTGAACTCCACGAAGGAAGCGCACGCGCCGGCGCGGGTCCAGTCCAGCCAGTTCGCGGGGCTGTCGACGTTGTAGGCGTTGTTGTTGGCGTGCTGGGTCCTGAGCATCTCGTCCCCGCCGGTCATCATCGGCACGCCGGCCGACAAGGCCAGGAAGGCCATCGCGTTGCGGGCGGCCTGCCGCTGGAGGGACTCGTCCCCTCCCTGGTCGCCGCACATCTCCTCCTCGGCCTTGCGCCCGCCGTCGGACGGTCCATACGGCCAGACACGGTCGTTGACTTTGGCGTTGACCGACACCAGATCGAAGAGAGTGAAGCCGTCGTGGGCAACCACGAAGTTGACCGAGGCGGCGGGCCCGCGTCCGGCCGCGATGGTAAAGAGGTCCGGCGAGCCCTTCACTCGCAGCGACACCTCCCGGGGAGGCGCTTTCTCCGTCGCCGGCTGGTTCTGCCAGCGGCGGAAGGCGTCCCGGAAACGGTCGTTCCATTCGCCGAAGCCGCGCGGGTGGCGGCCAAGGGCATAGGTGCCTCCCCAGGGCTCGGCAATGAGGTCGACGCCCCCCACCCCCGAGGCCGGACGCACCGGCAACTCCCGGGCGGCACTGGCCAGCGGCCCCGCCGGGTCGGACGCGTCGAACTCGAACCCGTCGCGGTCCAGCCGGTTCGCGAGGATCGGCGCCAGGTCGAATCGGAACCCGTCGACTCCCAGCCCATCCTTCCAGTACCGGAGCGAATCGAGGATCAGCCGTCGCACGGTCGGGTGCGCCGAGTTGAAATTGGGACCGCAACCGCTGTCCTCGCGGTAGAACCTGCGATCGGCCATCGTTTCGTAGTACGCGGCGTTGTCGAGCCCGCGGAACGAGTGGATGCGACCGACGTCGGCGCTATCTGGAGAAGGCTTCCAGAGTCCCCCTTCTCCGGTGTGGTTGTAGACGACGTCGACGTAGACCTTGATGCCCTGGCGATGGAAGGCCTCGACCATCGAGCGCAGCTCTCGTGTCGGACCTCCCGGCGTTCGGTCGGCCGCGTACCGGCGCTCGGGCGCGAAGTAGGCCAGCGGGTCGTAGCCCCAGTAGTTGTCGCCAGCCGTCGATTCCTCGAGGTCGTTCTGCTCGTTCTGGCAATCGGCCAGGGGGAGAAACTCGACGGCGGTCACGCCCAGCGAGGCCAGGTAAGCGGCCTTTGTCGCGGCCCCGGCGTAGGTGCCCCTCAACTCGGCCGGCACCGCCGGGTCGGCTCGGGTGAAGCCGCGCAGATGGACTTCGTAGATGACGTCGTCCCTGAACGGGCGGCACGGCTTGACACCGAACCCGCCGGCTTCGGCTCCGGCCCCGAGCACCAGCCCCTTCGGCGCCAGGGGGCCCGTGTCGACGGCTCGATTGGCGCCCGAACAGTAGGGCGCCTCGTCCCGGAGGCGCGCGTTGCGCGGGTCGTGGCTCACCTCACGGGCATACGGATCGAGCAGCAGTTTGTTCGGATTGAAGCGGTTTCCGTCGCGATCGACGTCTTCCCGAAAGCCCGAGACGGAACCCGGGCGCCAGTCGGCGGTGTGGGGCCAGTTGGGCCCCCAGGCGCGATACCCGTACCAGATCGGCCCGTGCAGGCGGGCGGCCTTCAGTCGCTCGGCCGGCACGCTCAAGGCCCAGGTGCCGTCCGGCCCTCGCTGCATGGGCAACCGAGCCTTGCCGGCAGCGCCGAACGCTCGGTCGTAGAGGCACAGCTCCAATCGAGTGGCCGCGCCGGCCCAGACCCGAAAGACGACGGCTCCCGTGGCTGCATCGCGCTGCGCCCCCAGGGGAGCGGGCGCTTCGCCTCCCGCACCGAGGACGGTCGCTACCGCCATCAGGTACACCGTCAAGGACGGCAGTCGACGCAAGCTGGCTCTCAACGAAGGCATCGCGACCTCCTCGGCACCCCATCTCGGGCAGCGGTCGGGCTGTCCGGCAGGGACCTCCGGCCAGGCTTTTATAGCACTTCTCTCTCACCTTTGCGCCTTTGCGTGGGTACGTTCGCGGAATGCGGGGAGCCGCATTGCCACGTCGGCGATCTTATCTCCCCTGCCGCTGGCCGGTTTCCAGACTCGCCAGTCTTGGCGGGGCTTCCTGGGCCGGCACGGAGGCCGGCCCTACGAGTTTCACCCATGAACAGCGAGCGCACCCCCTTTGCGTCGAGCTCCCCCAGGGCATCGGCGAAGTCGTCATTCCCGCGAAAGCGGGAATCCAGGGGAGGCATGGATCCTGGACCCCCGCTTACGCGGGGGTGACGAAACCGGGTTGCCGAAGTCCTTTCCGGGGACTCTGCCGGGATCTTGCGAGTTCCCCGCTTTCACGACTTGCGGGCCGCGGGCGCTCCGTGGGCCCGGAAGGCCGTCTCGTCACCGGGGTCGGACTGGAAGTAGTTCCAGAAGTTGCGCCAGGTCCGCGCGGCAGGGCTGTTCGCGCCGTGGTACTCGAGCTGGAACGTCCCGAGGCGGCCTCCGTACAGGTACTGCTCGCCGGTCTGCTCGGCGTTGACAGCCCAGGCCGAGGATAGGGACCACATTTCGCGGCTGGGCACGTAGACGAGGTAGCAGAGGGCCGGCGGCAGCTTGCAGGCCGTCGTGCTGTTCGCGTCGTAGAAGTAGAACTTCCAGACGTCGACTTCCTTGCCGTCCACGCGCTGGGTCGACTCTTCGGCCTTGTAGACGAGGACTGACAGACCACTGGTGGCATCCGAGGTCTTGAGACCGACGACGGCGAGCTTGGCGTTGTCATTTGCCAGGTCCTTCCGCATCCTCTCGAAGAGGTCCTTGGACAGGAGCTTCTTGCCCCTGTTGAACAGGTAGCCCCGGTCGTCATCGAACTTCGTGGCCATCCGTTGCAGGCCCGGCTGACGCTCGGCCGGCGCCGAGTAGGCCCGCAGGCGGTACTCCTCGATGTTCCGGCGAGTCACCGGACCCTCGACGCCGAGCTTGTCCTTGATGGCCACCCGGTTGCCCAGGACCTTGTCCAGCCAACCGACGGGCTTGAAGACGGGCACCGCGAAGGTCTGGTACCACTGCATCGTCATGAGGCAGAGACCGAACTGGGTGCCGACCATCGTGCCGTTCTGGTCGCTGCTCGCATGCTTGAAGGGCCTGAAGGCCGGCGTGTCCTTGGCGACGGAGAAAGCCCCCGGATCGATCGGGGCCACGGCCCTGTCGGAGGAGGGCCTCGCCTCGTTCCGCGAGTCTGCCTGGCCGGGAGCCGCCGCCGAAGCGGGCGTGGGTTGGGGGCGCAGCGTGTGCTCTCGCTCCGTGCCGATCGACCCGATCACCCGGTTCAGCCCCTCGAAGTCGAGCTGGTCACCGGCCAGTACGCACGAGCTGGCCGCACTCAGGGAACAGCCCAGGGAAACCGTCAGGACCAGTCGGGAGAGGGCTCGGGTCGGGTTCATCGTCTGCCTCCGGCGTCGCGGGTTCGGGGTTCGGAACACCGCTGCCGAAGGCGAAGACCGGGCCAATCACGCTCAGGCGTCTACTGATGCCGGTTCTCGAGATATCGCAGCCCTGACGACACCGGATTCCGGAGGGTGCGCCGCGGGTCCACCGTCCGGATTCCGGAACGTCGAGGTTCCTCCGCTTTCACGGAGTCCTTGCCCCCAACTGGTAACTCAGCGCTCATTGCGGAACCTTTCCGTCCACACATCTCCTGGCCTGAAGCGTGACCCTTCGGCTCAGGCGGTTGCCCGTCCGATCTTGCCGTCGAGCCTTCCCGTGGCGATGCCGGCGAATCGGCGGTTCAACCGGCCCACGGAAGTGCCTCGGTGGTCAGGTCCACGAAGAGCTCGTCGCCGGTCGAGCGAGGTCGGTCCGCGAATCCGCTTCGGGAGACGAGTGCGTGGGTCCGCGAACACTCCCGCAAAGCGTCGCAAGCCGCGGCCCTGCGGGCCAGATCCTTCATGGTCCCAACGCCGCGAATCGGGGCTCGGCTCCACTTGATTTCAACGACCATCGCACGGGTCCGGGAGTGGTCCAGCAGGACCCAGTCGAACTCCTCCAGGTTGGACCAGTGGCGCCCGGAGTAGGCTGACACGAAGGGCACCCGGCCGACCCAGTCGTGCCGGAAGAGAGAGCCGATCACCGGCTCGACAGAGCCGGCGATGTACGCGTCGAGCGACGGGAGGACTTCATCCTCGAGGACCATCGCCGTGTCGCCGCACTCCAGGCGATCGCGGTTGGGGAACACGAATCTGTACCAGAAATCGACGAAGTGGTCCGCGATGCGGTAGAGCCCACGGCGGCTCTTCTCCGGATACCACTCGGTGACGGGTACCTCGCGTGCGACCAGACCCAGTTCGCAAAGCGTGGCCAGATAACGTGTCAGATGGGCCCGTTCCAGCCCCGTCTTGCTCGATAGCTCCGAGAACTTACGCGCTCCGCGGGCAATGGCCCCGAGTATCGACTGGTACACCCTGGGCGATCGCAGCTCGCTTCGAAGCAAAAAGGGCACTTCGTCGTAGAGGAGCGAACCCCTCGCGAGAATGGAATCGCGGATGTTCTCGGCCAGGCCTTTCGAGGGTTCGAGTTGGGTCACGTACATCGGACTGCCTCCGACAACGCAGTACAACGACAAGACGTCCTCGAAGGAACCCATGGGCCAGAGAAGCCCAATCTCTCGGACCCCGAACGGCTCGAGCTTCC
The DNA here is from genome assembly GCA_016213865.1 of Candidatus Rifleibacteriota bacterium. Next base: position 10,659 of record JACQZL010000423.1, read on the forward strand.
ACTGTCCCGTTCGGCGACCGTGCAGCGGACTGCGGGGAGAAAGCCCGATGTCCTCCATCATCGAGATACTCGAACCTGACAGCACGAGCTTGATGCGGGTCCGGCGGAGCCGAGCGTCCCAGCTCGCCTGCAGCCGAGACGGAAGGGACGGATCGCCTTCCACCGCGTAGGGGAACTCGTCCAGAAGAAGACCAAACGGCCTTTTCTCAGCCTGGTGACCCAGGTAAGCCAGGCAAGCCTCCCAGCTCCCGAGAGACTGTACCGCCAGCACGGGGTCTTCAAAGAACTCCGCAAGTCGCCGGCTCAGGCGCGAAAGCTCATCGACAGGCGTGGTTTGAACGCAGACATGATACAGGACCGGCACCTTCGACCGGTGCGCAAGATGCTGCAGGAGCCAGGTCTTGCCGACCCTGCGGCGTCCGTAGAGGACGAGCAGTTGCGCGCTGCTCTTGGCCAGCGACTGTTCGAGGAACTCGAGCTCAGCCACTCGGTTGACGAAGGTGTCTTTCATACCGAAGATGCACTTGAATTATACTAATGCAGGTGCAGCCAAGCAAGCGTTGAAGGCTCGAGGGGGAGCATCCCGACAAGGTCGCGAGGTTGGAGTTGGGAGCCGGGAACTCGACGCGCGGGCTCGGGGCCCCGACCGCACCCGAGCCTCCGGCCGGGCCGTCCGTTGTGACCGTGATCATGGACGACGGGGGTGAGGAGCCCCCCGGCGGGGGGAGCCAGGAGCGGATGACGGCGACGTCGAGTTCGAGGACCTGGCCGGCTCGACCCACGGCCGCCTCCAGCTCCTGGGGCCCACCGTCCGGACTCCGAAACCTCGAGGGTCCTGCAGGGCTCAGAGCCTGTGAATCTACTGGAGAGGCCGCCAGAGTAGGTCAGTGGGGCAGGCAAGATGCCTGCCCCACTTCATCAGAACTCGGGAATCCAGTGATTTGAATTCGCACGCCTCAGGCCCCCGGCGCCTGGCCGTGGGACCGGCAGCCGAGGCCCAGTCCATCGGACGTCAGGTGGTACTCCTCGACCGAGCTGTCGTAGGGCTTGCCGGGATCGCGAGGCAGCCGGGACAGGTAGCCGCAGTCGACCAGCATCTGCAGGAGAGGCAGGTCCAACCGCTCGAGCTTGACGTTGTTTTCCCGGCAGTAGCGCTCGACGGCCCGGGAGATTTCCCGCTGCTGATCCCAGCACGCGTCGGCGTTCGAGCCGTGGATGCGGCAGGTGACACCCTCGTCGCCGAACCGGTAGTGGTTCGTGGAGCCCGCGCCCTGACCCGGGTCCTGAGAGAGGACCTCGAGTATCTGGGCATCGAAGAGGGTGAGGACCATCCAGTCCTGGCTGCTCTCCAGCTTCACGTTGTAGCGCTCGCAATAGTGCCTGGCGGTAGCTGCCAGGACCTCCTGATTGTGGAAGCAGGCCTCGTCGGCATCCAAATCGGCGTTGAACCCAGGCTGGCCCCAGCCGCCCTTGGGGGTGTTGTCCCGCGAGCCGTGGACGCTGCAGGAGACGCCCCGGTCGCCCGGATAGCTGTAGCGCGAGAGCGGTTCGGCGGTGCCACCGTTTCGATGGGCCAGCTCGCCCAGACAGCGGGCTTCACGCAACCGGGCGACCGTCTCGGGGGTGACGTTCTCGATCGCCTCGCCCGAGTGGGTCTGGTTGAAGCGAGCGATGGCCTCCTCGAGGCGGATCTGATTGTCAAAGCAGATGCTGCGATCGATCTCGTCGCCCGGGTCCACGGCTTCCTCGCCGGTCGACACGGTCCCGTCGCTCTCGAGCCCAGGCAGCTCCTGGGCCTCGAGGCCGGCGCCTTCTTGCCCCGGAGCAGCGGGGAGCGCGCCCGCGTCGGAGACCGCGGAGCCGCCCAGGGCCGGGTCCACGATGGGGACATCGCCTTCATTGAAGGTCCCGTCCGAGTGAGGGGCTGAAGCCTGCTCCGAAGCGGCAGCCGGCGTCTGCTGCGACGAGCTCGTGCAACCCCCGGCGAACTGCATGCCCACGGCCAGGATCATCAGGACGGCGGTCATCATTGCGGTGCAGGACATGGGGCCTCCTCGGCGTCACTTCACGGACGGCCGAGAAGAAGCAAGGCTTGCGCCATGCCTGCAGATTCAAGCTCCGATGCGGCTCGTGGCAAAACCCGCCCTCGCGCAAGGCGTCAAGGGCGGGTTACCACGTATCCGGCCGGTTACCCGGCGCCGTCACTGCACGGTCAGCTTGTGCTCGATGTACTTCACGAGCATCTCGACCGTGTAGAAGCGGGCTAGCTCCGAGACAGGCAGGTCGCTGCCGGCGCTGGAAACGTCGATGTACGGGTAGCGCGTCTTGAGGACCTGCATCCCGTCGCCCGTCAGCTTGCCGCCACTGACGTATTGCTTGTTGCTGAAGATCTCCTGCGGGAAGAGCTCGCCCTGCGGGATCTTGACACCGAAGGCCTTCTCCATGCGAAAGATGATGTCGACGAAGTCGATCGACTCCGCTTCGAGATCACGGGTCAGCGACGTCTGAGGCTGCAGTCGGTCTTCGTCGGCGCCCAGCGCCTCTGCCAGACAGCCCTTGACTTTGGTATAGATCTCGTCGCGACTCATCATGGTGACCCGCTCCTTGCAGCGCGGCAACATTAAGACCTGGGGCCCGATCCCCGCATTTTCGGGACGCGCAGTATAACAGACCTTCAAAACCAGCGGCAAGCAGATTCGACCCCTCGGAGGGCGTTGCATGGCCAGTCCTCGACTCCTGGCGTTCTTTACTCTGAGCCCGGCCCTGTTGATTGCAGAGCTGGCCCTGTGGCCGGACGTTTCGAGCGGCGAGCGAACCGTCGGCCGCTTCCTGCCCGAGGTCGTCGCCCGCTCCGAGGCCTATACCGCGGCGCGTCACGCGTGGTGGCTCTTCGCCGTGGTCTCGAGCCTGGTCCTGCTCGCGTTCATGGCCACCCCCACGCTCTCTCGGGCTTTCGAGCGTCTCTTCGACCGGCGGGGGCTCAGTCTGGCCGCCAGGGCCGCCTGTGTGGCGGCTTCCGTCGTTTGCATCCTCCAGGGTCTCGGCCTGACCTTCGCCTTCGCGTCGCGCTACCTGCTCGATTTGCGCTTCGGGTTGACGCGCCAGGAGCCGTCGGCCTGGCTCCGCGATCAGCTCGTCGCGCGAAGCCTGACCGTCGCCCTTCTGGTCGCCGTCTTGACGGGCGTGGTACTCCTCGGACACCGGTTCGGCCGGCGGTGGTGGCTCCCGGCATGCCTCGCCGGGACCGTGCTCGTGTTGGCGCTGGTCGCGCTCGAGCCCATCTGCATCGATCCCCTCTTCAACGAGTACACGCCGCTCGGCTCCCGCCCGGGTGCGGCGCCGTTCCTGGCGCTGGCGAACCGCGCCGGGTTCGACCCCGAGCGCCTCTTCGTGGCAGACGCCAGCAGACAGACACGCAAGGTCAACGCTTTCATCAATGGCCTGGGGCCGACGGAGCGGATCTCGTTCTGGGACACACTCCTCGACACGGCGAACGCGGACGAGGCCGCCCTCGTCCTGGCCCACGAACTGGGGCACTGGAAGGCCCGCCACGTGCGGCTCGGCACGCTGCTGGGCATCCTCGGGTTGGTGGTCGCCGTGACTCTCCTGGCGGTCCTCTTTCCCCAACCGACTCCAAGGGAGGTCCCGGCCCTGCTCTTCGCCGTCTTCCTGATGAACCTGACGAGTCTGCCGCTCCAGAGCGCCGCCAGCCGCTGGATGGAGGCGCAAGCCGATTGGATGTCGCTCGAGCTGACCCGCCACCCGGACGCCTACATCCGGGCCGAAGAGCGCCTGGCGACCCGGAACCTCTCCGACTTGACCCCGTCGCCCTTCGTGGTCTGGGTAGCCTATACGCACCCTCCGGTGGGCGATCGCATCGAGATGGGACTGCGCTTCCAGGAGGCCACGTCCGAGAAGTGAAGGCTCGGGGACCCGGGGCCTGGAGCAACGGTACGGGGGTCTCGGATTCCGAGTCTGGCCGGTCTCCTCCACCCCTGCCCTCCCCCGGAGGGGGAGGGGGTCAGCCGGGTCTTCCCCGGGCAACTTCTCGGGCGTCGGGGTGGTAGTCGAGTCCGGCCGCCTCGGGTAGCGTGACGGCTTCATTGCCATGCGAACAAACCTCCTCTTGCTCTGGCTGATCGCAGCTCTGCTGCTCGCGCCTCTTTCCCCCGCCCTGGCCAAGGGCGACGCCGCGCTGGCCCGCGACGCGGTCGCGGCCGTCCGGGAGTTCAACCGCGCGCTGGCCCGACAGGACCCGGACGGTGTGCGCCAGAAGTTCGCCAAGATGGCCGAGGATGCCTTTGCGTTCTACCGGGGAACGGCCGACCTCTTCTATCGCGACCTGGTCGACCGATCAGCCCCGTGGGCCGCAGATGTCTTCGCCGCGGATGCCCCCGTTTGCTGGCTCACCGGCGACTGCCACGTGCAGAACTTCGCCACGCGCCGTCTGCCCGACGGCCGCGTCGTGTTCGACTACGTCGACCTGGACGAGGCGATGCCGGCCCCGTATCTGTGGGACCTGCGGCGCCTGGCAGCGAGCCTGGCCCTGGCCGCGAAGGTATCGAACCTGGGGCACAAGGTCGGGGTCGAGGCCTCGTCAGTCATGGCCGGCGCCTATGTCCGGACGCTCGATTCGCTCGCGCAGGGAGATTCCGCGGCCAGCCTCGTCATCGACGCCGCCCATGCGGAGGGCAAGCTCAAGTCCTTGCTCGAGGACGTGGCGGCGACCGACGGCGAGAAGTGGCTCGCCAAGAAGCTCGACAAGGCAGACCGCAGTCGCTTTCGCGAATCCGACGAGGTCCAGCGCGTCCAATCGGCCCCCTTCGTCCCCGGATTGAACGTCTTCGCGGGTGGCGTCGCCCGGCCCAGGTCCAAGGCGACCGGTTTCTTCACGCTCAAGGACGCCGCGCGGCGGCTGGCCAAGGGCATCGGCAGCCTGGGCCGCCAGAGGTTCTTCCTCCTGCTGGAGGGTCCGGCCTCCGGCTGGTCGGACGACGTCGTCCTGGAATTGAAGCAGTCGGGCCCGTCGGTGCTGGCACCCTACGTGAAGAAGGACGGAGCCCCGGCGCCGGATGCAGTGGACCGGGTCCTCGAAGCCTACCGGCACCTCTGCCCGCGGCCACCGGTCCTCCTCGGCAAGCTCTCGCTCGAGGACGGCCGGCAGTTCCTGGCCAAGCCACTCACCGCCTTCGAAGAGAAGTACGATCTGGCCGATCCTGGCGACGAGGACGACTTCTCCGCAGCGGCCGCCGCGATGGGCACACTGCTGGCGCGGAGCCACGCCACGGCCGGGGCGGCAAAGACGATCCGAGCCCGGATCGGCGAGCGGCGCCGGGAGTTCCAGGACAGCCTGAGCGAGTTCTCGGCCGCGTACTACGAGCAGGCCAAGGCCGACTTCAAGGCCTTCCGGGACGCCATCGAGGCCTCGCCGATGCTGGGTCTCGGTAAGCAGTAAGCGTCTTGGGTACCGATTATGCGGTTCCCGGGGAGTCGCGTTTTCGAGTAACCGTTCGCCCTGAGCCGCCGAGCGTAGCGAGGCGAGTCGAAGGCATGTCCTGAGCTTGTCGAAGGGGCGGGAGAAGCGGCGCCGGGAGCCGTGCTTCGACGCGGAGGCTCTCCTGAGCCCGTCGAAGGGTCGCCTCCGGCTCAGCACGAACGGGTCCTCGGATCCCCGGGAACTGCGCGCGCTCCCCCTCCGCCCCCTGCTCTGGCGGAACCGGCCGGAGCCACGTAAACTTCCATCTGCCGTGAGCATGATGGACCGGACCCCAGCAGAGCCCTCGCCCGTAACGGATCTCGATCTGCACGACTGGGCCCCTGCTCCCCGCAAGGCCCAGCCCGAGCGCATCGTGGCAGGCCTGCTCTTCGCCGGCCTGTTGCTCTTCGGCGTCGTGCGCGGCGTGCAGTCCGGCAGCGAGCTGATGGCTGCCGCAGATTTCTGGACCACCTTCGTGCCGGTCAATTGCACCATCGCCGAGTGCGAGGCGTATCTCGGTCATGCAACCGATCCCTCCAAGCGTGCCTTCAAGGTCAGGTACACCGTGGAGGACAACGGCCATCTCGTCTCGCGTCAGACCGTGCTCGAGCTGCCTCCCGACCACCCCTCGCTGGCAGCGAGCAGTCTTCCCTTCAGCGTCAACCAGATCGTCCGCGGCTGGACGGTACCCGGATGGCCGGACGCCTCGACCCTGGAGACGCCCCCCGAGTTTCGGCTCGCGGACGGGTTGCTGGCGGTTGGGAGCCTGGCCCTGGGCATGCTCGGGTCATTCTGGTGGTTCCGAACCAGGACGGATGCAGGGCGCGTGCTCGATCCGCCCAAGGAGATGGCAGCCGGGGTCCTGCTCTTCGATGCGCGCGCATGCCTTCCTCCTTTGAAGGTCGAACCGGGACACAGACTGCCCCACCGCCTCCGGCCGGAGCCTCCGCCTCATCTCCAATGGCTCACCTGGCTGACTGCCACGGTGGCACTCGGGTTATCGGCGTCGCTGGCAGCGTACAGCGCGGCCCGAGCTTCGATCTGGAACATGCCCAGGGGCATGGCCTTCCTCTTCGCGGTCCTGGCCGCGGCCACGGGCGGGTTTTGCCTGGTCCAGACCGTTCGTCACTTCCAGGCCTGGCTGCGTTCGCGCGGCCTGGCTCTCGAGCTATCCTTCTGGCCCATCCGCACGGGTACGCCGGCGCGCTGCGCGTTCGTCACGGAGCGCAGGGTCTCTTGCAGCCAGGTGCAACTGAACCTGCTCAGGGAGGAATCCACCGGTCTGGGTGCGGACGGAGAGGCGGCTGAGCTGGTTTTCGAGCAAGTCCTGGCAACCGCGGAACGCGTCGAGCTCGGCCATGAGAACCCCTGGGACGTCCCGGGCGAGTTCACCGTTCCTCGAGAGGCCCCACACTCTCTGACGGGGCAGAGCTGTTCGATCGAATGGCGGCTCGAGCTGCACCTGGAGGTACCGGGCGGCGCTCGTCTGGTCCGCGTGTTTCCTCTCCTGGTGATCCCGCCGGAGGCCTTGCATTGAACCGCGCCGCCGGCCTCTCCATCCGCCTGGACAAGGGCAGCGAATCCCCGCCTCCCGGCGGCTGGGTCCGTGGTGTCGTCGAGCTGAAGGCCACCACCAAGACCGTCACGGGCGTCCTCGAGGTCGCTCTCATCTGGAAGACGATCGGCAAATCGGCAAACGACTGCCGGATAGGGTGCTTCCAGACGCTGGTCCCGAATCGCGCCGTCGAGCCTGGCCAACAGTATCGATTCAGCCTGCCGGCCCCCACGTTGCCACGGACCATGGACACCAAGCACTTCGCCATCCGCTGGTTCGTACGCGCCCGGCTGCGGCCGGCCCAGGGAGAGCCCTTCTTCGGCAGCCACCTCCTCGCGATCCGCTGAGGGAGCGATGGCGTAAGAGCAAACCACGGTGACCTCAGGCCGCCGTTTCTCACCCTGCGAGTTCCGGAGGGTCGCTCTCCGGCGCCACTCCGGTCCGACGAGGCAGTCGGATGCGCACCTGGCGCACCAGATGGGGCGAGGCGTCGACCACCTCCAGTCGGACTCCTCCGCCGGCGTCCAGCTTTGCACCCTTTGCCGGGATCTGACCCGCGACGGCCAGGCATAGCCCGGCCACCGTCGTCCACTGGGCGTCCTCGTCGAAGGTCGTCTCGAGGGCGCGGTTGACCTCCCGGACAGTCGTGTGGCCCTTGACCAGGAAGACGCCTTCCGATTCTTGCTGCACCAGCAACTCCGGAGCATCGTGCTCGCTGAACAGCTCGCCCACCAGTTCTTCCACCAAGTCCTCGTCGGTGATGAGACCGCAGACGGCGCCGTGCTCGTCGACAACGATCGCCAGACGCATCTGCCGCTTCTGCAACTCGTGGAAAACGGAGATCGCCTTCACCGTCTCGGGGACGAAATAGGCGGGGCGCAACAGGTCATCCAGGACGATGAGCTGCTGGTCGGCCAGCATCGCCAGCACGTCCTTGGCGCCGACGTATCCGATGACGTTGTTGAGCGTGCCTTTGTAGACCGGCATTCGCGAGTGGCCTTCCTCGATCAGCAGCCGGGTGACCTCCTCCGGGGAAGCGTCGTGAGGGATCGCGTGGATGCGGTTGCGCGGCACCATCACGTCCCGCGCCAGCAGCTCGCCGAACTCCAGCGCGCGGGACGCCATCTCGCCGGTCCGGCTGTCGACGGCCCCGGACCGCGTCGCCTCGTGCACCAGTTGCTGCAGCTCCTCGGCCGAGAAGCGCATCTCGGTGAAGGTCGTGTGGTCGCCGAACGGCCGCAGCAGCAAGTTGGAGCTGCCCGAGAGGACTCGGACCAGCGGCAGGGTCAGCCACGAGAGCCCCAGCAGCGGCTTGGCGACCAGCAGCGCATAGGTCTGGGCCCACTTCAGCGCCAACGACCTGGGCACCAGCTCGCCCAGCACCAACGTGAGGTAGGCCACGACCGCGATCGTCATGACGTGCGCCAGGCCCCGGGCCCACCCGGGCGTCCACGCCAGTTCCACGAGCGCAGTCTGCACGGGAGGAACTAGGATGCAGACTCCGTAGCCCGCCGCAACGACGAGCATCAGAGTCGTGCCGATCCGCACAGTCGCCACGAACTGCTCGGACCGTTCGCGAAGGGCCATCGCGGCCTTGGCCCCCCAGTGCCCATCCTCGACCAGTTGCTGCAGCCTCGCCTTGCGCAGGGCGAGCAAAGCGACCTCTGCACCGGCCAGCACGCCGCCGGCCAGGCTCAACGTCGCGAGGATGAGGAGATCGTGGAGGATGGACACCGCGTTGCCGCCCTGACCTCAATCATAGCTCCGGACAGCCGCAAGTGGGGTCCGTCGGCTCCGACCCGGGTCCCTCACTTCGAACGGATCTTCGTCAGAGCCTTCATCACGTGCTTCTGGACCTGGCGCTGGGCCTCGGTCGTGACGACCGCGCCGGTCAGCTCGTCCAGCAGCTCGGTCAACGGTTCCACCATCTCGCCGTGGCCGATCTCACCCAGAGCGAAGGCCGCGCTCGATTGCTTGCGTGGGTCGCCCGAACGTAGCATGCCGAGCAACACGGCGACCGTTTGGCGACCGCCCAGCCGCCAGACGGCGAGAGCCGTCGTGGCCTGCACCCTGTGGTTCGGGTCCTCCAGGCAAGGCAGCAGGATCTCCATCATGCCATCGCAGGGGCACTGCGACAGCGCGTCGATCGCGTTGGACCGCACGCGCGGGTCCGAGTCCTTGAGGGCCACGACCAGCATCGGGATGGCCCGCGAATCGCCCAGGTCGCCCAGGGCCCGGGCGGCGGTGGCGCGGGCTTGCGGGTTCTGGTCGCGGTCGCACAGGAGCCGGGCCAGCATCTCCACGGAGGCGACCGCGTCGAACTTGCGGCAGCAGGCCATCAGGTTCTGGCGGACGCCTTCGTGCGGTTCCTCGAGGTAGCGGGCACAGAGCGTGACGCAGTCGACCGGCCCCTGGCAGGTCAGCAGGCTCTTGGAGGCCAGCAGCCGCACCGGTTGACTCGGGCTGCCCAACCGCTCGATGAGGTAGGCCATCGACTCGGGCGGGGCCGGCACCTGACCCAGCAGGTAGACCGCCGACAGCTCGCGACGCTCGTCGTGGCTGGCCAGTTCCTCGCGAAGCTCGAGCCAGAGGGCGTCGCCGCGCTCGGGCCAGAGCAAGCGCATCGCGTTGGCCCGCACTCGCGGAGCCGGATCGCCCAGCATCCGCTCCGCGGCCGCGCTGTTCAGGGGGGGAGGAAGCCTGCCCAGCAACTCGACGGCGTTTGCCCGCACCCGCGCGTCCTCGTGCGCGAGGAACGGCGCCACCTCGTCAGCGGTCAGCTTCGGCTCCAGTCGTCCCAGCAACGAAAGGAGGCTCGCCACACAACGCGAGTCGCTCTCGCGGCCCAGCAGTTCGCGCACGCGCGGGAACTCGGCCGGGCCGATGCCGCCCGCCAGTTGCTCCAGCGCCGCGGTCCGCACCTCGACTCCGGAATTCCGCATCAGCAGGTGGAAGAGGTCGATCTCGCCCGGGGCGTGGAGGCGCCTGAGGGTGGCCACGATTTCGGGCACGCACTCCGGCGAACAGGCGGCCAGCTTCTGGAACAGCTCCCGGCGCACGTTCTCGGAGTCGTAGTCACCCAGGGCCCGGGCCGCGTAGCGGACGATGTTCGAGTCCTCGTCGGAGAGGAGCGCCAGCAGGCTCTGCAGGAATTCCTGGAACCCCGCGCCTTCCGTGGCCGTGCCGGGGGCTGTGCCGGAAGTGTCTGACACGGGGAGCGCCGCTCAGTTGCTGATGAGCTCGCGGGCCTCGAGGCTCGTCTTCACCAGGCGGTCGAAGCAAGGCTCGATCCCCTGGGCGTGGGTCACCACGAAGACCTGCTCGAAGTTGCCGTGGAAGTTCTTCAGGAGGTCGAGGAACGACAGCCCGCGCTTGTCGTCGAAGCTGGAGAGCGGCTCGTCGAAGAAGAGGTACTGTTGAACGGTCGTGGAGAGCTTCGTCCCCAGGAGGGCCTTCGAGAACGCCAGTCTCAAGGTCAAGAAGAGCTGGTCGACGGTGCCCCCGGACATATTGCTGAGCGGCACGAAGTCCTGCTTGTCCGGCGAGAAGACCTCCACGTCCAGATCGGGGCTCACCCGGACCTGGCGATACCGATCGCCGGTCAGCCGTGGCAGGACCCAACTGATGTACTCGGCCAGTTGCGGGCCAAAGCGCGCCCGCATGTGGTCCCTCAACTGGGCGAAGGTGTCGAGCAGCGTCTCGTGGACCTGCATCCGGCGCTGCAGCTCGACCTTGCGGGCGGCCAGGTCGGAGAGCAGCTTGTCGAGCTCGGCCCCGCGCACGATGTTGGGCTCGATCCGGGCCAGCTCTCGCCTGGCTTCATCGAGTTCCATGCGAGTGCGGGAGGCGGAGACCTCGAGGTCCTGCTTGCGTCGCGATAACCCGTCGGTCCGGGAGGCCAGACCCTCGCCGGCCCCGGCCAGGGACTCCAGCTTGGCAGCCTCGCGCTCCAGCAGTTGCTCCAGCATCGTGGGCTCGAGCGAGGACGTTCCGGAGTCGAGCTCGGCCAGGGCGGCGACATCGAGAGCGGCCCCGCTCACCGCGGGCTGCTTGGCCGCGGCGGTCTCGAACTCGGAGAACTCGCGGTCCAGAACTCCGGCTGGAGCGGCCTCCAACTGGAACTGGGCCTTGCGCGAACGATCGATCATCGTTCGGATGCGGGCCCGCCACTCGCGCACGTCGCCACTCTTGTAGGTGTCGCCGGCCGGACAGGCGGGGCGTACCACCCGGGCGTGGCCGCTGCGAGAGAGCCGTTCCAGCTCCAGTTCCAGATCCGCCACGAGGACTTCAATCTCGGCCAGCTCCCGGCGGACCGACGCCGCGTCCTCGCGCAGGGAGTTGACCCGGCCGACCAGTTCTTCACCGTGCCCGTCCGGCAGGTTGAGGAGCTCGCCGAAGCGGGAGAGGACGTTCCGCTGGAGCTCCTTGGCCCACTCGGAACCCGTCTGGGCCACGACGTCCGTCATCGCGGCGAGGTTGCCGGAATTGAAGCGGATGCAAGCCTGGCGCGAGGTCTCGCACTTGCCCACGTCTTCCGACAGCCGGTCCGCGTTGAGGCTGAGGCGAGCCCGGCGCTCTTCCGCGTCTCCGGCGCGGGACCACGTCAAGAGGCCCCACAGGAAGTAGAGGATGCCGAAGACGACGAAGAAGACGAAGGAGTAAGCGAGCCAGAGGTACGTGAGGGCCCCGCCCGCGACGACCAGCAGGCTCCCCATGCTGATGCGGCGGCGGTAGCGGCTCCTGAGCTGCTCGAGCTCTACGACGGATTCCTCGAACTTCTTCTTCGTGAAGGCAAGCTGCTCGGCCTTGGTCGCAGGGGTGATGAACGCCGCGTCCTCGGGGCGGTAGTCGGCGTCGAGGTTGTTGCGGAGCTGTTCTTCCAGCTCGCGCTGGCGAACGCGCATGACTCCGGTCAGCTCCTGCCGCTTGGCCTCGAGGAGGCGCAGGTCTTCCAGGCGCGTGCTGGCGGCGGCGGCATCGCGCTCCAGCGTTTGCAGCCGGGTCTGGAGCTGTCCCGCGGCCTGCCGCAGCCAGCCGGCCAGTCGTCCGAAGACGACGCCGTAGCCGCGGAGGATGGCCCGTAGGCCGAGCGCCCGGCTCACGCCGATCGCGTGACATCCCTGCGTCGCCTCTTCCAGTTCGATGGCGGCCCGCGAAAGCTCGGCCGTCCGGGTCGCGAGCTGGTTCTCTTGCTGCCGGATCGAGTCGGCAACACGGTCGCGCTCCTTCGGGTCGACCCTGACCTGCCGGGAGACCTCCCGGTGGACGACCATCTCCTCGTCGAGGGCGGTCATCTGGGCGCGGAACTCCTGGAGCTGAGCGTCGACGCGGCCTGCAGCCTCCTCGATGTTGTTGACCCCGATCATCTTGTCGAGCAGGCGCCGCCGGGCCTCGGGGCTGGAGTCGTGGAGCAGGTCCAGCTCCTTCTGGCCCAGATAGAAGGAATAACGAAACTCCTCGAACGAGATGGGCAGGAGGTCGTTGAGCTTGCGGTTGACGCGGCCGATCCCCTTGGCCAGGAGCTCGCCCGAGCGAGCGTCTTCCAGCTCGGCCGAGTAGCTGCCCTCACGGTCCAGTTCGCGGGTAATGCGGTAGGACCCGCCATCCGGGGTCCGGAAACCGACGCGGACCTTGCACTGCTCGCGGTTCCAACTGATGACGTCCCGCATGTGGTCCTCGTCCAGGCGCATCGTCCGCCCGTAAAAGGCGAACGCGATCACCTCGCCCAGCGTGGACTTGCCGGATTCGTTCTCGCCCAGGATGCCGATGATCCCGCGGCTGGGGAGGTTCCGGATGTCCAGGCGGTCGTACTTCTGGAAGTTCTCGGCCTCGAGGCTTTCAAGAATCATGGAGCCCTCCGATCTTCTTGCTCAGAAATTGCTTTCCGAGCTGCAGCGCATCGAGGTACAGGTTGACCTGTTCCCGGTTCCCGAGCCGTTCGGCGATCCGCACCTGGTTTTCGATGAAGTCCTCGAACTCCTTGCAGGGAGATTTCAGTTGGAGCCGATCGAAATCGAAAGATCCCTTGCCGTCGTTGTCCGCCACAGCGGCACCGCCTTCCTGCCAAGTCACGTTTCTACCGGTCCCGAGAGGGCCCTTCTTGAGAACGCGTCCATTGTAGAGCCCACCATGCGTGAACGCAACGGGAGGAGGCGTGGAGGGGCTACGGACAAAGTCATCGGAAACAGGCTCGGCAAGCCGGATTCGTCACCCCCGCGCAAGCGGGGGTCCAGAATTGACGCGACTCCTGGATTCCCGCTTTCGCGGGAATGACGACCTTGCCGGGACCCTGGGCGTGGGGGGGAGCAGGTCCGTTGGCGCAGGAGCTACCATCCCCATACGGCAATTTCCTTGTATAGTGCCTTCGCTCGGCCGACCCAGGTTGACAGTGGCCCGCCGCGGCAGAATAATTCAGCAGTCTCTCGCAAGAGAGGAGGAGTGAAAAACATGAAACGCAGCAAATGGCAAGCCTTGTTCCTCGTCTCGCTCATCGCCCTCTTTGGCGGCATTTCCATGACGGACCAGGGTCAGGTCGCCGTGCACTACATTCTGCGGAGCGTCGGGGCCGCTGCGGCCAGCCCGGATCGCTACCAGGTCAAGGTCCTGCTGCAGACGACCGACGGCCGCTCGTACGAGTACGTCGCCGCTCTCGACGATTCCGACATTCGGGACCTGCGTTCGAACCCCTCGGCCGGCCAGGAGAGGCAAATCCTGCTGGCCAAGAAGGCGATGGCCGAGCGCTACGGGTACTCGGAAGGCCGCTACGGCAACGACCACTACAAGATGCTGTCGAGCCCGCGCTTGATGGGTTTCAAGGTCACCGACACGGCCACCAACCGGACCGAGGACATGTTTCGTGAGGAACGCCGGCGAGGTAACTTCGCGAACATCTACGCCGAGTGATTCGGCCCGCTCCGGCGCCCGAGACGACCGGCAGGTTCATGACACCCCCGCGCCAAGAGGTGCGGGGGTGTTTTTCTATCAATTCGCGCTGTCCCGAAGCCGAGAATTCAATTGACAAAAGTCGAAACCATCTATATTCTTGTGTCGCATCTCGGGGGTCGCCAGCATCTCCTGAGCGGCGTCCACCAGGGGCCGGCCGTAAAGTGTCACCGTTCGCGTGGTCTGGCCCATCGCCAGCGCGGACCCCTGCAGCCAAGTCCGCGCCACGTCGACCCTAGCTTATGCCCCACGTCCTCGCTCGGGAGCTGGAAATAGACAACTTCAAGTCGTTCGGTAAGCGGACGGTCATCCCGTTCCGCCCCGGTTTCACGACGATTTTCGGTCCCAACGGCAGCGGCAAGAGCAACATCGTCGACTCGGTGCTCTTCTGCCTCGGCCTTTCCACGTCCAAGACGATGCGGGCCGAGCGCCTCCCCGACCTGATCAACAACATCAGCGGCCGCAAGGAGGCCCGCGTCTCGGTGCGGCTCGAGTTGACCGAGACCGCCCAGCTCGTCGAGATCCAGCGCGCCATCCGGATCACCCCCTCGGGGTACGCCAGCACCTACTACCTCGACGGCAGGCCCGTCACCCTGGCCGAGGTCCACCACCGGCTCTCGGAGCTTCAAATCAGTCCCAGCGGCCACAACGTCATCATGCAGGGCGACGTCACCCGCATCCTGACGATGACCCCGCTCGAGCGCCGGCGCATCATCGACGAGCTGGCCGGCGTGGCCGAGTTCGACACCCGTATCGAGGACGCGAAGGCCGAACTGGCCAAGGCCGAGCGTCACATGGAGGACACTCAGCTCCTGCTGGGCGAGATCCAGACGCGGGTGAACGCCCTCGCCGCCGAGCGCGACAACGCCGTCAAGTATCGGGGTTTCCGCGACGAGCGCGGCACCCTGGAGCGGCTCGCCCAGGTCCTCGATCTGCAGGCCCGCAAGAAGCAACTGGCGCTGTTGGACCACCAGATCCAGACCCGCCTGCAAGAGCGGGCCGAGCTCGAGGACAAGAAAGCCGCTGTCGAGGTCAAGATCCAGGAGACTGCCGGCCGGATGTCGCTCCTGCAGCAAGAGATTCGGGCCAAGGGCGAAGAGCAGCGCCTGGCCAAGTTGACCCGCATGGAGGAGCTCAAGGGCGAGCTGGCGCGACTCGAAGACCGCCGCGGACACTTCCAGTCCATCGTCTCCGAGAAGATGGAGCGAGGCCGTACCGTGGCCCGCGATCTCGACAGCGCCCGCCGCTCGCTCGACCTCAAGACCGCCGCAGTGGGCACGCACCAGGCCGAGCTGGCAACGCTCGATCAGCAGCTCGACAGGCTCAAGAAGGAACTGGCGAAGCTGCACGACAAGATCTCCCGCATCAACCAGGAGCACGCGGACACCATCTCCGAGGTGGGCCGTCTCCGCGGAGACCTGCAGGAGAAGAAGCTCGCCGAGATGGAGCTTCGCAGCTACCGCAACAGCCTGCAAGCCACCTTGGACGAGAACCGTCGCCACGCCTCGGAGGCCCAGGCCGCGCGTGCCGACATCGAAGCCAAGCTCGCCAACCTCCAGACCATCCGCGCCGACGGCGAGCAAACTCGCGCCTCGCTCCAGAGCGAAGCCGCCAAGGCCTCGACCCGCTCCGAGCTCCTGCGCCAGGAGCTCGCATCCAAGCGCACTCAACTGCAGGAGACGGATCGCCAGCTCCGGGCCGCCGATCGCGAGCACTCCGAGGCCGTCGCCAAGCAGCAGGCCCTGTCGGAGGGCGGCGCAGGCAGGGCCATGAAGGTCCTCTTCGAGGCCGGCATCCGGGGCATCCGCGGAACGGTCGGCGAGCTGGCTCGCATCCCTAAGGAATACGCCGCAGCCATCGAAGCCGCCGCGGGCCGCCGCCTCGAGCACGTCGTCGTCGAGGACGAGAACGTCGGCGCGCGGTGCATCGAGCTTCTCAAGAGCGAAGGGGCCGGCCGGCTCACGTTTCTGCCTCTCACCAAGATCCGTGCGGACACTTCGCTGCCGTCCTTTTCGCAGTCGGGTTTTCTGGGCTTCGCTGTCGAGCTGATCGAGTTCGACCCCGAGTACCGGACCATCTTCGCCTACGTTCTCGGCCGGACGGTCATCGCCAAGACGCTCAACGTCGCTCTGCCCATGCTGGGCCGGATGCGCACGGTGACCCTGGACGGCGATCTCCTCGAGATGTCGGGCGCCATGACCGGAGGCTCGCGTCCCCAGGCCCGCGTACGCACCACGCGCGACGAGGTCGAGGCCAAGTGGCGCCGGGTCGTGGAACTGGAAAAGCGCATCGAGTCCCTCAAGCGAGAGATGGACGGCGCCGACAAGCAGCTCACCTCCGTGGCCGGCTACCTGGAGGAGACGCGCCGCTCCCTGGACAAGATCGACGTCGAGCTGACTCGTGACCGGGCGGAAGAGGCCGAAATGACGGCCGTCGTCGAGACCTCCAAGCAGAAGCTGGCCGAGCTGGCCGAGCGCTCCGCGAGTCTCCAGAAAGAGATCGAGGCCAGCAACCGCGAGCTCGTGCGTCTCGGACAGGAAGTGGCCGAGCAGGAGGACCACCTGGCCACGCTGGACCAGCAGCTCGCACAGCTCGCGCTCCAGGATTCTGCGGCCAAGGCAACCCGCATCGATGGCGAGATCCGTGTCTCGGAGGCCCAATCGCTGTCGCTCAAGGAGAAGACCAAGGCCCTGGAGCTGGAGATCGGGTTCCTCCAGAAGAACATCGAAGGCTGGCAGTCGGACCTGCAGCTCATCGAGACGGAGCTTTCGGGTCTTCGCAATCAGATCGAGGAGACGCGCGCGGCCTCCGAGGCCCTCTTTGCCGAGCAAGAGAAGATGAGCGGCGAGATCTCCGAGCTGTCCGAGAGCGTCAAGGCCCTCAAGACCGAGCGCGACCAGTTGTCGGCGGCGCAGGAGCGTCTCAAGGAGCAGCGCGAAGGTATCGAAGCGCGACTGTTCCGGGTCGAGGGGCAGCTTTCGTTGCAAAGCCGTGAGTTCGACGTCTTGCGCGAGGAGGTCGACCGGCTCGAGGCAGTCGACGCCCAGTTGCCGCCGGTCCTGGTCCCGGAAGGCGAGACTCTGGCAAGCTGTCAGGCGAAGGTGCTCAAACTCGCCGCCCAGATGGATGCGATGGAGCCGGTCAACATGCTGGCCATCGAACAGTACGACGAGCTAGCCTCACGCCATGCAGATCTGTCGGCTCGACTGCAGGCCCTGACGGTCGAGAAAACCAACCTGCTCGACCGGATGGACCAGATCGGCAAGCAGAAGCTGGCCAGCTTCATGAGCGCCTTCGACGGGATCAACGCCAACTTCCAGAACCTCTACGCCCAGATGTCGGCCGGGCACGGTAAGCTCACCCTCGAAAACGAAGAAGACCCGTTCGCCGGTGGCCTCGTCATCAAGGCCCAGCCCAAGGACAAGAAGATGGAACGGATGGAGGCCATGTCCGGCGGAGAGAAGTCCTTGACCGCCCTGGCTTTCGTCTTCGCCTTCCAGAGCTGGAATCCGGCCCCGTTCTACGTCTTCGACGAGGTCGACTCGTTCCTGGACGGGCCCAACACCGAGAGGCTGGCGGCGATGATGCGCAGCCAGGCCGAGAAGACGCAGTTCATCGTGGTCTCCCACAAGTCCGCCATGCTCGAACGGTCCCAGAGGACCATTGGCGTCTACCAGCCCCGCAACGGCTACTCGCAGGTCAAGGGGCTGGAGCTGGATGCAATGGAGCCCGGGCCCCTGCCCAAGAACGTGACCCAGTTGCCGCTCCCACCGGCCCCACCCGACCAGGCCCAACCCTGAGATGCAGGCCCTCGCCATAGTTCCCCAGCCAGAGCCCGAACGCTCGGATGCCGGCATCGACATCCTTGTCGAGATGGCCGAGCGCAACGAGATCGATCCCTGGGACATCGACATCCTCCAGGTCACAGACCGCTACCTGAGGCGCCTGGACGAGCGCGGTGAAGCGAATCTTCCCGTAACGGGCAAGATGCTCTTCTACGCCGCGGTCCTGTTGCGCATGAAGGCCGAGATCCTGGCCCGTCAGTGCGACCTGGGTCAGGCCATCACCGAGGATCTCGAAGATGCAGGCTGGGACGACGAGCCGTCCAACGTCATCAACGTGGCCCTCGAGCGCTGGCAACGACGAAGGGTGGACATCCTCGTCTACCCGCGCCCGCGACGGGACCATCATCGCCCCATCACCCTCCAGGACCTGATCGACGCGCTCACCCTCTATGAGCGCCAGTCCGCCAGTCGCCGCCGTCGCAGCCCGGGCGTGATGGTGACCGACGACGTCATCGAGTCGACCCACCAGGACCACCTGGGTAACGACATCGAGCAACTGCGTGGCGTCCTTGGCGAACTGGTGGGCAGCATGACCGGGACGGTCCGCTTCTTCTTCCACGAACTGATCCGCGACGGCCTCTCGCCGATCACGGCCTTCATGGCCCTGATGTTCCTGGCCTCCGACAGCGTGGTCGATCTCGAACAAGAGGACTTCTACGGAGACCTGGTGGTGCTCCGTGTCTGATCCTCTCCAGCCCGCGGAGGCCCCGGAGCCAGCTCCGGAACCCTCCGCTCCGGTGCCCGCCGCCGTTCCCACGGTTTTCGAGCCTACGGCTGCTCCCGCTCCGGCGCCCGCTGAGGCGGTCCTCACTGATACCTACTCCGGACCAGAGGCCGTCCCCGCCACGGCGTCCGAGTTCGTTCCCGCCACGCCCCCTGAACCGACAGTCCCTGCCTCCACCTCTTTCGAGCCAGTCATTCCTTCTTCCGCTCACCCTTCCATGGCGGGGTTCTTCCCTTCCGTTCGTCCTGAGGAGCGCTCCGAAGGAACTGACCAGAGCTCCTCAGTATCAGGAGCGCGTCTCGAAGGACGGACGGAGGGGGCCGCCCTACAGTCTGAGACGTCCCTTCTCCCCTCCGCTCTTCCTGGGCCGGTCGAAGCAGGAGCTGATCCTACCCAGCCCTCGAGCGTCGCCTCCGTCGAACCACCGCCATCCGCGCTCCACGTTCTGTTGAAGGCCCGGGTCGAGGCCCTTCTTTTCACCTCTCAGGCCCCGCTCAGGTCTCAAGAGATCGCGGATCTGCTCGAACGTTCCAGGACCGACGTCCAGCGCGTCATCAAGGAACTGACGGCCGACTACGCCGCCAGGGAGACCGCTTTGGGAATCGTGAAGCAGGGAGCCGGCTATGTCATCGCCCTGCGCAATCAGTATCAAGACGTGGCTGCGCTGCTGATGCCTCCCGAGCTGGAACCAGCCGCGCTCAAGACCCTCTCCGTCATCGCCGTCAACCAACCGCTGGCTCAGTCCCGACTGGTGGAGCTGAGGGGCAGCACGGCTTACGACCACGTCAAGTCTTTGACCGAGAAGGGCATGATCCGCCGTCGCAAGGACGGCAACACCTACATCTTGCGCACGACCAAGCTCTTCTCGACTCGCTTCCGCGTCGAAGACGACCCGGCACGGATCCGTGAGGCGATGCTCCTCTTGGAGCGTCGCGCCGAGGCCGTGGCCACCGGCCAGCCCGGACAGTCCGCTTCCGGTCGTGCTCCTGCCGGAGTCGAGTTCATGGGGCAGGCAGCCCCTCCGTCCTCGGTTCCTGACGTGGCTCCTGCAGCGGAACCACAGCCTCCGGCTTCCGGCAGCTCAGAACCGCCCTCCGGCGGGGGCGAGTAGCTTTCTTACCGGCCCTTCCAGAGTTTCGGGAACTGCTGCACCGGGGCCTTCGGCGGAGGCTCGGGGGTCACCCATCGAACGGTGCGAGTGAAGACCTGAGCAGCCTTGGTCAGGTCCTTCACGTGCTGGAGCTCGAAGCCGAACCACGCGGCGCGATATCTCGGCGTTTCGAGGCTCTCGATACGGGCGGCCGTCAGGTTCGACTCGCCGCGGTCGTTGGCGAAGAAGACGGTCTCTGCTCGCGCCTGGTCCCGGCCGGGCCGACGCTTCAAGTAGCGCGCCGTATCGCAGCCCGGGATGGCCAGGTGCAGCGCCAGGCCTTGCGAGACTGCATCCGGAAGCCGTCCGCCGGTTCGCTCGATCAGGGTGTTGTGCCGGCGGAACTCCAGCCCGAATACTTCCGCGAGCGTCTTGCGGCAGACCCCACCCACGTGGTCCCCGATCAGCACCAGTCTCCCGCCGGTCTTCACGTATCGGAGCAGATTCTCGTCCCCACCTTCGATGCCGGCAGGGTTCGGGTTCCCGCCTGTCAGCCAGACGACTGTCCTGAACGCATCGATACCCGTCGCCGGCACAGCCTGCGATTCGGACACCGTCCAGACCTGATAGGTGCGCGCGGCTTCCAGGCAAAGTGGGCCATAGAAGCCTTCGAGTCGGTCCTTGTTTCCGTCATCCACGAGCAGGATGTCCGGCTGCGCTCCAAGAGCGAAGGACACCGTGAGGACTGCCAGGAAAAGGGTGGCGAGAGAACGATGCATGATCCGGCCTCCTGATTAACGGATAGACCATGATAGGCGCGCTTTCGAGGATCGTCAATCCGTAGCTTGTCGAAGGGAGCGATGCCGAGAAATCGTAGCCTGCATCGCCACGAGGCTCGAGAGGTCGTCATTCAACACAGAGACACGGAGGCACAGAGGAGCTGATTTGATGAGAATTTTCCCTGTGTCTCCGTGTCTCTGTGTCTCTGTGTTTACTTGAGAATTCCCATGGACCCCGCAATCATCGCAGGTTCCCAGGGTACAACTTCCATCGAAACCTCGAGGTCCCTTACTTTCCAATGCAGAACTTGCTGAAAATCTCTTCGAGGATGTCGTCGGTGACGACTTCTCCGGTGATCAGCCCGAGCTGCCGTGTCATCTCGTCAAGGTCGATGAGCCCCACATCGAGCGGGAGTCGCTGATTCAGCCCCTCGAGGAACCCTTCGAGCGCAGCCTTGGCTTTCTCCAGACAGCTCCAGTGGCGTTCATTCCATACCAGCGGTTCTCTCGAGGGAGGTATCAACTGCGAAGTCACCAGCTCGTGCAGCCGACCCAGCAGTCCTTCGATGCCGGCCCCGGTCAATGCCGAGATCGGCGCCGTGGCCGGTATGGTGTGCCCGGCGGGCCACTCGAGCTTTGCGAGCTCATCTTCGATTTGTACGCAGGCGACGTCACCCTTGTTGGGCACGATCACCACTGGACGCTTTCTCCTGGCCAGTTCCAGCGCGAGCTCGACTTCCCGCTCTGTGATTGGCCGTGTCAGGTCCAGAAGCAAAAGGATGAGATCGGCCCCTTCGAGGGCCCGTCGCGTCCTTTCCATGCCCAGCGTCTCCACCAAATCGCTGCTCTCCTGCAGCCCCGCGGTGTCCACGAACACGAAGGACAGGCCTCGGTAACAGAGCGTTTCTTCGATCGTGTCGCGGGTCGTGCCCGGGACTTCGGTCACGATCGAACGATCGCAGCAGAGGACTGCGTTCATCAGACTGGACTTTCCGGTATTCGGACTCCCCGCCAGCACGATCCGGATGCCTTCACGCAGAAGCCGTGCGCGTTCTTGTCCGGCGCCTAGCTTCTCCAGTGCTGCCTTCAAGTCGTTTCCCCGGCTCTCCAGGCTCTCTTCATCCAAGCCCAGCTCTCCCTCTTCTCCGAATTCGATCTGAGCGACGGCTTCGCCGAGCAACGCGAGTGCTTTTTCCCGGAGCTCGCGAATTCGCGTGCGCAACCTGCCCGAGAGAGTCTCGATCGTTGCCAGCGCCGCTTCCTCGGATCGCGCTTTGACCAGATCCAGGATTGCCTCTGCTTGATCGAGACTGAGTCTCCCGTTCAGGAATCCCCTGCGTGTGAACTCTCCGGGTTGGGCCGGTTGCAGCCCTTCTCTGGACAGCAGCCCCAGGATCGCTCTCATCACGGAGGGCCCGCCGTGGCACTGGATCTCGACGACGTCCTCCCCGGTCAACGATTGCTTCGCCGGCAAGAACAGGACGAGCACCTCGTCGAGACGCCGTCCGCTTGCCGGCTCAATCAGGAAACCGTGATGCGCCTTGTAGCTCTTCCATTTCTTCCGCGGCTTTCCGTTCGGTTTGACGAACAACCGCCCGATCGTGCCGATGGCTCGAGTTCCGCTGAGCCGCACGATTCCGATGGCTCCTTCACCCTCGGCTGTCGCACGGGCGAAGATGGTCGGCTGCTCGTCACCGCAGTCGTTCAGGGACGCATCGCCTTCGATTCTCTCCTGTATCGTCACGCCCAAGCTCTTCCTCGGTGTGAGGATCCAGGTCCGCTCATCCGCAAGCCGTCTTCTCGCCTTCAGCCTACGGCTTCGAAATCACTCTTCGGTCGAGGACTTCGGTGCCGTGGTTTCGCTCTTTTTCCCGCGACGTTTTCCTTTGTTCATCATCGCCGCTGCCTTTTCCGCCTCGACGGCTCGCTGGTTGACGCGCGTTTCTGCGATCGACAGAACGCTCTGTCCGGCCAGATAGAGCATCACGCCCGAGGGAACGTTGACCATCAGCACCAGCATCATGATGGGCATGATTTGCATCACGGTCTGCTGGCTCTTGTCCATCTGAGGGCTAGAGCTCATCTTCGATGAGAGGTAGATACTTCCCGCGAAGAGAATCGGAAGCAGCGCCAGGGGATCTGGTTTGGCAAGGTCAGGAAGCCACAAAAAACGCACTTTCTTGAGCTCGATCGCCCCCATCAAGCAACTGTAGAGTGCAATGAAGATCGGGATCTGCAACACGATGGGGAAACAACCGCCCAGCGGGTTCACATTGTGCTGGACGTAGAGCTTCTGCATCTCTGTCTGCAACTCGCGCTTGTCCGAGTACTTCTTTTGAAGCTCCTGGAGTTTGGGCTGCAGCTCTTGCAGTTTCTGCATCGATCTGAGCTGCTTGATGTTGAGCGGGTGCAGGACGACCTTCACGAGCAGCGTGAGCAACAGGATGCTGATACCGTAGCTGCCTGTGATCCGGTGGAACACCTGCAGCATCTGGAACATCATCTTTCCGATGCTGCCCGTCAGCCCGTCCCAGTTATTGAACATCGCGGCATAGCCTGCTGCCGCAAGGTCATGCTCCAGCTTGGGGCCAAGGTAGATCCGGAAAGACAGGTTTGCTTCTTCCTTGCTGCGAAGCTCGGCGTATTGATAGCGGAAACCCAGCAGCACCGCGTTATACTGCGTCTTGTCGGCTTCTTCGAAGGCAACGTTCGCGTAGAGGTAATGCCCGCGTCCCTGTCGCTCCTGCAAGACACTGCAGTAGTAGTTCTCGCGGCATCCGATCCACTTCAGTCCCGGAGCCGTCGCTTTGACCTCGTCCTTGAGGCTGAGGCTTTCGAGACCGGCCTGCGGAGTTGCCCCCACGACCTCGAAGCTCGCGTAGCTCGAGCTTGGCAAGGCCGGCCCTAGCCAGACTGCGGTTTCTCCCAGTGTTGCCGAGAGAGGAATGGTCCGCGAGGCGGTGTTGCGCAACGTAAGCTCCACCTCGAAGGCGTAGCTCCCGTCGACGAACCGATACTGCCTTTCTATCTCCAGCTCTTTCGGAAGCCAGTTGCCTGTCGGATCTCGCGAAACGAAGGTCCCCTTGGCCGTCATGGTCGTGACCAGTCGGGCGTCGGTCGAGAGATGACCCATCGGCCCGACGAGAAATCCGCCCATCTTGGGGAGGGGCTTTTCTTTCTGGACGAACCCGTTCTTGAGAAGGTCGTCCTGGAACACCTTCGCCAAGAAGCTCACCACGTTCCCGTTCGGGTCGATCTTGGCCGTGTAGAGAGAGGTCTCGAAGGTCTTGAGGGAATCACTGCCGGCCGGTCCCGCCACGGCCAAGGCAAGTCCTGTGAGGAGAAGCAGCCAACCACTCATCGCGAGCAGTGGGCTTCGCCAGTCTCTCTTCATCTGCAGGCCTTTCTTCATGCCGGGTCGAATCCTCCACGGCTATAGGGTTGACATCGGAGCAGTCTCCACACGCTCTTGACCGTACCTATCCACGGTCCGTACTTGCCGAGCGCCTGGGCCGCGTACTCCGAGCAGCTCGGATGGAAACGGCAGTTCCTTCCTAGTAGCGGTGCCACGGCATACTGGTACCCCCGGATGCCGGCGATCAGTCCCGCCTCGACCATGCGTTCAACAGCTTTCATGGATGGGCGGCTGTGCTTCTTTCTTCACTTGCCAAGAAACCCTCGGTTTCGAAGAGGCGGTTCAGGTCGCTTCGCAGCTTGTTGAAGTCCGCTTCTCTGGCCTTCGAGCGGGCGATGATCACGAAATGCCCGTTTCTTCGAAATCTCGGAAAGTCCAGCCGGCAGATCTCCTTGATCACCCGCCGGATTCGATTCCGGTAGACGGCCTTTCCTAGCCTCTTGGATACCTGAATGGCCACGGCGCTATCTGACTGCCCGGCAATTTGCTGGAAGTAGACGACCTGGAACTCCAGCGCGACCCGGCGGCCGTGTGACGTCAGGTCTTCAATTTCCGTGCGGGTCTTGAGCGTTCGGACCTTCACCGGTTCGTCTTCCGGAGACTCTTGTCAGGCCGCTTATCTGCACCGGAGAAGCTGGCAGATCTTTGCCGCTCACACGGACAGACGCTTTCGTCCCCGATGACGCCGCCTCCGGATGACTTGTCGCCCACCCGGGCTAGCCATCCTCTTCAGGAACCCGTGGTTGCGCTTGCGTCGAAGCACGTGAGGTTGAAAAGTCCTTTTCATGACTGCTCCTGGTCAAACGAAGAAAAAGAAACTCCCGGCCGAGGCCGGTGAGGCGGTCACTATACCTCCGAAGAGGACTTCGAGTCAAGCAGAACCTCGACTGGAAGCGCCAGACCAGGCTTTCGAGGCCAACAAAACGGGTTTGGCGCAGGGTTCTCCCCAAGGGGAGGCTCCACCCGTGGTGAGGACATACTCTGCCCGGGAAGAGACGAAGTTGTATCCCTTTCGAATCTGTGATATTCTGGAGCCCTCCGTTTCATTCGCGCGCGGAGAATGGTCCGGTGGTGATGTCATGCCCATGAATCATCAGCATCATCATCATGGCTGGGGATTCGTGGAAAAGGCAAAATAGACAGAACAGCAAACAGATTTGGAAGAAGAGCGTCCTGGGGAAAACGAGTTGGAACCCGGTGGCGTAAAGGGGACGGGCTGGTGAAACGTGAGGAACCGCCCGGGGATCCACAGAGGATCCGAAAACAGAAAAGGAGCTTGGCAGCTAGGGCTCTCACGGAGCGACAACGGCCGGGAGCCCCGGAATCAGCACTTGTGGAAAGAGTGAAAAAGTCTGGGAATTCGTGACTGAATCTGGGCAGATGAACAAGGAAAACGAAGGAAAGAGAATCTGGGGAAACCTGCTGGCGTGGCTGCGACAGACGGAAGCGAGCCCGACACTGGAAGCCTACCTGACCGGTACGACCGGCCTCGGCCGATCCGGAGCACAGCTCACGGTCGAGGTACCCAACGCCTTCGTGCGAGAGAAGCTGACCAGAGAGTACGGCACTCGGATCCAGGCTGGCCTGACAGCCCTGGACCTGGACGTGAGGGAGATCGTGTACGAGGTCCACGAAGGTCCGACAGCGCCACGAAAAGCAGAGATCTCGGAGCCGGCGACCGCGGTCATCCCCGGAAACACCGGCAGCGGAGCCAGCAGCGAAGTGCCCGCAGGCAGCCCCGGGCACTCTTCCAACCTGAATCCCGAGTACACCATGGCCAGCTTCATCGTGGGGAAATCGAATGCCTACCCCCATGCCCTGGCCCGCTCGGTCAGCCTGAGTCCCGGAAAGAACTACAACCCGCTCTATTTCTACGGGGGAGTCGGGCTGGGGAAGACCCACCTGATGCAGGCGATTGGGCACGAAATCCTGAAGGCCCACCCGAAGGCCCGAGTGCTCTACGTGTCGAGCGAGGTCTTCCACAACGAGTACATCGACTACATCCAGAACAAGAAACCGTGGGACCGGTTCCGAAAGAAGTACCGGGATGTCGACTGTCTGCTTCTCGATGACGTCCAGTTCTTCGAATCCGGCGAGCGCATCCAGGAGGAGTTTTTCCACACCTTCAACGCCCTGCACCAGGCGCGCAAACAGATCGTCCTGACCAGCGACAAGCAGCCTCATCAGCTCCAGAAAGTGGAGGAACGACTACGTAGCCGATTCGCTTCAGGAGTGGTCGCTGACCTCATCCCCCCCGACCTGGAAATGCGCATCGCGATTCTCAAGTCACGAGCAGTGGAAGAAGCCGTGGCGATCCCCGACGAGGTGATTCGCTACATCGCGGAACGCGTCTCGAGCAACATTCGCGAGCTGCGGGCCGTCTTCCGGACGGTCGTGGCCAAGGCAAGCGTCCTGGGGCTCCCCCTTTCGGTGGCCTTGGTCGACGAAACCCTGCGTACGACCACCGGACCCCAGAAACCGCACGAGATCTCGATAGGGATGATCCAGGAAGAAGTCTGTCACCAGTTCGAGCTGAGACAGGAAGACCTCATAGGACGGCGGCGGCAACGACGGGTCGTTATCCCGCGGCAGATCGCGATGTACCTATGCCGCGAACTGGCCAGCCGCACCCTGATGGAGATCGGCGAGGCCTTCGGCAAGAAGGACCACACGACAGTCCTTCACTCTTGCACGAAGGTCGAGGAGAACCTCAAGACAGACCCATCCTTGAACGAGACCGTGGAACGGCTCCGCATCCGAATCCGGGAGAAGCTGGGGTGAATGAGGCTTTCGAGGCTGTCGCTGGCGCACTTCCGCAACTACGCAGGGTTGGAATTCCGTCCAGGACCTGAAGTGAACCTGTTAATTGGAGCAAATGCCCAGGGAAAGACGAACCTGCTCGAAGCCATCGCCCTGGTGGCCAGAGGACGATCGGCACGAGTGAGAACCCGTACCGACATCGTTCGCCATGGGCAGATCCACTGCCGTATCGACGCCGAGTTCGAAGACGGCCGAGGGTTGCCGCACTCGGTCGGGTTCGGGATCGACAGCAGCGGCGCTCGGCGGATCTCGCTGGACCAGCAGCGGCTCGAACGAACCAGCCAGCTCTACGCGACTCTTCCCTGTGTCTTCCAGGAGAGCACGGACCTGGACATCCTCACCGGACCCCCGGCGACCCGGCGAGCCTTTCTGGATACCCTCTGTCTGGAGCTGGCAGTGAGCTACCTCGGAGTCTATCTGGAGTATCAAAAGCTGCTGCGAAGCCGGAACGTACTCTTGGTACGGCATCGGCACGGGGCAGAGCTGGGCGTAATCGAGGTTCAACTGGCACGCGTGGCTGCACGGCTGGTCCATGACCGCCGGCGGGCCGTCAGCGAACTGGAGCGCACCATTGTCGAACTTCCCCACGCCGGGGAGGAAGAGAGGATGGACCTGGAGTACCGGCTGGCGTGCGGAGAGACCGTTCCTGCCGCGGCGACGAGCACGCAAGAGCTCGAAGCCTGGTACCTGCAAAGCTGGCAAACGCGGTTGGACGAAGATCTCCGGCTCCGAACGACGACAGTCGGCCCTCATCGTGACGATCTGTCCATCCGGTTGGGAGGATGGCCCATCAAGCGAGTGGCTTCACGTGGGCAGCTCAAAGACGTCCTGCTACGCTTGCGGCTGGCCGAAGCGGCAACGATCTCGCAGGTGCGAGAAGACCCCCCCATCATGTTGCTGGATGATGCCTTCAGTGAGACGGACGAGACGCGCCGCCGTCGGATGACATGCTGGCTGCCGCGCAACACGCAAATCTTCCTGACAGGAACGGACGCAAGTCTGGAAAAGGAGTTCGAAGGGTCGGAGTGCAGAAGATTCCGAGTAAGAAATGGGGCCGTCGACGCGGTCTCCTGACCGCGGGACAGGCTGTGAGAAGCACACTGTACAAACTGGGACCCCAGGGCAAAGACCTGGCAGCCTGCGCCAGGATCGTGAGCCGATGGAAGGACATCGTCGGCCAGAACCTGTTGAAGCATCTCCGACCGGCCTACCTGCGCGACGGAGTTCTCTCCATCGAGGCCTCTTCGAGCGGATGGATGCAGGAAGCACGGTTCATGGAAAGCGCACTGCTCGAGAATCTCTCCCGTCATGCGCCGAAGGCCGGCGTGACACGGCTCGAGTTCAAGCCCAGCAAAGCAAAAGGGAAACCTGAGCGACCCATGGAAGGAGACGCGTCTTCGAAAAGAGAAAGCGAAGCCGAGCTCCCTCCCCTATCCAGAGAAGTCGAGGCGGAGATCGACCAGACCATCTCTCGCCTCGAAGACCCGGTACTCCGACAAAGACTGGGTCGAATCTTCCGACTGGCGGCACGCAGGCAAGCCGCCGCGGTAAAGCGATCGTGACGAGCTGGCAACCCCAGGCCAGCTCGGAGGACAAACCCCCATGGATGAAAATCAGAAGCCAACCCCCGAAGCGGACGATCATGCACCCGCAGCGGCCGGGGCGCCGGCCGAACAGCAAAGTTATGGAGCAAGCGAGATCCAGGTCCTGGAAGGACGTGAACACGTCCGCCAGCGGCCGGGCATGTACATCGGTTCCACCGGCATCGATGGATTGCATCACCTGGTCTACGAAGTCGTGGACAATTCCATCGACGAAGCGTTGGCAGGGGTCTGCACCGACATCGAACTGATCCTGCACTCTGATGGCTCGTGCAGCGTGATCGACAACGGGCGAGGCATCCCGGTCGATATCCACCCGAAAGAGAAACGACCGGCGCTGGAAGTCATCATGGTGAAGCTCAACGCCGGCGGCAAGTTCGACAAGAAGGCCTACAAGGTATCGGGCGGTCTCCATGGCGTGGGCGTCTCAGTCGTCAACTTCCTGTCGACCAAGCTACTGGTGTGGGTCCATCGAGACGGGAAGATCTACCATCAGGTCTTCGCCCGAGGCATCCCGCAGATGGACATGGCTATGGTCGGCGACACGAAGCGGCGCGGAACGCACGTCCGGTTCTATCCCGATGGGCTGATCATGACCGAGACCCAGTTCGACTTCGAGGTCCTCTCGAACCGGATGCGCGAACTGGCCTTCCTGAACAGCGGCGTACGCATCAGTATCCTCGACGAGGCGTCGGGAAAGCGCCACGACTTCCGTTACAGCGGCGGAATTGTCGAATTCGTCCGGCATCTGAACAAGAACAAGAACGCCCTCCATCGGGAACCGATCTACATCGTCAAGAAAAAGGAAGAGGTGGAGGTCGAGGTTGCCCTCGAGTACAACGACGGCTACTCCGAAACGTTGCTCTCCTTCGTGAACAACATCAACACGAAGGAAGGGGGCATGCACCTGGTCGGGTTCAAGGCCGCCCTGACGCGGGCGATCAACGACTACATCAAGAAGAACGCCAGCTACTTCAAGATCAAGAAGGAAGTCAACCTCGGCGGCGACGACGTCCGGGAAGGCCTGACGGCCGTGATCAGTCTGAAGCTGGCGGACCCGCAGTTCGAGGGCCAGACAAAGACCAAGCTCGGAAATGCCGACGTGAAGGGCATCGTCGAATCGATGGTCAACGAGCAGCTCGGCTACTACTTCGAGGAACATCCGGACGTGGTGGCCAAGATCGTCGAAAAGGCCCTGGTGGCAGCGCAAGCCCGCGAAGCCGCGCGCAAGGCCCGGGAACTGACCCGTCGCAAAGGCGTGCTCGATTCGTCATCCCTCCCTGGAAAGCTCGCGGACTGCTCCGAACGCGACCCGGCGCTCTGCGAACTGTTCCTGGTCGAGGGTGAAAGCGCCGGTGGCTCGGCCAAGCAGGGGCGCGACCGTACGTACCAGGCGATCCTGCCGCTGAAAGGTAAGATCCTGAACGTCGAAAAAGCCCGGTTGGACAAGATCCTCTCGAGCGAAGAAATCAAGATCCTCATCATGGCGCTGGGGACCGGGATCGGCGAGGACGAGTTCGACGTGGCCAAGCTCCGTTACCACAAGATCGTCATCATGACCGATGCCGACGTGGACGGAAGCCACATCCGCACGCTGTTGCTGACGTTCTTTTACCGATACATGAAGCCGCTGATCGAGGCCGGCCACGTCTACATCGCACAGCCGCCGCTCTACAAGGTCAAGAAGGGCAAGAGCGAGAAGTACATCAACAGCGAAGAAGAGATGGTCGACTTCGTGGCCCATAACCTGGACGTGGAGCTGGAAATCACCAGCGCGGCGTCGCCCGTGCCCGGAAGACACAGCCCCAGCCAGGTCGAGGCCCTGTATCGAGGGCTCTCGCACCTGCGCAAGTTCTACACGAAGCTCTCGCGCAAGATGCTGTTGGGGCTGCTTGCCGACTGTTTCCTGCAGGTGGAAGAGAAGCTGCCGGTGGCGCTCGAGAACGAACCGGCGCTGCAAGCGTATGCCGCTCAGTTGCGGGCGGAGGCCAAGAGCCTGGGTCTCGAGATCGAGGCCGTCGCAGAGGTCGACGCCGCCGACGGCGTGCGCAAGCTCGTGGTGAAGAGCCGCATCGACGGTGCGGACCTCGTCGAGAAACTCGACGAGGAAGACCTGATGGAGTTCGGCTTCGAGGCCATGTACCGGTTGCGTGAGTCGTGCGGCATCACCCAGTACCGGCTGCCGCTGGAGGTCAAGGTCGGGACCCAGGAAGCGGTTCCGGCTCGCTCGTATCAGGACTTGATCGATGTCCTGGACAGCCACGGCAAGAAGGGGCTGAGCATCCAGCGGTACAAGGGTCTGGGCGAGATGAACCCCGAGCAGCTCTGGGAGACGACCATGATGCGTGAGAACCGAAAACTGCTGAAGGTGAAGCTGGGAGACGACATCGAAGCGGATAACCTGTTCAGTGTGCTGATGGGCGATCAGGTGCAGCCGCGTCGCGAGTTCATCGAGCAGTACGCCAAGGAAGCACGCAATCTGGACATCTGACCAGACCCTGCGACAGCCTGCCAAGAAGAGAGCGAGGAAGCACTCGATGCGACGATTGGTGGTCGGACCGCCCGCATGGGCAACGCGGTTGCTCTTCTGGGTGACCTCGCTGGCAACCGTGCTCACCCCGGTTGCCGGGTGGGCCGGTAGCCTGAACGTGCTGACGCTGTTGGACGGCAAAGAGCTGATCGGCACCGTGCTCACCGAGAAGTTCCAGGTCCAGACACCGTACTGCCTGCTGACGGTGGATCGCGCCAACCTGGGGTCGCTCTTGCTCGATCCGTCGGGGCAGGGCATCGAAGGCGCGGCCCTGCGTAACGGCGACCGGGTGAGCGGTTTCGTCTTGACCAACCAGATCGACTTCCGGGAGCAGAGCGGCGCGATCGTTCACCTGCGCAAAGAGAAAGTGAAGAACTTGGCCGTCGAGGTGGCCGGCGGAGAGCACCCTCCCGGCTTGCACCAGTTCCGCTTCAGGAACGGCGACCTCCTGACCGGGAGGATCACGAACCGAAAGGTGCTGCTGCTCGCGGGCTACGGAACGGTCGAGATCCGCACGGCCGATATCGCTCGCCTCGATATCTGGGGCGAGATCGAAACCCAGGTGCGGGTCACGCTCTCGAGTGGCAAGCGGGTGGAGGGCCGGATGCGGGACGAGGACCTCTCCGTGGAACTGGAAATCGGAGGCTCGCTGGCGATCTATCTGGGAAACCTCGCCGGCGTCACCGGCACGAGCTTCGAGAAAAAGGAGACCGGCGGGGCCGGCGGCGAACCCGGAGGGACCACCGGGATGGTCTTCCTCGAGGGCGGCGAGTTCCTGATCGGCTCGAACGACGGAGAAGAAGACGAGCGCCCGGCCAGGCGTGTGAGCGTTTCGCCTTTCTACATCGATCGTACGGAGGTCACCAACGAGCAGTACCGCCGGTTCGTCCAGGCGACCGGCCATCGCGCGCCTCGCCACTGGAAGCAAGGAAGTTATGCCCCCGGTACGGGCAACTGGCCGGTGGTGTACGTGACGTGTGTCGACGCGGCCGACTACGCTCGATGGGCGCAGAAGCGCCTGCCCACGGAAGAAGAGTGGGAAGCGGCGGCCCGTGGGACCGACGGCCGCACCTATCCCTGGGGCGAGTCCTTCGACCCGGAGAACGCCAACTGCAAGGAAAGCGGCCTCGGGACGCCCTCTCCCGTCGGGAAGTTCAAGGGCGGTGAGAGCCCGTGCGGGGCCCTCGACCTGGCCGGCAACGTCTGGGAGTGGACCGATAGCTGGTATCAGGTCCGAAAATCCAAGGTCTTCAAGGGGGGCTCATTCCGGGACTCTCGCCAACGGCTGAGGAGTTCCTATCGCTCCAGCTTCAATCCGAACCTGGAGGCCGACGATCTGGGCTTCCGTTGTGCCCGATCGGCAAGGGGTAGATGAACCGTGGTGGACACTCTGGCAAGCAACGTCATTCCCGTCCCGATCGAGGACGAGATGAAGGACTCCTACATCGATTACGCGATGAGCGTGATCATCAGCCGCGCGCTGCCGGACGCCCGAGACGGGCTCAAGCCCGTGCACCGGCGCATCCTGTACGCGATGCACCGACTGGGGCTGGCCAGCAACAAGGCCTACAAGAAGTCCGCGGCGGTGGTCGGCGAGGTCATCGCCAAGTACCATCCTCACGGAGACGCGGCCGTCTACGACTCGATGGTGCGCATGGCGCAGGACTTCTCCCTGCGCTACGAGATGGTGGACGGACAGGGCAACTTCGGATCGGTCGACGGCGACCCCCCGGCCGCCTACCGATACACCGAAGCGCGGCTGACCAAGTTCGCCGAGGAAGTCCTCGAAGACCTGGACAAGCAGACCGTCGACTTCGTCCCGAACTTCGATGAATCCGAACGAGAGCCGCGGGTCCTTCCCAGCCGTATTCCCACGCTGCTGGTCGACGGGTCGGACGGCATCGCCGTCGGTCTGGCGACCAAGATCCCGCCGCACAACCTCGGGGAAGTCGTCGACGCGCTGCTGCTCCTCCTGAAAAACAAGGACACGACGATCGACGAGCTCCTCAAGATCGTCAAGGGGCCGGACTTCCCGACAGGAGCCTTGATTCTGCAAAGCAACGAGATTGCCGAGGCCTACCGGACGGGGCGGGGGCGGGTCGTGGTGCGGGCGCGGGCCGAGATCGAGCCGATGAGCGGGAACCGCGAGCGGATCATCGTGAACGAGATCCCGTATCAGGTGAACAAGGCCAAGTTGCTCGAGGACACGGCTGACCTGGTGCGCGACAAGAAGATCGACGGCATCACGGACATCCGGGACGAATCGGACCGTCGCGGCATGCGGATCGTCTTCGAGATCCGCCGGGGCGAGAACGCGCAGGTCATCCTGAACCAGCTCTTCAAGCTGACGCAGTTGCAGACCACGTTCGGCGTCAACATGGTGGCGCTGATCGACAACCGGCCCCTGCAGCTCAACTTGAAGCAGCTCTGCGCCAAGTTCCTGGAACACCGGCGCGAGGTCGTGACGCGGCGCACGCGGTTCGAGCTGCGCAAGGCCGAAGACCGGTGCCACCTGCTGGAAGGCCTCAAGATCGCCCTGGACAACATCGATGCGGTCGTCCAGCTCATCCGCGCGTCGAAGGACCCGGCCGAGGCCCGCGCCGGATTGATGAGCCAGTTCGGCCTCTCCCAGGTGCAGGCCGACGCCATCCTCGAGATGCGGCTGCAGCGGCTGACCAGCCTCGAGACCCGCAAGGTCATCGAAGAGCTGGCCGAGGTGCGAAAGACGATCGCCCGGCTCAAGGAGATCCTCTCGGACATCTCGAAGGTGGAAGAGGTCATCGCTACCGAGTTGAAGGACGTCAAGGCCCGCTTCGGCGACGAGCGCCGCAGCACGTTCATCGTCGACACCAGTACGTTCGATCCGCGTGACCTGTATGTCGACGAGACGAAGGTCATCACTGTGACCCGGAGCGGCTACATCAAGAGCCTGCCGCTCGACACCTACCGAAAACAGCACCGCGGCGGCAAGGGCCTGTCCGGGATGAGCCTCAAGGAAGAAGACTTCGTCGAGAGGACGTTTGCGGCCAACACCTTCGACATCCTGATGTTCTTCACGACCCAGGGCAAGTGCTTCGCGGCCAACGTCTTCGACGTCCCCGAAGGGAGCCGCACTTCGAAGGGCCGCTCCATCGCCAACCTCCTCAGCCTGCGGCCCGACGAGAAGGTGACGGCGATCGTGCCAGTGCAGCGATTCGACACGGGCGAGTTCATCGTGATGGCCACCAAGAAGGGATTGGTCAAGAGGACGACCCTGGACGAGTACGGGAGCTGCGTTCGGCAGAACGGCATCATCGGACTGAAGTTCGCCAGCGAAGACGACGAGCTGGTGGGCGTGGCCCTGACCAAGGGCGACAACCACATTGTGCTGGGCTCGGCCCAGGGACAGGCGATCCGCTTCCCCGAGGCGGACCTGACTCGCCCCGACGGGACCCAGGTCGTGGGCGTCCCGGCCAAGGGCCGCGTCAGTCAGGGAGTGAAGGGATTCACGCTCGAGGATGACGACGAGGTCGTCGGGATGGAGGTCGCAGGCAACGATGCCGACTGCCTGCTGGTGGTCACGGAGAACGGCTACGGGAAGCGGACCGAGATGGGGGAGTATCGGGTCCAGAGCCGCGGAGGCAAGGGCGTCATCAACGTCAAGGTAAATCAGCGCAACGGGCGGGTCGCAGGCTTCCGAGAGGTGGTCGACGACGACGAGGTGATCGTCAGCACTCGCGAGGGGAAGATCATCCGGATCACCGCGTCGTCGATCTCGAAGATCGGACGCGACACGCAAGGTGTTCGGATCATTGACCTCGGAGAAAACGACAAGGTAATCTCGGTGACCGTCGTCAAACCCGAGCCTGCCGATGATGGCACCGACCCGGACCAGCAGCAACTGCCTGATCTGGACGGCGGGGTCGCCGAGTTCGAAGAGCCCGAGTGATGTCCGAGAGTCCCGGAACCGACACGCCGCTCCTCGAGATGCCCGAGGCCGCGGGCGACAGGGCCCCGGCGCCGCCTCCGGCAGCGATCTCCAGCGGCGTGTTCCAGTTCCTCTTCATCACCGGCTGCATCGTGCTCTTCGTGCTCATCTCCAAGCTGTACCTGGACCAGTACATCGAGATCCGGAAACTGGAGCAGAAGCTGGAGCAGGAAAAGGCCCGGGTCGTCGAGGCCGGGCAAGAGATCGACCGTCTGACCCAGGAGCTCGAGTTCCTCAAGACCGACGAGGGAGTCGAGAAGGTCGCCCGAGAGAAGCTCAAGATGGTGAAGCCCGACGAGGTCATCATCGTTCCCGTGAACTGACAGGGGTCCCTATGGAGCTACGGATACCGTTGCTGGTGGCCCTGATCGCTCTCGCGGCCGCGGGGTGTGCCGAGAACACCAGCGACCCGTTCAGCGCCAACCTGATCGCTCGGCTGCCAATCGTGGTCACCGATCCGGCAAACGGTGCCCAGAGCGTGGACGTGCGCAAGGTCATCGTCATCAGCTTCCCCGCGGACGTCGACCAGACGACCCTGAAGGAAGAAAACTTGATCCTGCAGGAGGGCTCCCGCACGGTCGCCCACACGGCCACGGTCGATCGGTCTTTCACGTTCGACGCCGGAAGACGCGAGGTGTCGATCTTCCCGCGGGTGGCCCTGAAACCGAACACGTCCTACCAGGTGATCGTCCAGGGAGTCCGCACGACAGGCCAGGCCCCGTTCGAGACGACCGCGATCCTCTTCTCGACCGGGTCGGTTTCGCAGCCACCGACAGTGCGGGGCCAGCTCCGCGACACGCAGAACAGGCTGCGGCCCCTGGCCGACGCGGCCTCCGTCGATCCCCGAAGCTCCATCGAGCTGACCTTTAGCCGGGCGATGGACCCGAGCTCGGTCACCAGCGCGTTCAGCATTCTGCCACGGGTCGTCGGGACCTTCAGCATGGACACCAACAATACGCGGCTGGTCTTCACGCACCCGGACAACGCCTTCCCTCTGGGGCAGACCTTCACCGTGATGGTCCTGGCAAGTGCCTTCGATGCCAGCGCCGAGCACGTCTCGCTGGGTACCAACTTCATCGCGCGCTTCTCGACGCCGGCAGTTGGGTTGTTCCAGGTGGTCTCCAGCGAGCCGGCCCAGCAGACCCCTCCGGCCCAGGCCCAAGCGGATACCCCGGTCCGGCTGGTCTTCGGCGAACCCGTCGACGTCACCAGTGCCCGCCAGAACATCCAGTTCACGCCGGCCACGGCAAGCCCGGTGCTCACGTTCACCAACAGCAACCAGGTTGTCCTGATCACCCACGCCAACATCGCGGCCGGCACCGCCGTCACCGTCACCGTCAGCCGCAACCTCCTCAACAGCGTCGGGGTGCCGCTCGGGCAGGCCACAGGCGGGCGCGACTTCGTCCTCAACTACACGATCGAGAGCACGCCGCCCAAGCTGACGGACAGCAACCCGACCGTGCCGGCCAACGATCAGCGCAACGTGGCGCCGAACACGACGATCACGTTCAACTTCAACGAGCGACTCGACCCGAACACGGTCAACCCCAGCACCTTCACCGTGACGCGCGGCGGGAACGCCATCGCCGGGACGGTCAGGCTCTCTCCCAGCGGGCAGAGCGTCATCTTCACCCCGTCGACGACGATCCAGGCCGATCCCAACCCGGTCGTGGCGACGGCCACGACGGGAATCCGGGACCTGGGCGGCACGGCCGTGGCGACGTCCATCAGCATCTCGTTCTTCATCGACAGCACCGGTCCGGCGCTGGCTTTCACGGACCCGGCGGACGGCTCGACCGAGGTCGCGGTCAATCGCTTCCAGACGCAGCCGATCGTGGTGGACTTCTCGGAGGCGGTCGATCAGGCAGCGACCCGGCGAGGCTTCTCGATCTCGCCGTCGCGCGCAACGACTCGTACCGGCGCAAACGGCGTCATGACCTTCGGGTCGGCCACGCGGATGCTGTACACGACCACGGCCAACCTCCTGGGCAACACGCAGTACACCGTGAGGCTCTCGACCCAGGACCTGGCGGGCAACCCGACGCCGGCCCCGCTCACCTTCGCCTTCACCACGGACGCGACTCCTCCCCAGGTGAACACCGGCACGCTGCAACCCGCTCCGGGGGCGTTGAACCAGCCCCGCCAGCCCCTCGTCCGGATCGAGTTCACCGAGCTGATGGACACCGGCACGGTCAAGAACGCCTTCAGCCTGACCAGCCTCGGCCAGACGTTTGGCAGCACGAGCGGGACCTTTGTGTTCGGAGAGTCGGGCGGCACGCCTCGACGCACCGTGATGACCTACACGCTCAACGTGGGTGTTCAACTTCCCGCGAATGCGGTCGTGAACATCAACCTGGCTCCTCCGGGTCTGGGTCTGACGAACGCCTCGGACCTGGGGCTCAACCAGTTGCCCACCGCTTTCTTGTCGACGTTCAGCACGGCGCCGTGAGA
Organism: Candidatus Rifleibacteriota bacterium; assembly: GCA_016213865.1. The sequence goes on from JACQZL010000423.1 coordinate 47,854, forward strand.
GCATGCGGCCTGGTAGGGCAACTCCGAACCAGCGTGCGAAACGACGAACCACGAAAAAACGCGAAGACCCCAAGAGGACCTCTCATGCACACCACCAGTCGCTTCTTTGCCGGCGTTGTCGTCATTACAGCCCTGTTGCTCGCCATTGGCCCAGCCCCGGTGCAGGGTTGGGGTTATGAGGGGCACAAGATGATCCTCCGGATCGCCATCGATCTGATGGCCCCCGGAGAGCGCTCCCTCCTCCTCGAGGAGCGGAACTACGACTCACTCGAGCGCAACGTGCTCCTCCCCGACCGCCTGGCCGCCATGGAACGGAACCGCGGGAACGAGGGCTCCGAAGGCCCGAATCACTACATCAACACCGAGGACATGCCGTCCAAGCCCTCGGATTACGAGGGCTTCTACAAGGCCGTCCAGGCCGACAACCTCAAGACGGGGCGTCTGGTCTCCCGCATCCTCGAGTGCACGGGCTGGCTCGAACGGGCCGGCAAGAAGGACAACCGCGAGGAGTGGCTCCACTGGGCCGCGTTCCTGGCGCACTACGTCGGTGACGGCCACCAGCCGCTGCACGTGACGGCCAACCACGACGGCCGGCATACCGGCAACCCGGTCGATCTCCAGGACCCCGACGGTGTCTCCGTTCACATCCGCTACGAGTCGGGCCTCGTGAACAACTACAAGCAGGAGCTGGAATCTCGCGCGCGTGATCTAGCCGCTCTCTACCTGGGCACGAACGGCGGCCTCCAGGCCGAGGCCGAGCGGTTCAAGGCCGATCCCCGCTCCTACGTCTGCTCGTTCGCCTGGGGGGCCCACGAACATGTGGCGAAGATCCTCGACGCCGACAACCGGATCACCGGCCGGCGCGCCAACTATTCGATGAAGAAGGGCCGCTACTACGAAAGGCTCTACAAGGAACTGGGAGAGCTGACGGCCCAGCAGCTTGCGCGTGCCTCGATCGCCGCCGCGGCGATCTGGTACAACGCCACCCACGGCGGGGTGCTGACGAACCCGGACACGGTTTTGAAGCCGTAGAGCAGCCGAGTTGGTGTCCGAGCGTGCCCCTCGTGTGACGTCGGTGCTACCCTCTGGTAGGTTGCCTCGAACGAAGCAGCCGTTGGTAGGAGTGGAAGGACAAGGACCCGTGAAAGTCAGGACCACAGCGTGGCTGGCCCCTCTCCTGTTGAACGTCCTCTTGGCTTGCTCCGCTCAGCACTTGCTGGCCGGCTCTCCGTCGGACAAGGAGTACAGCTACGGGCGGGAGATCAAACCAATCCTGGAACGGCACTGCATCGTCTGCCATGCCTGCTACGACGCCCCGTGCCAGCTCAAGATGGAGTCCGTAGAGGGGCTCACTCGAGGCGCCTCGAAGGCGGTGGTCTACAAGGCCCGTCCCAAGGCTCAGGCCCCGACCCGCATTCATATCGATGCCTCGAGCACCGAGGCCTGGCGGCAAAAGGGGTTCTTCTCGGTGCTGGACGGGGGACAGAACTCGCTGCTCTATCGCATGATCGAGCTGGGCAGAAAGAACGCGCCGACGGCGAACGAGCCGATGCCCGCCGACGTCAAGATGGGCCTCGCCCGGGAGAACCTCTGCCCGACGAACGAGGAATTCAACGAGTACTCGCACCGGCGCATGCACGAAGGAATGCCGTTCGGGATGGCTCCGTTGCGGCCCGAGACCCTGTACGCGCTGCAAGGTTGGGTCGCCCAGGGGGCCCCGCTGGACGGCCTCGACGACCCTCCGAGCGAGCAGTCGGTGGCGATCATGGACCGCTGGGAGCAGTTTCTCAATGCGCCCGACAACAGGAGCCGATTGCTGGCGCGATACCTCTACGAGCATCTGTTCATCGCCCATCTGCACTTCGAGCCGACCGCCTCGTCGGGCTTCTTCGAGATGGTCCGCTCCAGCACGCCTCCGGGAAGTCCCATCCAGATCATCCCGACCCGGCTCCCGAACGACGATCCGGGAGGCCCCGTCTACTACCGCCTGCGTCCCGTGAGCGGCTCCATCGTCCAGAAGACGCACGTCACCTATCCCTTCGGCCTGGACAAGCTGGAGCACCTCAGGCGCCTGTTCGCGCAGGTCGACTGGAAGGTGGACGAGCTTCCTTCCTACTCGCCCGACAACGCGGCCAATCCCTTCGTGACCTTCGCCGCGATTCCCGCCAAGTTGCGTTACCAGTTCCTGCTCGACAACGCCTTCTACGTCGTGCAGTGCTTCATCCGTGGCCCGGTCTGTCTGGGCAACATCGCCACCGATGTCATCCAGGACCACTTCCACAACATGTTCCAGAGACCCGAGTCCGATCTCTTCTGTCAGGATCCGGACTACGCGGCCGCGGCCACCAAGTACCTCAACCTGAGGGGGCACGACGGCTTCCGGCTGGGGCTGCGACCGCAGTGGTTGAAGAGCGAGCAGCGCTACGGAAAGCTCCGCCAGGCCCGATACCAGAAGGCGGGCTCTCCCTCGATGGACGACCTCTGGACGGGGGGCGGCACCAACCCGGACGCGCTCATGACGGTCTTTCGAAACGCGGACAGCGCCACGGTGATCCGAGGCCTGCGCGGGCAACTTCCAAAGACCATCTGGGTGATGGACTATCCCATCTTCGAGCGCACGTACTACCTGCTCGTCGTCAACTTCGACGTCTTCGGGGACGCGGTCCATCAGGTGGCCACGCGGCTCTACTTCGACCTCCTGCGGGCGGAGGCCGAGCTGAACTTCCTGCGCTTCATGCCGGCCGAATCACGGCAGAAGATGCTCGAGAGCTGGTACCGCGGGTCCCTGGCGTCCTTGAAGACCATGGCTGTCTATCCCGAGCTCGACGAGAAGACCCCGACCCAGGTCAAAGCCAAGGGGCAGGACCCGAAGGCCGACTTCGTCCAGCAGCTCCGGACGAGGATGCCTTCACTCGCCGGGCGGGCCGGTGAGCTCACCGGCAACTCCTTCCTGGAGAACGACCGCGTGCTCGACGCCTCCATGCTGGAGCCTGCCGACAAGGCCCTGCAATCGCTGGAAAATGGCACGGCCGCGGAGCATCCCTTCATCAAATGGCTGCCGGAGGTCACCTTCGTGCGAGTCGGCTACGGCGACAGGGCGAAGGACCTGGCCTACACGCTGCTGCGCAACCGGGCGCTCAGAAACGTCGCCTTCATGTTCAGAGAGACCAGCCGCCAGGAGCCCGAGAAGGACACCGTGACCGTGCTCCGCGGGCCGGTCACGTGTTACCCCAACTTCATCTTCCAGATCTCTCCGACGAAGGTGGACGACTTCGTCCAGCAGCTCGAGGCCGTGACGACCCAGGAGGGCTTCACGGCGCTTGTCAACCAGTACGGTGTCCGCCGGACGCATCCGTTCTTCTGGGGTGCCTTCGAGTTCTTCAAGAACTACCAGGCCTGGGTGAACCCGCTCGAGCGGGGCATCTTCGACGCCAACCGATACTCGAACTTCTGAGGTGCCGTGCAGGGCCGTGTACGAAGTCGTCCGGGCGACGGCGGCTACCGTGGCCAGTTTCTCCTTCTGCGGTTACTCGGATTCGACCGGCGAAGGCCACCGGCGTAAGTGCGCCTGGTTGCGAGCGCGGATGGAGGAGGGCCTTCGGTTTCTGATGCTTCGCTCGGGGGCAGACGGTGACGTTGGCATGATCGAGTACGCGCCGGGGCCGGTGGCCTGGCGACCCGTGCGCGCCCCCGAGTACCTGGTCATTCACTGCATCATGGTACTCAGGCGGCACGCGGGCAAGGGCGGGGGCAGACTGCTTCTGGATGCCTGTCTGACGGATGCCCGCGAGAACCAGTTCGGTGGCGTTGCAGTTGTAACCAGCAGCGACAGCTTCATGGCCAAGCCGGCGCTGTTTCTGAAGAACGGCTTCGACTGTGTCGACAGGCGGCCACCCTATGAGCTGCTGGTCCGGAGGCTTCGACCTGGCCTGACAGAGCCACGGTTTGCAAGTGGAAGCGGACAGCCGCCACGCCTTCCCCGCCGAGGTCTCATCGTGCTCTCGTCTGACCAGTGCCCGATGGTCTGCAAGTGCACGCGGGATATCCTTGACGCTGCCCAGGCGATGGGGCTCGAGCCTCACCATGTACCCGTCTCGAGCGCCGAGGAGTCTCGTGGCCTTCCCACGCCGTATGGCAACTTCTGCATTCTCCAGGACGGCCGGGTGCTTTCGGCCCGTCCCGTCAGTGCCACGAGGTTTCGCAATCTCGTGCGTGCTGGGGAATCGCGATACCGGTCAAGAGCAACACTCATGAGTTGAGACTCGTCTGGTTGTACCCTTTTGCCAATTGATGTCGTGAGGCTTGCTGACGGGTGTCGTGGAGGTCGTGCTTCCAGTGGAAGCTGTCGAGGACGTGGTGGACGCAGTTGAGCCCGTCGACGCCGGCTTCTGCTCCTGTTCCTTGTTCCGGCACCGACCCATTCGGGCCACTTTCTGCGCACACTTGGGCGCGCAATGAGATGCGGTAGGGCCGGCCTCCGTGCCGGCCAGGAGCGGCGATTCAACGCTGATGCAGCCCGGGGGGTGGGCTCGAAGTGTGCGGAGAGAACGGCCCAGTTTGACCGGTGCCCTTGTTCCGGGCATCTGCATGAGGAGTCGCGATCTGACCGACGCACCCGCCAGGCCCCTTGCGCTGCATCACCAGTGGGGTCTCACCACGTCAACTGTCGCCCCAGCAGTCAGACATCCAGCAATGCAATGAAACGGGCTGGGGTGACGATCGCTATCCCTTGGTACTCGCCCATGTCGAGCAAGTCACGGTCGCCGGACACCACGTGAGTTGCCATCCCTTCAAGCGCTACCGCCAAGTACTTGGAGTCATCAGGGTCTCGAGGGACCGCCGTCAGGTCGTAGAGTGTCACCTCAACAACATCGCTCAGGACGGCTAGCGCCGTCAAGAAAGTGTCTATCTCCTCATCAGTGCTGCGGATACGCTTTCGAACTCGCGGGTAGAAGATGCACTTGCGCGCTTCTTCGAGCAGTGCTTCTGCTGTGATCAACTGGAAGTCACCGACCGAAAGAAACCTCTGGAGAGTTCTTCCGCTGGCTCCCTTTGGCTGGATCAGGGAGCTGGCGACGACATTGGCGTCCAGGACGGCACGAATCATGTACTCTTGACCCGCGCGACCGCACTTCGTGTTCGATGCTTGGCCTCATCAGCCAGTTCCATCGCCTCCTGTTCGCTCAGGTTCGACTCCTGGCGAGCCAACACGTCCAGCGCATGTGTTCTGGCTGCGGCCTCAACCTGCGCCAGTTTGCCCACGGGTATCACTGCTGCTAGCGGCTTACCTTTCCGCTCGATGATGTACTCGTCGTGTCGGAGCGAAACACGGTCCAGAATGTCCCCCAACTGGTGCCTGACCTGTAGCGTGGAAACCCGCTTCTTCATAGATGTATCATCTCCATCAACTATAATACATCATACAACCGGCGAACAGCAGCACCCTCAGCGCGTTCCGCCGGTTCGGCTGCGGTCTGGTCCAAGGCCCATGACGCAAGACCCTCCTGGCTGTACCCGTTTGCCAATCGGGAGCTTCGCCCCCGAACCCCGACCAAGGGATTGCACCCCCCTTGGTGAGGTCTGGAGCGAAGCTCCAGTTCGGAGGTCGTGGCCGACCTCGTGGTCGCCACGCTGGGACCGCTTGCGACTGGCCCCGGGGGAACCGACCCGGTGACCCAGGGCGAACTCAGACCAGAAATGGCGTCTCTGTGGCCCTGTGCCTCCGTGTCGAGAGTCCCTTCCTGGCGCCTCTGGCGATGCGACTCCCCAGTCCTCTGCGTCGCTCCCAGCGGCTCCCGGGCCCGAGCCTCCGGCGGACGCCCTCCATACCTCGGGACGGGTTATCCACACTTATCCACATTCCCCCACCCGCGGAGGCTGGCCGTCATGTCTGCATGGAGGACACGATGACCGCCTATCATCGTTCATATGATGCGGGTTTGCGCGATCGAATCATGAGCGGCGCAGAGGGCTCGAGCATGATGCGATCGATGCTGCGAAATTGTGGATAGATCGGATGATGCGGATGGGCTCAGGAAGCCTTCCGGGCATCGTCGGACAGCCAAGAAAGATTGACGGCGTTGATGGCGAAGTGCGCCAGGACAGGGGCAAAGAGGCCGCCGGTTGCGTCGAAGAGTAGGCCCAGCGCGATGCCCACGACGAAGGCGAACAAGGTCCACGGACGCAACCGCGGCTCCGCCGGATAGTGGACGACGGCGAAGACCAGGCTGGCCCAAAAAAGCCCGAGCTCCGGCTGCAGCGCACCGCGAAAGACCAGCTCCTCGGCCGCCGCGCTGACGGCGGCGAGATGGACCGCCGACGGGACGCTGACGGGCCCCAGAAGCTCCTGGAGCGCCGTTTCCATCTGCTTTGCCCAGGAGAAGCAGCGGGTGGAGAAGCGGGAGAGGACGATCGTCGCCGCCGCGACCGCCAGCGCGGAAAACGTGGAAAGCCAGAAGGACCCTTGCCAGGTGAGCGTCTCCAGTCGGTCCCGGTAGGCCATCCACCCCAGCCCCAGCAGAGCGAAGGGAAGGTAGAACAGGTACGCCATCCGGGTCAGCTCGGCCTGGCTGAGGTGGCGGCGGGGTGATGGAGGTGACTGGCCCGGGGACTCCGCTGCTGGTGGAGGTTCCGGGGCAACGTCTCCGTCTTCCGGCCGGTAACAAGAGATGAGTGTCCTTGCCAGACGCTGCCCCTCGAACTCTCGCGGGTCCATGCGGGCCAGGTGGCGGTCGCGGGCATCCTCGGCCTGCGCACGCTCCAGAAGCCCCAGCTCCCGGAGGCGAGGGATGTGGCGCAGCCAGAAACGATCGTAGAAGAGCTGCCACTGGGTCGGCGCGGCGAGGATCTGCTCCTCGAACCAGGCCGTCACTTGCCGGGCGACGTGCGGCACGGCCTCCTTCGTCGGGACGCTCAGCGGTTGCCCCAGCTCCAGACGGTAGCGATCCCCGGCGATGCGCCTGCAAGAGACCGGGACGAGGGCACAACTCGCGTGCCTTGCGAACTCGTACGGCCCCCGCGGCATGGACACCAGATGGCCCAGAAAGTCCAGGAAGAGCCCGTCCCGCGAGCCGTCCTGGTCGGCCACGAACCCCACGGCGGCACCCGTTTTCAGCGCGCGGAGCCCCTCGCGCAGCCCGCGATGCTGGTGCAGCAGCTTCATCCGCGAGCGATGGCGGGCCCAGCCGAGGAACCGGTCGAGGGCCGGCGCGAGCTGCTCGAAGTAGAACGCGTGGACTGCCACTCCGCGGGCGGCCAGTACGGCTCCGGCCAGTTCCCAGTTGCCCAGGTGCAGCCCGAGCAGCACGATCCCGTGGCCGTCACGCCTGGCCGCCTCGAGATGCTCCCAGCCCACGACCTCCACCAGTTCGGGGACGGCGCCTCGCTCCTGGGCGACCAGCTTGAAGAGGTCGACGATCGTGCAGAGCTGGTGGGCCACTGTCTCGGTGACGAGTTGGAGCTCTGTCTGCTCGTCGTCGAGGTCCGGGCGGTACGTGCGCAAGATGCGCAGGTTCTTGCGGACCGGGCCGACGGGCAGCACGCGGGCCAGCAGGGGCGCGAGCGCGCGGGCCCCCGTCAATAGCCAGGGGCGCGGCACGAGCTGGGCCGTGACCCATCCGGCCCAGAGTGAACCGGCCAGAAGCGCATCTGCCGCCCGGAACCACGCCGGGCGCGCCGTCCCGCGGGCACCGGAGCCAGCCGGCCCGGAGGCGACGGGCATCAGCCCACCAGATCCAGCGCCATGCGCGCCACTCGCTCGGTGGCGCCCCGTGGCCCCAGCTTGTCCACGACCGCCCGCAGGTCGGCCCGGATCTGCGCGACCCGCTGCTGGTTGTCCAGGATGTCGCGGCACTCGCGGATGACGTTCTCGGGGATGAAGTCCTGCTGGATGAACTCGGGGACGATCATCCGCTGGGCCAGGATGTTGGGCAGCCCGACGTAGGGCGGCATCGACGGGTAGAAGAGCCGGGCCAGGATCTCGGTCATCAGCGAGGTCCGATAGGTGACGATCATGGGCGCCTCGTAATAGGCCGCCTCCAGGGTGGCAGTCCCGGAGCAGACCACCAGCAGGTCGGAGACGGCCATCACGTCGTAGGTCCGGTCGACCGTGACGTCGACGGGGATGCCGTAGTGGCGCAGGTGGCGGGAGACGGTGTTCTGCACGAAATCGCCGTATTCGCGCAGGTTGCAGTTGACCACGGGCACGATGAAGCGCGCCTCGGGGTAGACGAGGGCGATCTGCCGCGCACACTCGGCCAGGATGGGGGTGTGCATGCGGATCTCCTGGCGGCGGCTGCCCGGGAGGAGGCCGATGATGCGCTGGTTGGGCTTGATGGCGAAGTCGGCGCGAATCCGGTCGCGGTCGATCTCGGTCTTGACGACGTCGAAGAGCGGATGGCCCACGAACTCGACGCTGGCCTGGGCCTCCCGGTACCGGACGTAGGTCAGCTCGAACGGGGCCGCCACGCGGGTGATGGTGCGGGCCGCGTCCCGGATCGAATCGGCCGAATCGGTGAACTTGCCCGGCGGGAAGTAGTAGAGCGTCGGGATGCCCACCGACTTGGCGAATCGCGCGATCGGCATGTTGAAGCCCGGGTAGTCGATCAACACCAGGACATCCGGCTTGTCCCACGTGAGCTGGCGGACCAGTTGGCGGTAGACCCAGACGAGGTGGCAACGCTTCAGGGATTCGACCAGGCCGATGCCTCCCCAGGTGGAGCTGTCACGCACCAGGTGGACTCCCGCATCGGCCATCTGCGAACCTCCGACGCCGCTCAGGCGCAGTCGCGGCGACAGCTTTCTCAGCTCGCGGGCCAGCGCGGCGCCGTAGAGGTTGCCGGAGAACTCCCCGGCGAGGAGGAAGATATGAGGGTTGCTGGACGACACGGTTTCAGGCGGTGGGCACCAGGACTGGCCGATCGAGGAGCTGGACCCGACAGAGGTGATGGTACAGTCCTCCGCGGGACATCAGTTCGGCATGGGTCCCGATCTCCCGAATAGTCCCACTCTCCAATACAACGATCTGGTCGGCGTTCGCCACCGTCGAGAGGCGGTGGGCGATGACGAGCGTCGTGCGGTCGCGCATCAACCGGCGCAGCGCATCTTGCACGAGCGCTTCCGATTCGGTGTCGAGCGAGCTGGTCGCCTCGTCGAGGATCAGGATGCGAGGGTCCTTCAGGAGCGCCCGGGCGATGGCGATGCGCTGGCGCTGGCCTCCCGACAGGTTCACCCCGCGCTCGCCCAGCATCGTCTGGAACCCGGCCGGCAGCCGTTCGATGAACTCCCAGGCGTTGGCGTCCACGGCGGCCTGCCGGATCTGCGTGCTCGAGGCGCCGGGCCGGCCGAAGGCGATGTTCTCCTCGATGGTGCCGCTGAAGAGGAAGGTCTCTTGCGGCACGATGCCGAAGTAGCCGCGCAGACAGCTCAGGGCAATGTCCCGGACGTCGATCGAATCGAGCAGGATCGCTCCGTCCGTCACGTCGTAGAACCGGGGAAGGAGGTTTACGAAGGTGCTCTTGCCCGAACCGCTGCGACCCACGAGCGCCGCCACCTGGCCGGGCTCGAGGACCAGGTCGAGATTCGTCAAGACGTTGGGGTTGCCATCGGCGCCGTAGTGGAAAGAGACCCCGCGGTACTCCACCCGGCCGGCCAGGGAGGGCAACGTGCGGGCGCCCGGGCGATCGCGGATGGTGACGGGCTCGTCGAGTAACTCGAAGATGCGCTCGGCGGCCCCGACCGCCTGCTTCACGCTGGCCTGGATCTCGGTCAACGTCCGCAGCGGGTGGAACATCATCCCCAGACATGCCAGGAACTGGACCAGTTGCCCCACCGTGAGGCTCGATTCGATGACGGACCGCGCGCCGACCCAGATGACCATCACCATGCCGATCGCATGGAACAGCTCGACGATCGGGGAGGTCAGCGACGTGTACTTGGTCGCCTTCATGAAGGCCTTGTAGCTCTCCTGGTTGACCTTGCGAAAGCGCTCCAGCTCCTGCTCCTCGGCGCCGAACGCCTGGATCTCACGGATGCCGCCCACTGCTTCGGCGAAGGCCGAGCTGAGGTCGCCCACTCTGCTCTGGGTCAACGCGCCGATGCCGCGCAGCTTCTCGGAGAACCGGCGGACCACCACGCTGATGACCGGCAGGATGACGATGCTGAAGAGCGAGAGGCGCCAGTCGAGCCAGAACATCATCCCCAGGCAGAAGAGGACCTGGAAGGCGTTGGTCAGAGCGGTGTTGGTCGTGACCAGGGCGGCCTGGACGACGGGGACGTCGCTGGCCATACGCGACAGGATCTGCCCCATCCGGTTCTGCTGGAAGAAGGCCAGCGGCAGGGACTCGACCTTGCGGAAGAGCTCCTCGCGCAGGCGACAGGCGATGCGATGGCCCACCTGACTGACCAGGTATCGGGAGCTGAAGAGGGCCGCACCCTTGAGGAGGTGCACCACGAAGACGGCTGCCAGGGCCAGGAGCAAGGTCTGATTGCTTCGCGGGGCCAGGACGTCGTCGATGAGGATCTGGAGGATCTTGGCGTCGGCGGTGGTGAAGAGGCCGACGACGGCTGCGGCCACGAGCGCGAGGACCAGCGGTCGCACATGGTCGCGCAGGTACGCGAAGGCCCGGCGTTCGGCGGCCCCCGCGGCCGCCGTTGCCCCTGCCGGATTCCCGGAGGAGCGGCCCTTACCCTGGTCGGTTTCCATCGGCGGTCGAATCGGCGAAATCAGGCCCCGCCTCGCGGGGGGCGAGGCCTGGCGTGGCTCCAGGGCCGGGCCCGGCACCGGTCGCGGAGTCGGTGACTGTTTCGACGTGGGGCGACGACTCGGCGCGGAGGATCTCGGCCGCCACCTTGTCGAAGACGCCGGGCTCACCCAGCCGGGCCGTGACGGCACGCAGCTCCTCGCGCTGCGTTGCCAGGGCCTGCGGGTCCGACAGCAAGCCGGCCGCGGTCTCGAAGAGGGTCTCGGGGTCGGCGGCCTCGCCCACGCGTTCGGGGCAGATCTCCCGGCCGGCCACGATGTTCGGAAGACCGAAGTAGGTGAACCGGTGGCGGCCGCGGAAGAGCCAGCGTGTGAGAACTCCTGCGTTATAGCTGATCACCATCGGGCAGCCGCAGATGGCCGCTTCGAGCGTGACGGTGCCGCAGGTAGCCAGGGCCAGCGTCGACGCTGCCAGGCAGTCGTGGATGCCCTCGTCGAGGATGCGCACGGCGAGCGAGGCGAACGCGGGCGAGGCCAGGGGCTCCTCGAGCCACTCCCGCGGGACGGTATGGGCGCGGGGGATGGCGAACTGGGCGGCCAGGCCGCGGTCCGAGAGGCGCCGGGCCACCTCGAGGTAGATCGTCAGCATCGCGGCGATCTCCTGGCGCCGGCTTCCCGGCAGGAGCGTCACCAGCGGGCGCTCGGAGTTCCAACCGTGGCGGGCCCGGAACTCGGGCCTGGGGACGCTCGGACGGACGAAGTCGACCAGGGGGTGCCCGAAGTAGAACGCCCGGCCTCCCGAGCGCGTGAAGTAGTCCGGCTCGAAGGGGAAAATGGCGAAGACCTTCGTGGAAGCTCGGGCGATGCGCGGCGCGCGCTCGGACTTCCAGCCCCACACCTTGGGCGGGATGAAGTAGTAGACGGGGACCTTGCGCTGGCAAGCCCGCTCGGCCAGGGGGACGTTGAACGTCGGGAAGTCGACGACGACCAAGGCGTCCGGCCGCCGCTGGTCGAGCATGCGCGCGGCCTTCCAGTAGTGATACGCGCCGGCTGGAAGGGCGCGCAGGATCTCGAAGTAGCCGATGGCCTGGTGGTCGGTCAGGCGGGCGGCCAGCTCGACTCCCGCCGCGGCCATGCGCTCGCCCCCGAAGCCGTACGCGACGAGGTCGGGCCGGCGGCGCCGCAGGGCGGCAACCAGGTGCGACGCGTGCAGGTCGCCGCTGGCCTCTCCGGCCACGATCATCAGGCGAAACGGTCGGTCCGAGCCCATGCGGAAGACCTCGAAGAGGGTACACAGCCAGCCAGCGAAAGGTGGAAGGCCTCCAGGACGTAGCGTGGGGTGACGGCGGCCCTGAGCTGGGCCCGGGCCGATTCGACACCGGCCGCCAGCATCCCTGCCCAGTCCGGGCCCCGCTCGGCGGCTATCCGCACGGGCGCGGCTTCCCGGGCGAGAGCGGCCAGCCATCGACCGTCCGCGCCGCCGCACCGCGTCAGGGCCGCGGAGGCGACGAGCAGCGCCGTCCGGAAATAGGCATCCAGGGCCACGAGGCCCGTGCTTCGCAGAAACGAGCGTTCGTAGGAATCCTCCTCCAGCAAGGGGTGCACGTAGGCGGGGCCCGCCGTCTTGCGCAGTTCGGCCTCGTAGGCGTGCAGGCCCTTGCCGACGGCTTCCCGGAGGTGCTCGAGCCAGGCGGTCATCCTCTTCGACTCCTCGAGGGCGGCGAGGGCCGTCCCCCCTTCCAGGACCCGGGCGAGGACTCCCAGGAAGAAGGACGTGGAGTCGAAGGTGTACGCCAGGTCGGCGAAGAGACCTTCGGCCGGGTCCGCCAGCTCGCGGGCCGGGCGCTTTCGATGATGGCCGAGGAGGGACTGCAAGGCGTCGTCGCCCGTCGACGAGGGCGGGAAACCGGGGGCCACGGGAGCGCCGTCAGTCAGCGTGCCCTGGAGCAATTGGGGGTGGCGGCCCCAGGTCTCGAGAGCGGCGTAGAGCCAGTGCGGGTGGGCCGGGCTGGATGCGAGCGGTCCCTCGAGGAGGCGGCGGGTGGACGGGAAGTCGACCGGCAGCAACCGGCAGCGCGATCGGATCGTCGGCAGGACTTGCTGGAGCGAGCCGGCGGCGAGGATGAAGGCCACGGCCGGCGGAGGCTCTTCGAGCACCTTGAGAAAGGCGTTGGCCGATTCGTCGTTCATCGACTCGGCGCCGTCGAGCAAGTAGACGCGCCGGGCGCCAGGATCGAGGCTCAGGCTGCACTCCTCGAGGAGGGCGTGGATCTGCCCGATCCGGATCTCGACGCCCATGGGGACGATGTGGCGCAGGTGGGGTGGGGCGGGGCGCAAGCAGACGTGGCACTCTCCGCAAGGCCGCTGGCCCTCTCCGCGGCACGCCAGCCCCCTGGCCACATATCGCGCGAAGTGGCGCGCCACGGGCAAGCTATCGGCGTGGACGAGAAAGGCATGCCCCTCCAGGGTGCCCGCAACGAGGCGGGCCAGGACCTCGTAGACGCTCGACGAGCGGGTCAGGTTGTCCAGGAGGTTCATGGATATCCGGACTGCGGACCTTTCACGGGGAGGGATGGCTCTCACCCGGGCTTCGACCTGGAGGCTGTACGCTGCGGCAACCGCCAAACTTGGCTGCCGGGAAGAGGCCGCATTCTAGCATGGAAAGGCGGTCCCGCGACAGCGGGGATCCGGCGTGGGGAGCGACGCTGAAAGACGGGAGCCCGCATCGCCACGATGCCCCGAGGGTCGTCATTCAACACAGCTACGACGGGCCGCCAGCACGCCCCCAGAAGTGAAAACGGGCCGTAGGGCTCTGGACCGTGGGGTAGACCGCACCTTCCTTCGCGTCTTCGCGTGAGGTCCGTTTTCATACCAGAGACACAGAGGCACAGAAACACGGAGGAGCTGATTTGATGAGACTCTTCTCTGTGTCTCCGTGTCTTTGTGTCTCTGGGTTCACTTGAGACTTCCCATGGGTTGCAACTGCTCCCTCCAGCGTGGGGAGCGCCGGAATGACAAAAGCCGGAGCCCCCACTCCGGCCTGTCAGATTCCGAAACGACGTCGCGTCAGGCAGCCTTCGGGGCTTCGACGGCGGCCGCGGCGGCGGCCTGGCGGGCCAGGCGGGCCTTCTTGCGCGAGGCCTTGTTCTTGTGGATCACGTGCTTGGAGGCAGCCTTGTCGAAGGCGCTGGCGGTCGCCCGGAGGGCCTGCTCGACCGCGGCCGGGTCCTTCTCGGTCACGACGGCCAGGAACTTCTTGTTGATCGTCTTGAGCGAGCTCTTGATCGCGACGTTGCGCGCGTGCCGCTTCTGGTTCTGGCGGTTGCGCTTCTGAACGGAATCCCGCTTCTTGGGAGCGGCGGGGGCGTCGGCCATGGTCTTTCTCCTTGCTGACTTCCGGGAGTCGAAAAGTCGTCAAAATCTATTCGGGAAGCGCACATTGTAGCGCCTTGCCGGCTCTCGATCAAGGTCCTTGTCGACGGGGGGGCGATGCAGACGGATGGGAAGCCGCACCGCTGCGATGGGCCAAGGAGACCAAACCACGAAGGCACGAAGGCCACGAAGAGCCGCACGAAGATGAGGGCTCGACGCTCTCGGCGCGACCCCTGGTGCCTTCGGGGCTTTGTGGTTCAGCGGTCGCAGGCCCGGGCGACGTCGCGGGCGTCGACCGTGCCGGAGCCGTCCAGATCGGCGCGGGCGTGGACCAGAGAGCCCGCGGTTCCCGGGCGTGCAGCCAGCTCACGAAGGGACTCGAGGTCGGCGGCATCGACGCGGCCGTCCGCGTTCACGTCCCCGTCGGCGACGGCCAGTTCGGCCCCGCAAAAGAGCCTCCGCAGCGCGGGCTCGAAACGCTCGGACCAGGCCGTTTCATGATGGCGGTGACCGTAGCCGATGGTGTGGAACAGGTTCGCTTCGAGGCGGTAGTAGCCCCCTTCGAGCAAGGCGTCCCGCGCGGCATAGGTATCGGCGAGCCCGTCGGCCGATTCTCCCTGATCGCCGCAGTCGAAGTAGAAGGACACGTTTCTCGGCGGCTCGGTGCGGAACTTGCGGCGCATCTCGTCGCCGCAGAAGGCGGTGCTGAAGCAGAGAAAGCGCGAGGCGAAGTCCGGCCGCTCCCAGGCCATATAGGCGGAGATGAGCCCGCCCAGGGACGAGCCCCCGATCAGGCGGTGCTCGCGAGACGGCAGGGTGCGATAGGTGCGATCGACGAAAGGCGCCACCTCCTCGGTCACGAAGCGCGTGTAGAGGTGGCCGACGCCCTTGGGTCGCTCGCCGGCGGACGTGAAGGGCGGCACGTACTCGAATAGCCGCCACTGGTTGCAGTCCATCCCCACGACGATCAGCTCGGGGATGCCGCCGGAGGCGATCAGCCGGTCGAGGTGTCGGTCCATGTCCCAGCAGCCGAAGGTGCCGCCGGGCGCGAAGACGTTCTGGCCGTCGTGGACGTAGAGCACCGGGTAGCGCCGTTCGGGGTACGTGTCGTAGCCGCGGGGCAGATAGACCCGCAGGGTCCGGCGGTTCCTGAGCGCTCCGGACGGGAAGTCCTGGTGCAGCTCGAGCCGGCGCGGGGAGAGCTCGCCCTTGCCGGGCAGACCCCATTCTCCGCGGGTCAGCTCGCTGGAGAAGTAGATCTGCTGGGCGTCCGTCTGCACGTCCACGGGAGGGACCCGCAGCGCTTCGGGCCCCGAGAACCGCAACGTGTCACCCTTGTGGAACGGCAGGCCGGTGGCCGCCAGGTACTTGCCGGCCCCCGCGAGCGGCCGCAGCACCCGCTCGCGGCCGTCGGGGGCGAGCACGGCCACGCGCGAGTAGCGAGACGGTGCCTGTACCGAAACCCGGCGCGTGTGCATGGTGACGCTCGTTTTCGGGACCGTGCCTGTCTCTTCGCTGCCCAGGAAGGTCCCGTTGCAGGGGTGCGAGAGCCGCTGGGGAGTCGTGTCCCGCAGCAAGTACCGGTAGGTGTACGAGGCCCCCGCCGGCAAGCGGACGGTGACTCGCCAACGAGGGGTCTGCGAGCCTTCGAGCTTCACTGCCCGGCGCACGTCGCCGCCCCCCAGTTCGGGCAGATCGCCCAGGACGAAGACGGCCATCTTCGGGTCGGAGACGCTCTGTTCGAGCGCGAACGGCACCTCGACGCGCCCTTCTTCCAGGAGGCCGCCGATGGCCGCTGGGGGCGTGGCCACGGCGCTCGGTTGTGCGGCCCGGCCCGGTCCGGCCATCGCAAGGGAGAGACAGATAACGGTGGTCGCAAGGACAGGTCGGCAAGGATTCGAGCTCATACCGTCAGATTATCGATTGGGTTGTGGTGGGTCAATGAGGCTCGCCGGGACAGCAGCGACGCCAACTCATGGGAATTCTCAAGTAAACACGGGGACACAAAGACACGGAGACACAGAGAAAAGCCTCATCAAATCAGCTCATCTGTGTCTCTATGCCTCCGTGTCTCTGTGTCGAATGACGACCTCTCGAGCCTCGTGGCGACGCGGGCTCCCATTTCTCGGCATCGCTCCCCGCCGGGACACCGCGGGCACGACTCCCGGGCGCAAAGAGCGCGATTGGAGTCCTGCGTCCATCGAGTATCCTGGGCCCCCATGCACCCGAAGACCAAGCTGTACCGCCTGTTCGCAGACGATTGGAAGGCCACCCTCGAGGAATATCCCGAGATGGCCACGCGACTGGGAGTGCCCAACGGCGCCCACCGATGGACCGACTGGTCGTTCGAGGCCATCGAGAGGCGCAAGAAGCGGCGCCATGCCGTCTTCGACGCGTTGAGATCGATCGACGAGACGAAGCTCGACGCCCGGGCCGCGTTCGACTGCGAGCTCTTTCGCCGTGACCTCGAGGAATCCCTGGCCGGCGAGCGCTACCCCGAAGAGCTCTTGCCGATCGACCACTCGCGAGGCGTTCAGGACACGATCCTGCGCCTCGTGGAGATGATGCCGCGTGCCACGGCGGACGACCTCGAGAAGATCGTGGCCCGCCTGAACGCGGTCCCGTGCCTCGTCAACCAGACGGTGGCCCTGATGCGCGCCGGGCTCGGGCGGCGCGTCGTGCCCGCACGGGTCGCCATCGCCGACGTTCCCCGGCAGCTCGAGCATCTTCTGTCGATGCCGGAGACCGAGACGCCGATGTTGGCGGCCTTCCGAGAGCCTCCTGCCTCCATCCCCGGTGCCCGGCGCGCCAAGCTGCGTCAGGCCGCGGAGCAGGCGTACCGGGACTGCGTCCTCCCGTCCTTCAGGCACCTGGCAGAGTTCTTCCGCGACGAGTATCTGCCGGGTGCTCGCCGGCAAACGAGCTGGCTCGAGCTGCCCGATGGCGAGGCCTGGTACGCGCACCGCGTCAAGTCCTTCACGACCACCGAGCTGACCCCCAGGCAACTGCACACGCTTGGCTGCAACGTGGTCCGCCGCGTCAAGGAGGAGATGAAGAGCCTCATCCGCCGGACGGGGTTCAGGGGCGGCTTTGCAGCCTTCTGTCACTTCCTGCGAACGGACCGGCGCTTCGTCCACCCCGACGCAGCCAGTCTGCTGGCCGGGTACCAGTGCCTCTGCAAGCGGATCGAGCCGGAGCTGGTGCGCCTCTTCGGCCGGCTCCCGCGGCTGCCGTTCGGCGTTGCCCCGGTTCCGGCGCACCTGGAGCAGTCCGCGCCGGCCGGTTTCTACCAGCCGGGCTCACTGGCTGCCTGGCGTCCGGGCTGGTTCTACGTCAACACCTACGACCTCACGTCGCGCCCCACCTGGGTCATGGAGGCGCTCGCACTCCACGAAGCCGTTCCCGGTCATCACCTCCAAGGCGCGCTGGCCCAGGAGGCTGAAGGCCTGCCCGAGTTCCGTCGCCACGGCTTCCACGGCGCCTACGTGGAGGGCTGGGCGCTGTACGCCGAGTCGCTGGGCGGGGAACTGGGTCTGCTGAAGGACCCCTACAGCAAGTTCGGCCAGCTCTCGCTCGATGCTCTCCGCGCCTGCCGTCTGGTCTTCGATACGGGGCTCCACGCCTTCCGCTGGCCGCGGGCCAAGGCCATCGACTACCTGATGGCCAACTCGTGCGAGACGCGTCAGGATGCCGTGGTCGACATCGACTACGCCATCACCATGCCGGGCCAGGTCCTCTGCTACAAGGTCGGTGAGCGCGTCATCCGGGGGCTTCGCGCGGAGGCCGCGGGTCGACTCGGCGCCGCCTTCGACGTGCGCGCCTTCCACGACCGGGTCCTTGGCGAAGGCTCGCTTCCACTCGAGGTCCTGCAACGGCGCGTGCGGGAGTGGGTGGACGCCCTGCAGGCCCTCAAGCGCCCAGCGTCCGCCACTTCGTGATGCGCGGGGCCAGCAGGCGGCCTGCATTGGTGAAGACCTCGGCCGGGAACCCGACCGCTTGCTTGATCTCCCAGTCGGCCTCGATGGGGTTGGCGCCGAAGGTGAGACGCAGGGCGCGGGCAAGACCGAGCGCTCGCACGAAGGGCAACGCCAGGCACGGGATCGGGTAGTCCGAACCGTGGAGGAAGCGGTCGGCCCTCCGGGCGATGGGAAGCTGCTGCAGGTACTGGAACTTGAGGAGGCTGGCCAGGGCCGAGGTGTCGGCGTAGAGGTTCGGGAACTCGTTCATCATCTCGAGGACCTGCCGGCTCCGGTCGTGGGCCCGGTGGAGCCGGCAGGCCGTCCCGCAGTGGGCCGCGATGACGGTGACTCCCTCTTCGAGCGCGGGCCTCAGCCGCTCCGCGTAGGCCAGCTCGTGATGCACGTCCGGGAAGGTGTGCTCGCATCCCGTGTGACTGAGCAGCGGGAGCCCCCGCCGCGCCAGCTCCCGGTAGAACGGGTGGTACCGCGCTTCGGAGGGGTCGAAGAGCTGCAACGGAGGCAGCCACTTGACCAGGACGGCGCCGTCGTCGTCGCAGCGCGCCAGCTCCTCGAGCGCGTCGGGACGGCCCGGGTGGATCGAGACGCCCGGCAACAGGCAGCGATGGCGCCGACAGACGTCGAAGACGTGGCGATTGGGCACCATCAGGTGGCTGCGTTCGGGGTCGAGCCGCCCGCTCTCGTCATAGACGCCGTCCAGTCCCAGCACCACCGCCAGGTCGACGTGGGCTGCCCCATCGAGCAGGCCTGCCAGGGTCCGGGCATACGACGCGTCCGCCTCGGGGTCCTCGGGGTCCAGTCGCAGCCAGCGTCTCAGGATGCCGAAGACCAGCGAGCGGCGCATGGCGGGAGAGACCCGACAGCCGCTCCCGCCGCCGCCGAGACCCGCCAGGTGGACGTGGACGTCGAGGACCGGGACTCGGGAATCGGCCTGGGTCTCGGGGCTCGGGACCTGGGGATTCGCTGGAGGTGCCATCAAACTACTCAAATGATCCTCTGGGTCTCTGTGTCTCCGGGTCGAAGAAGTGCTGCCGGGCCTCAGTACCCCATCGGCACGCCGGCCTTGCGCGGATCGCTGCCACCCAGCAGCCATCCGTCTCGCACGGCCACGGCGGTCACCGAGGCGCGTTTGACGCCGGGCATGACGCGCAGGCCCCGGAGACGCAACGCGCGGACTGTCAGGTCGGGGTAGGCCTCCTCGACCCAGATCTTTGACGAGCGGCCCGTGACCTGGAGCCGGGGAAGGGCGACGGCCCGCTCGGGGGACAACCCGTGGTCGAGCAGGCCGATGACGCACTGCGTGATCGCCGGCAGGATGCGGCCCGAGCCCGAACCGCCGATCGCCAGTTGCAGACGGCCCTCGCGGAAGACCAGCGTCGGGGCCGAGGCGGAGACCGGGGCCTTCAACGGTTCGACGACGTTGGCCCTGCCGTACGGGATGCCGTAGGCGTTGGGCCGTCCCGGCGCCGGGCTGAAGTCGGCCACGTGGTTGGAGAGGATGAGCCCCGCTCCCTCGACGCGGAGATGGCAACCGAAGGCAGCGCCCAGCGACGTCGTCATCGCCACCGCGTTCCCTTCTCGATCGACGATGCAGAGGTTGGTCGTGTCGGACGGCTCCGCGTCATCGCCCGCTGCCTGCTCGGGCGTCGGGGCAAACGCTGCCGGCCGCGTCAAAAACCGCTCCAGCGGGATCTCCGAGAAGGCCGGGTCTCCGAGGTAGGCGGCCTTGGCCGCGGTCGCCGCCTGGAGCGCCCGGGCGACAGCCACCGCCTCCGTCGGGGAGCCCGGACCCAGCGAGGGCAGAGGCGTCGGCTCCAGGAGTCCCAGCGTCATGAGGAGCACGGCCCCCGAGGCGGGTGGGGGCATCGCGAAGACGTCGGCACCCCGGTACCGGCCGCGGAGCGGCTCCACCCAGTGGGGTTCGATGGCCTGGAGGTCCTGCAACGAGAGGACGCCGCCGTGCGACCTGACGGCCCGAACGATGGCGTCCGCGATTGGGCCCTGCGTCACGGCCCGCGGGCCGTCCCGGGCAACGGCCTCGAGGGTTTGGGCCAGATCGACCTGGCGAAGCCGATCGCCCTGACGCAGGCGGCGCCCGTCGGGGCGCGTCAGAAAGCGGTCCAGCTCGGGCGTCCGCTCCGAGCCGCGGAGGTAGTCCCGGGCCATGTTCGCCAGGAGACGGCCGGCCGGAAAGCCCTCACGGGCGAGCCGAAGGGCAGGCTCCAGCAGCCGCCGGCGCGGCAGCCTGCCGAAGCGTTGCCAGGCAGCTTCGAGCCCCTGGGCTTCGCAAGGGACCGCCGCCGCCAGGCCTCCGGTCCGCGCCGGTCTGCCGTCCAGCGCTGCCAGAGCACGTGGCGCCTCCCGCGGGGCCCGGTCGCGGAACTCCAGGGCCGAAACGCGGCCGCGGGCGGCGTCATGGATCAGCATGAAACCGCCGCCGCCCAACCCCGACGACTGCGGATTGACGACTCCGAGGACGTAGGCGGCCGCCACCATCGCATCGACCGCGTGTCCGCCGTCGCGCAAGACCTCGACCGCCGCGGCCGACGCCAGTTCGTGATCCGTGGCGACCATGCCGTTCCGCGCACGCGCACCGGACGCCGCCGCCGGCTCGCTCCACGCGAGCCACAGGACGAGCAGCACGAGCAGCGGGCGGCCTCCGGGCTCCGTACGCGGCAGGCGCAGCGAGACCGCGAGCGCCGAGCCCCAGGCCGCGAGCCGCGGGACGGCCCTCTCCCTGCCCTCCGCCCCCGGGGGAGGGTAGGCGTGGGGGGCGGATCGGCTTGGCGGCGGAACGCTCACGTCGGGCTCAGCGGCCGGGCGTCGATTGACGCAGTTGCTGGACGAACACCTCGCTCGAGACCAGCACGTCGATCGCGCGCTGCAACTGCGTGTCGTACTTGCGCAGGAACTCGAAGTCGATCGGCGGCTTGGGCGGCTTGCCCGGCTGCGGAGGCGTGTCGTCGAGGAACTTGGTCCGCTCGTCGCGCAGCTTGCGGATCTCGTCTTCGTTCATCTGAGGCAGCGCCACTTCGATGTCCGGCTGCAGCCCCCGGTTGTGGATCAATGTCCCCGCCGGCGTGTAGTAGTAGGCCGTCGTCAGGGCCAGGGCCGAACCGTCCGAGAGGGGCAGCACCGTCTGGACGCTCCCCTTGCCGAAGCTCTTCGAGCCGATGAGGATGCCGCGCTTGTGGTCGCGAACGGCCCCGGCGGTGATCTCCGAGGCACTGGCGCTCCCTCCGTCGACCAGCACCACCAGCGGGAACGGCGGGTGGCTCGAACCGGTGGACGCATGACGCATCTCGTTGCCTCCGTTGTCCTTGACGCTGACCACCGTCGCTCCTCGCGTGACGAAGGCGCTCGAGACAGCGACGGCTGCCTCGAGGAGCCCTCCCGGGTTGTGACGCAGGTCCAGGATGAGCCCGCGCATGCCGTCCTTCTCGAAGGCCTCGAGGCGCTTCTCGACGTCGGCCCCCGAGGTGGCGATGAACTGCGACAGGTAGATGTAGCCCAGCTTGCCGTCCAGCATCCGCGAGCTGACCGAAGGGACCTTGATCTCCTCGCGCACGATGTCGAACTCGAGCAGCTTCTTGTTCCCTTCGCGGTAGAGCGTCACGTGGACCTTGGTGCCGATCTTGCCCCGGAGGAGGTTGGCCACATCGCTCACGGTCTTGCCTTTCACGGGCTCGGTATCGACCTTGACGATCTCGTCGTTCGACTCGATCCCCGCGCGGAAGGCCGGCGTTCCGACCAGGGGCGAGATGACCAGAATGCGGTTCTCCTTCTGGCCGATGATCAACCCGAGGCCGCCGAAGGCGCCCTTGGTCTCGATCTGCATCTCTTTGAAGACGCTCGGGTCCATGAAGCGCGAATAGGGGTCGCCCAGCTTCACCAGCAGACCCTCGACCGCGCCGTAGATCAGCTTGTCTTCCTTGACCTTCTCCGGCTCGACGTACTGGCGCGTGACGTGGTCGAGGACTTCCTGGACCAGCGCCAGCTTTCCGAAGAGCGTCAGCCCGAGCTTGCCCGCGTAGACCTCGTTGCAGTTCCCGGCCAGGAAGAAGACGTTCAGTCCGACCGACAGGGCGAACGCCGTGACGACGGTGGAGATGACGAGCTTGCGCGTGATTCTCATGACGGCCGCTCCTTGACGATGAAGGTCCCCGGCTCGCGAGTGGTCCTACCTTACTGGCGGCGCTGGCCGTACTCGTAAAAGATGCTGGCGCTGATGATGATGTTGATGGCGCGCACCAGCACGGTGTCGTGCTGCTTGACCAGCTTGTAATCCTCCAGGACGCCGTCGGTGCTCTTGACCTTCGGCTTGCCGTCGTGTCCGGCCGGTTCCTCTTCGTCCTCTTCGCTCTTCTCTTCCTCGGCCGTCTCGGAGGAGGGCGGGGTCGTGGCCGTGGTGGCCGTCGTCGAGGTCGTTCCGGGGGCGGCGGCGACCGAGGTCGTCTCCTTCGACTTGGCAGCCGCGGCCGGCTCGCCGCGGCAGAAGGCCGTGAACTCGCGACGGGACTTGACGGTCTGGTCGGGCGCGACGGCTTCGGGGGTCATCGCGATGTCCGGCTTGACGCCCTCGACCCACAGGTCCCGGCCCGACGGGCTCAGGTAGTGCGAGGTCACCAGCGTCATCTGATGGTCGGCGTCGAGGTCGAACGTCTGGCGGTCGAAGGCCAGGCCGGAGGTCTTCTCGCCGATGACGACGGCGCGCTTGTCGTCTTGGAGCGCGGCGGCCAGGATCTCGGCGGCGCCGGCCGTCCCGCCGTCGCAGATGATGACCAGGGGCATCGTTGCCGGGCTGCCCGCCGGGGCCGAACGCATCTGCGGGGCGCCGTCGCGACCCTGGATCTGAACGACGGGCCGCTCGGAAACGAAGAGCGCCGCGGCGGCCAGGGCATCGTCCGGCGTGCCGCCGATGGTGCTGCGCAGGTCGAGGATGGCCCCGATCGGCTTCTGTTTGTTCACGTCTTCCAGTCGCGCCTTGAGGAGCTCGACGCCCTTCTTGTCGAGCTGAGTCACCTGGAGGTAGCTGACGTTGCGGCCCACCGCGCGGCCGGCCGCCGACAAGGGCATGACCTCGCGCTTGACCGGCACGTCCAGGAACCGCCGGCCCGCCTTGCGATACGCCGTGAGGCGCACGCTGGTACCGGCGTCGCCCGAGAGCAACGTCTCGAGCTCGGCCAGCGACTTGCCCAGGACTACCTCGTCGCCCACCTTGACCAGGAGGTCGCCGGGAGCGAACTCCTTGTAGAAAGCGTCGCTGTGCGCCAGCACGGCCGAGAGGACCGGCACGCCGTCGACCAGTTGCACCCGAACGCCCGGGGCCGGGGCGTCGGCGCGGGCCTTGCTGTCCTTCTTGGCGTAGGCATACGAGCTGCCGGTCGGGTCCAGCTTGGCGAGCACCCCGTTGATGGCCCCCAGCGAGACGTTGCCGGCGACCAGACCCGGCACCTGCGGGTAGTGCGCCTCGATCGCCTTGAAGGCGGCCGTGACCAGCGCATCCGGGCCAGCCAGCGAGAGCGTGGCATTGGCCGCGCGGGCAGGGCCCGCCAGCAAGGCCGCGACGAGAATCAGTGTGCAGAAGGTCCGAATACGCGGGGTCATCTGTTCCTCCCGTTCATCTGCCGGCCACCCTGCAACCACTTGAGGGGGTCCTGGTGGACGGCGTTTTGGCGGATCTCGAAGTGAAGAGTGGCATCGTGCCCGTTGCCATCCGTGCTGCCGACGGTCCCGAGGACCTGGCCCCGTGCCACTTCTTGGCCGACGGGCACCAGTATCTCATCCAGATTTCCGTAGATCGAGATAATCTTGTCCGGGTTCCCGCCGTGGTCCACGAAGACCACCTTGCCGAAGTTGGGCATGTCCCCCCGGTGCATCACCTTGCCGCCCCCCACTGCCCTGACTTGCTGGCGCCCACCGACCTGGATGTCGATGCCGGGGTTGAAGTAGAGGGAACCCGTTTCGCTGCGGGATTGGCCATAGGTGCGGACGATCTGGATCTCCTGGCGCGTGTCGAGTGGCCAGCCGACGCGGCCGGGCGCGAGCGAACGCCGAGACGTGCCGGGCACCACGTAGTCCGGCGGCACCGTCACCGAAAGCGGCGTGACGGGCGCAGGTCGCGGTCGCTCGACCGAGTCGCGACTGACCTGCCGGATCTTGGTGTCGATGTAGTCGAGGGATGCCTGCAACTGTCTCGCGCGCTCCAGGGCCTTCTGCTTTTCTTTCGCCAGGGATTCGAGGATCTCTTGTCCGCGATCGATGGTGGCTGTCAGTTCGAGGCCCTTGGTCTCCTTCTGCTGGCGGGCCAGGTCCAGTTCCCGGCTGGCCGCCTCGACCGCGGCTTGCTTGGCCGCGAGCTCGCGGCGGGTGTTCTGCAGCTTCTCCAGCGCCAGGTAATCCTGCTGGAAGACGTACTGCAGGTACTTGTATCTTCGCGAGAACTCGGCGACGTCTTTCGAGTTGATCAGGAACGAGAGGAACGGGCGGTTCTTCAGCTTGTAGAACTGCGCCAGCCCCTTTGCGAAGCGATCGAGGTGCTCGGCGTGGGCCGTCTCGGCTTGCCTCAGCCCCAGGCGGATGCGGTTGAGGCTCTCCACCGCGCGGACGTTCTTCACGGAAACGCCGGCCAGCTCTTCTTGCAGGGCCTTGGCCGAGACGAGGTTCTCGTTCCGCTGCCGCTGGAGCTCTTCGTACTGGCTCGTGAGGTTGACGAGCCGCACCTTGACGGTCTCGAGCTGTTCGTTAACCTCGCGGCGGCGCTGGGCCTGGCCGGAAGGCTGGGCGGGTGCCACCGCGGCCCACGTCAGGGCCAGGGCCCCCAGGACCCACCCCGTTCGACGCCACCGAAGCTGGAAAGACACCGGCACGACCTCGTCCGCGGGCCCTAGACCGCGATGCGCCGAAGGCTGATCAGACTGCCCAGGACCCCCAGGAGCACCCCCATCGTCATCAGTTGCCAGGCCAGGCGGAAAAGCTCGGCCGAACTGGCGACCAGCTTGAGGAAGGGTGCGATCGACTGCAGTCGCGCCACGAGGACGGGATACCCCACGAGCAGGATCGTCAGCGCGATGAGGGCACCGAAGAAGCCCTGCAGGAACCCCTCGATCAGGAAGGGCGTCCGGATGAACCAGTTGGTCGCTCCGACCAGCTTCATGATGCTGATCTCGGTCCGGCGGGCGTAGACAGTCAGCTTGATCGTGTTGGCGATGATCATGAGCGAGGCTGTTCCGAGGACCAGCACCAGGATCAGTCCGACCGAACGCGCCAGGTCGACCAGCTTGAGCAGGGCGCCCACCTCTCGTTCGCCCACGCTCAGGTCGGCGACCCCGGGCCACTGGCGCGCGCGCGCGACGAAGGCGTCGAAGTCGATGCCGTCCTGCAGTCTCAGGTCGAACGACTCGGGAAGCGGGTTCTCCCGGAGCTCGAAGTCCGACCAGCCCATCCACTCCTTGACCGACGCGAGGGCCTTCGCGCGGCTGATGAACTCGTAGTTGACGATGGACGCATCGCTCTCGAACTTGCGGGTCAGCTCCCGCTTCTGGACGTCGGTCAGGTCCTGCTTGATGTAGACCGTGAGCTGGAGCTGCGAGCGAAGGGCCTTCAGGTTCTCGTTCATGTTGCGCATGAAGAGAAGGAAGGAGCCCAGGATGAAGAGCGTGATCACCACGGTCGACAGCGTCGCCAGGTTCATCACGAAGGCCTGGCGGAAGCCGTCGAAGGCCTCGCGGAAGTGGAAGGTCAAGCCCCGGAGGCTATCGCGCAAGGGGCCTCCTC
>JACQZL010000411.1 GCA_016213865.1 Candidatus Rifleibacteriota bacterium
CCAGGTTGCGGCGCATCGACTTGTTCATCTCGGGTCTCCCTTTTGAGTTTGAATCGGTTCGAGGTTCTTCGGAGTTCGGGTTCCTTCGGGGTGCCGGCGTCCTCAAAGACGGCACCGGTTCCACGCGGGTTCAAAGAAAATCAATGATCCGCCAGGAGGATGGGAGCCCGCATCAGGCCTGGCGCGCGCGAGGCGAGTAGGCCGAAGTAACCGAACGCAAGGACGCAAGGATGCAAGGACGCAAGGGAGTCAGAGCTTGTTCACTGCCCTTGGCTGGACCCACGTCGAGCCGCAGGAGCCCGCTGAAGTCGGGGTGGATCCGGCGAAGGTCGAAACCGTCGGAAAGGCGCACGAGCAGCTTGCGCCCGTCGAGGGTGGCGCGGGTCTCGACGGCCGCGGGGACCCCGAGGTGCTCGAGCAGACCCGCGGGACAGGGAACGGCGCGTGACGGCGACTCCGGCAAGTCCAGTTCGAAGCCGGTTGCGGTGCGCCCCGCGTGCAGCTTGCCGCTGGCCGTCTCGAACTCCAGACGGGCCGAGCCGTTCCCGCACTCGTCGAACAGCACGGCCGCCTGTCTCGGGGTCGCTCACCCGGACGTTCCTTCCTGACGATAGGACATGACGTGGGAGCCAAGCGCGCGGTCCCGTCATGACGATGGTCTCGAGTCGCCATCGATAAGGGGAGCAGTGGCCTTCATGCCTACTCTGAAAGGTGCGGTTTCGGTCCTTGGGGCCTGCCTCGTGAGTGCCGTCCTGGCATGCCCGGCGACGGCCGGCCCATCGGACCTGGAGCAGAAGCTGTACGGTGCGGACCGGCCAGGCCGGCTCTCTGCCTCTCTCGGAGCTCCGTTGGAAGCCGCCGGAGCGATGATGGACGCGAGAGCAGCGGGGATCCTGCGGCCCATCCGGCCCGCCACGCTCGGCCGTGCCGGCGACGTCAGGCGCCCGGGCCAAGAGAGTGACCCTTCGGCCAGCAAGGGCAGCACGCCGGTTTCGAGCGGACCGCGCGTCCTGAACACGGCCGTGGGTGTTCTCCCGCTGCTCGAGGACGCGGCCGTGCTCGAGGAACTGAGCAAGGTGGCCGCCGGCAAGGTCACCAGGACCCTCCACGAGTTGACGGTCCGCAAGGGGCTCACGCAGCTCAAGGACGACCAGGCGAACGTCGCCCACTTCGTGTTCGATCTCCACGGCAACCTGGCAAGTCCCGTCCCGGAAGTGGATTACGACGACGTCTTCGCCGTGCACTTCCCGATGGACGTCACTCGGCCTCGCGACTACAGCGTTCGATTCACGGGGGTCACGACGGTGCACACGAAGCTGCTGATCGCGGACCAGGGGACGGTCGACGCGGTCAACACGGGAGTGGAGCTGAGAGAAGCTCGTAAGACCGACTTGGCGACCCCGCCCGCGTCGCGGGACCGCATTCAAATGAAGACGGCGTATGCCGGGCCCTTCTCGGGGCTCGTGAAGCTCCACGTCGTCACTCCCTACGTCGGGAAGACAGACCCGATGTCCGTCACCGTGGCACCCGCGGTGGTCGCTGTCCACGCGGACGACCTCTATCGGTTCGCCGCGCGCGCCAGCGTCATCTCCGCGGGCGGCAAGTCCAAGAAGTACTCCGCCACGACAGGGCTCATCCGCTCCACCGAGACCGGGCCGGACGTCGAGTTCGGGGTGTCGGTGATTGCCTATGTGTGGGACCAGAGGGGAAGAGACCTGCGCAAGCCGGCGGTGGGAATTCACCGGGTGAACCCCGTCTTCGGGATGGGCTTCAACAACGCCCCCAAGAACGTCCATGTCGGCCTCGCCTTCGAGGTGGCCAGAGGCTTCGAGCTCGTCGCGGGCGTTCGCAGCCAGCGAGTCGACAAGCTCATGCCGGGCCTGTCGGAAGGCCTGGCGGGGAAAGACCCGGTCCAGACCGTCGGCGCGTGGGACTCCGGGCCGTTCTTCGGCGTCACGATCGCGGCCGACGTCTTCAGCCAGGTCTTCTCTCAGTTCTGAGCGCTCGCTGCCGGACGAGCACGCTGCTCGCAGGAAACCCGAGGCCGGAGGCCCGGAACCGTGGGCCTGCGCCTTGGCCTCACGGCAGTCCGGCGCGGACGTTGCCCACGGAGGCCGAGCGCAACTGCGAGCGCGAGGTCAACGAGCCGTCGGCGAGGGTCCTCGTGTAGTCGACGACGCCGATGCCCTGGGCCATGATCACGACCTCGGAAGCCGGTGGCGGCGCCAGCGTGGTCCGCAGTTGCAGCGCCTCGTGGAAACGCTGAGCAGGCGTGTCGACTGCAACGAGGTTCACCGCGCCGAGCGACAGGTTCTGGGTGCCGGTGGTCAGGCCGCTCGCGCAGTCGACGAACTGCAGGAGGCGTTGCTGGAGCTCGCCGAAGGTCAGCCGGGCGTCGAGCGTCAGGTCGGAATCCAGACAGTCGGTCGAGACGATCATCACGTAGGTCTGGAGGTTGCCGCCAACCTGTAGGTTCAGGGTCAGGTCGGTGCCGGTCGTGGGAAAGGTGCGCCGCTGGGTCTTGCGAAGGCTGGCCTTGCCGCCCGCATCGACCGACAGCACGTCGAACGTGTCCAGGTAGCGCGTCACCTCCGCGCCCCGCGTGGTGCTGGAGTCGTACACCAGCCGATCCCCCGCCTGGAGTTTGGGCGAGTAGACCGCCAGCACGGCCGAAGTCGCGGCTTGCACAACCGGCAGCACGTCGCTCGACGCCTGCTCGCCCGAGCATCCGGCGAGCACCACTGCGACACCCCCCAGGACCGGCAGCAGGAACCGCCATCCGGGTCCGGCAGGACGTCTCGAGCCGCGACTCATGCCTCCATCGTACCTCACATCTGCCCGAAGCGGGGCCCGATCGACGGCGGCGGGGTGCGCGCGCGGAAGGTGGGGATCCGCATTATTGCTGCCTCGAGAGAAAAGGTCTTGGTGGTGGCCGGTCTCCAGACCGGCCAGGATTGATGCGGCCTCAGGAGCGGGTCTGTCCTTCGACACGCGGCCTGACGGCCGCTGCTCAGGATGCACGGGCACCCGCTACCGCCAGTTCACCCACGAACTGCGAGCGCACCCACGGCGGCGCAGCTCCG
>JACQZL010000412.1 GCA_016213865.1 Candidatus Rifleibacteriota bacterium
GCTATGTCGAGCCGATCCTCAGCGAGCTGACCGACAGGGCCTATCGGGACCGAGTTACTCGTGACTTCACGATCATCGCCGAGGCCCTGCCCCGGTTCGAGCTGCAGATCGGCAAGAAGTAAACCGAGACCTCCCTTCAGCAACTGGTCGAGAAGCGGTTCCTCCAGGAGCTGCCCAAGGACCCGTGGGGCAACGAGTACATCTATAGCTGGTTCTTCGACGAGCTGATCAGCCCGGGACCGAACCGGGTCGTCAACACCTTCGTCCCGGGGCTCCACAACGAGGCGACCGAGTCCGACAGCGACGACAAGATCAAGAACGTGACCCTCACGACCCGCCTCGTCTATCCCGTCAACTCGGGCGGCGTCGGACAGGTCATGCGCGGAGATATCGACGGCGGCGCTTTCCAGGCGCTGGACGAGATCGCCGGCGAGATGCAGGGCGTTGCCATGCTTCCAACGTCCAAGATCATCGTCTACTCGCTCAAGCGCGGCTCGAGCCACGACCTGCGCACGTTCGACTATGCCACGAACGCTCGACAGGACCTGACCACCGACTCGGCCCAGGACCTCAATCCGGTCTGGGCCTCGGACAAGTGCGACAGCGTGGTCTTCCAGAGCGACCGGGACAACCCCGGCGGCGCGCCCTCGCTCTACCTGATGCAACTGTCCGACAAGAAGATCACGCGGCTGGTCGAGAAGCCTGGCGACGATCCGTCGCCCGGCGTCGACCTCCGCGGAAGAAGGACCGTCTACTTCGCCATGCGCCAGGGCGAACAGTCCTCCATCCAGTCGCTGACCCTTCCCGGCGGCCAGCCGATGGAGGTCGTGTCCGGACGCGGCAACGTGATGCGGCCCAGTCCCTCGCCCTCGGGTATTCATCTGGCCTATCTCGTCCAGGAGGCAACCGGCGCGTCCCTCGAGGTGATCGAGATCAAGACCAAGAAGCTGGTCTTTCGCAAGGACGGCGCGTCGCCGCGGGGCTGGATCGCCTGGTCTCCGGAGGGCGACAAGTTGGCCTACCAGGTCGAGGACAGGTCGCAGGCCAGAATCGTGCTGGTCCACCCGGTCTCGGGACGGTCCGTGGTCCACCCCAATTTTCTCATGGCTCTCGGCCGCTTCGCGTGGGTAAAGTAACCGCACAAGGTCGAATCTGACGCCCGGGACTCATCTTTTTGTGCGCACAGATCGATGCCTTTATCGGTGAGAAGTGTCTCACCCTGACCTTTCCAAAGAGGTAACGCACATGGGATCGACGGAATCGGTGCTCTCCGGCCAGTCAGGCATGGCCCAGATCGGGTTCGGCGCGGACAAGTTCTCCGAGTACTTGAAGGAGCAACTCTCCGAGGCCGCCGTCCCCGAGGTCTCCTTCTCTCCGGGCCAGAAAGTCTTCGAGGAGGGGCAGCAGGGAGACACCGCGTTCTTCCTCATCAGCGGCAAGGTGAAGGTCCTCAAGAAGGCCAAGGACGGCGGCGACAAGGTGCTCAGTGTCGTCACCGACGGGAGCCTCTTCGGCGAGATGGCCCTCTTCGACGAGCCGACCCGTTCGGCGACCATCCAGGCGGTAGAGCCGACCCGTTGCTACCGCTTCACGCGCGCCCAGATCACCAGCCTGGTCAACAAGTCGCCCGAGATCGCCTTTGGCCTGCTCGGCATCCTGTCCAACCGCCTGCGCCTCAGCTCCAAGACCATCGCCCAGATGGAGCAACTCCAGGAGGTCAACACGAAGATCATCCTGGGCCAGGAGGCCGAGCGAAAGCGACTGGCCCGCGAGATCCACGACGGGCCGGTGAACCAGTTTGCCGACTACATCATGCGCATCCAGATCATCGAGAAGCTGCTGGAGCGCGACCCGTCCAAGGCCCCCTCCGAGCTGACGTCCCTCAAGGACGTCCTCAACAAGGGCCTCAACAAGATACGGGACATGGTGGAGACGCTGAACCCGCGCGACATCTCGGAGCTCGGCCTCGAGGAAGTGCTGCGCAAGTACCTCAAGCGGATCGAAAAGGACTTCCCCTTCAAGGTCGTCTTCCAGTGCGATCACATCGATGCCGATCAGATCGACTTCGCCCGGCAGAACACCGTCTTCTGCCTCGTGCAAGAGGCCTTCAACGCCATCTCGAGACAGCCCTCCACCAAGAACGTCGAGATCGCCGTCGCCAGGTTGCCCGGCAAGCTGGTCCTCAAGATCGCCGATGACGGCGAGGGCTACGACCTCGAGAAGATGAAGCAGGGCTACTACAAGCAAGAGGTCATCGGCTTCACCAGCATGAAGGAGCGCGTCAGTCTGCTCGAAGGCAAGATGCAGATGCTCTCCAAGGTCGGAGTCGGCACCCTGCTCGAGTTCGAGATCCCGCTCTGAGCGGCCGTTCGCCTGCCGTCACCGCTCCGGCAGCCCAAGACAACCCGCCACCCCACCAGCCGAAGCTCTCTTTGCCGAACCCACAGACACCCATGGTCATCTGCAAGCGCTGCCAGTCCGAGAACCGGGACCAGACCCGATTCTGCACCTTCTGCGGAGGGCGATTGCCCTCCCGCGTCGAGCTCCCCGGGGCCGCGACCGCCGCCCGGGCGCCCCAGCCTGCCACCGGTGCGGCCGCCCGCGCCGGTGCTTCCGACCCCGAGGGTCGTGCCCGCTACGTCCAGAAGGTCGTCTACCAGCACTTCATCCGCGCCAAGGAGCTTATCCGCGAGCGCAAGTTCGACCAGGCGATTCGCGAGTTCAAGATGGCCCTGGAAGTCAGCCCGGGCGAACCGACCATCACGGAGATGCTGGCCAAGACGCTGGCAGCCCAGAAGAAAGCCCGCGTGGCCCTGGGAGAGCCCGCGCCAGCCGTCGCTTTCCGGCCCGCTCCCGCGATGAAGGCCCCCACCAAGGCGTCCCTTCCCGCGGAGGTCGTCGCCGATCTCTGCGCGCCCCCGTCCGGCCGGAAGCCCTCCGTCGAGCAGTGGTTCCGGACCGCTGCCGCCGTACCGGCCCTCTACCCCTCGATGGTCCTCGACGTGCCGACCCACGATCGGCTCTGGGAAGTCGCGGTCTCGCTCTTCATCCTGGGTGGCCTGGCCTTCTTCGCCTTCTTGCTGACGATCTGAGGCTGCAGGCTGCGCGCCTTCTCCCGTTGCGTCCCTGCGCCTTCGCGTCTTTGCGTTGGGTCTTCTCCAGGTTCCAGTGCGGGCTCAGCTGGAGCTTCCAGGGCGGAGCCCAGCTTCTGGGCGGGTGGTTGCAGGAAAAGCGACAGCCGGCGCACCTTCATGCGCCGGCCGTCTGATGGAGCTCGTGCCCCGAAATCGGGGAGGACTCGCGGGTTTCCTGGTTACTGCCGAACGGGTGTTCCGACCCGCTCTTGCAGCATGTGGATGAGCTTGAAGAAGGAGAGCATGAGCAAGTAGCTCACGCCCACCGAACTCATCAGGATGAAGACGATTCCAATCGCTTCCAGCATCTGCAAGGTCTCCTTGGATAAGGACCGTGGCGGCGGACCCCCTACACGTTATCGGCGTACATGCCCCACGACCTGAGAACCCTCTAAACCGCGGCAAGGATATCATGGCTTCGACAAGAAATCAACCCTCATGCTCGAGTTTGTCTGGACCGCCGCGTCAGGGCTTCGATCCGGCTGCTATCATGGGACACCATGAACGGTCAGGCGCGTGCGAATCGGGACACCGGTGAATCTAGCCACGACCTCCCGCACACTTTGGCCTGGGAAGGTAGAAGCGGCTTCCAGCCGCTTCAGGGCTCCGGCGACCGTAACTTGGAAGCGGCAAGATGCCGCTTCTACCTTGCGGACTGTCAGCCCGAGTCGGCCCGACTTGACCGGTGCCCGAATCGGAACTCGGCAAGGCAGCGGGGCCGCCTCGGAAACGGCCCATCACCGCGAAGGCACGAAGAACACGATGAGGACGCGAAAGAGGGCGGGAGCGAGCCGGCCTCCCGAGCTCCGCTTGCTTCCCGGTTGTACCGATGCCTCGCTGTCCTTCTGCTGGCGGTTGTGCTCCTCGGGGCCGTAACGTCTCGCACGGAGTCGGCCGAACGCACGACGACGCCCAAGCCCCTGATGTCGACCGAGCTGATCCGCCGCGGTGCAGGGCTCAGCATGATCCAGAGCTACCTCGAGCTGGGCCGGTTCTACCTCTCCCACGGACGGGCTTCGCGGGCCAAGCAGATCCTCGTCTTTGGACTGCTGCACGACCCCTCGAACCCGCTGCTCCTCTCCGAGACGGCCACCGCCGAGTTGCGCCTGGGCAACCTCGACGAAGCGCATGCCTACGCGGCGGAGGCCTTGCGGCTCGACCCGACTCCCGAGCGGAGCTGGACACTGACCGAGATCGAGCGCCTGCAGGCAGCCCGAGCGGCCCAAGCCCAGGCGACCTCCACCAGCGGGGCCGAGGCCAGTACCGCGCCCGCTCCACCTCCCGAGAAGCCGGCCGCCCCCGCGCCGGCGCCAGCCGCGATCGGTCTGATGGCCAAGGTCCGGGCCCTCCACCTGGCTCGCGCTCTCGATGGCGCGGTGAAGGCCTACAACACGGGCCGCAAGAAGGCGGACCGCATGACCAAGCTCGAGGTCCAGAAACTGACTGCCGAGCACCTGTTGCCCGACGAGTTCGAGATGTCGAGCTTCCCTGGCACCGAGTTGACCTCCTCCGGAGCCATCAACGTCCCGGACCACGGCACGGTTGCCGAGTTGGCCCCGCAGGTCGCCGAGTACGAATCGATGGCCGAGCAGGTCTCGAAGCTCCTCCACGAGGGGGCGCTCGCCGAAGCGGTCTATTTGCTCCGGGACATGCACGCCAAGTTCCCCGGTGAAGCGGACGTCACGGCCCGGTACCTGTACACTCTGCGGCTTCGGGGCCAGTTCGCCGAAGCGCTGCAGGTGGCCGACGGCGCGCTGAGCCGTGGAGCGAAGGACCCGGCGCTCGCCTACGAGAGGGCGGTTCTCCTCCTGGACCTGGGCCGGACGGGCGAGGCGGCGTCTCAGGCCGAGGCGGTCGCCACCGGCGCCCAGGGCGGCGTCCACTCCGTCCTGGCGCGGGAGCTCGCTCGTCTGGCACGGGACGGCCTGGACCGGGAGCTCGAGGCGGACGTGCGCAAGGCAGCCGGCGCCGGTCCCCGGGCGGAACCTGCCGGCGGAGCGCCGCCGCCGAGCTCGCCCGCCCCGGCACCCGCGGCCCCAGGCTCCCCGGTTTCGACCACCGGAGGCACCCCGTGAGCCCTCGCGAGGCCCGGACCCCGCGAGTGCCACGCAAGGTGGGCCTCGTCTTCTATGTCCACAACCGCCTGGCGTCGAAGCTGACGGGGTCCATCCTGCGCTGGCTGGAGCAACGCGGGGTGGAGGTCTTGCTCGAAGCGGACTGCGGCAAGTTGCTGCATCGCAAGGTGACCCTCGTGCCCATGGCGGAGCTGGTCCACCAGATCGATCTGCTGCTGGCGGTGGGCGGGGACGGTACGCTCCTGAACGCCGCGCGGCACGCGGCCCGGAGCGGGGTGCCGCTCCTGGGGATCAACCGCGGTACCGTCGGGTTCCTGACGGCCCTGTCGCCGAGACAAGTCTACGCGGGCCTTCAGCGCGTGCTCGCGGGCGAGTACCGGGTCGAACCGCGGATGATGCTGGACGTCAAGATCCTGAGGGACAAGAAGACCCTGGCCAGCTACCTTGCGCTCAACGATGCGGTCGTCAAGCGCGAGATCAGCCGCATCCTCCACTACGACCTGGCGCTCAATGGAGTCCACCTGGACAGCTTCCCGGGCGACGGCGTGATCGTCTCCACGCCGACCGGTTCCACGGCTTACTCGCTCGCGGCGGGCGGGCCGATCATCAAACCCGACGTTCACGTCTTGTTGATCTGCCCCATCTGCCCGCACCGCTTCTGGGGACGCAGCCTGGTGGCCAGCGCCGCCGACGTCCTGGACGTGACCTTCCGCTCCCACACGGCCGCGCCCGCGGACGACACCGTCAGCACCGAGGGGCTGTGCCTCACCGTCGACGGGCAGACGACCTGGCACCTGCGGGCCCAGGACACCGTGCGCATCTGCCGTTCGCGCCGATACACGCACCTCGTTCGGTTCCCCGACTCCGACTTCTTCCAGGTGCTCAGGACAAAGCTGGGGTGAGGCGCAGAGCGAACCCCGAAGACCTTCGCTCCATGAGTACGGTGACGACTTCTCAGCTCACCGTCCGTAAGCGTTCACCACCAAGTCACGAAGGGCACGAAGTGGGCACCAAGTTGGTGTGCTCCGTGTCTTCGTGGTGAAAGGGCCTCCAAACCTGTCGTTTCGCCTGCTGCTCGCGATGTTGCCGTGAACGGTTACCACCGTCCTACCGCACCAACCGCAGCTCGACGTCCCGCACCAGGATCTTCGTGATGGCCTTGAAGCCCGGGAGCGGTCTCAACGTCAAAGTGAACTCGTTGGTCCCCTCGGTCAGGGCCCGGGGGTCGAACCCGTGCACGAACCTCAGGTGCCTCGACGCCTTTGACGGGTCCAGAGGGGCGCGGAGCACCAGCTCCACTTCGGAGTTGATCTGGACCGCCACCTCGCCCTCGAAGGCGAACTCCTCTTCCCACATCGTGTTCGTGATGAACTCGACCTGCTTGACGACCGCGACGTTGGAGATCTGGAACGGGATCTTCACCTTCTTCGCGGTCTTCGCGAAGGCCGAGGCGAGGTCGGCCAGCGCCGAGCTCATGCTGGCCCCCATGACCTGGGTCGCGACGTCGACCTTGAGGGATTCCTTGTCGGGAAGCCGCGCGGATGCGATCGGGCCGAAGTCGGGGCCGAGCATACGGACCGCTCCGCTCGAGAAGGGCAGCTTGAGCCGGAAGGCGCAGTGGTCCAGCGCGTCCAGGCGCATCAGCAGGCGGTACAGCGCGAGCTTCTCGTCCAGGAGGACCTTCTGCGAGCCGAAGAAGGCCGGCCCCACCGGAGCGAACCGCGTCATCGACTCCACGACTGCCTTCGGGAGCACGTCCTTGACCAGGTCGGGCGTGAGCGTGCGCTGGCGCTCGGCCTTCTCCAGGGCGGCCAAGGTGACGTCGACGTGCCCCATGATGCCGCCGAGCGTGCGGACCAGGTCCCTGGCCATCGTACGGGCATTGGGCATCGGCACGGGGTTCGGGGTCCATTGTTCTTGCAGGGCGTTGGTGCACTGCACCAGCACCGTCCCGTCCGAGAGCGGGTCGGCGTCGGCCAGTACGGCCTCGTGAGAGGTCGAGAGCCCGGACGGCTTGGCCGAGACCAGGGCCCCGTGTCCGGGCCGGACCGTGGCGGTGACCGGCACGAACGTCGTGAAGGTGAAGACCATGGCGCCGGTCTCCGTCATGGAGAACCCCGTCGAGGCCAGGGCAGGGTCCTGCGTCCGGAAGGTCTCGGGCAGCGAGAGGCTGCCGTTCGGATAGACCAGCTCGAGCTGGTAGGGGCTGTCGGGCTGCAGGTCCCGGAGCTCGAGCGTATGGTGGGTGGCCGCGGTCTCCTCGGCGTTGGCGACCTCCGTGCCGCCGGCTTCGGCCGCACGCGCACCTGGAGCGCCGGCCGCCGATGCCGGCCGGAAGATGGCCCGGGTGGAATAGGCCCGGTCGCTGTCCCAGACCACGCGGGCCTTGCGCAGACCCGGCACCACCTTGAGATTGCGAGACTCGTAGCCGCCGGCGGGGTAGAACGTCCAAAAGAGGATCGCCATGGCCGCCGCCAGGCACAGCAGCCCGGAAGCCACCTTCATCGTCAGCAGCGAGCCGGGGTCTCGCGCCGGGGCCAGGGCCGCGGTGACGGTGGCCGAGGTGGGCGCCGGGATGGCTGCCGAGGAGTTGAGGGCGGGCTTGCGCCCGTTGCCCATCGGCTTGAGGCCCTTCTCTACCCGCCGCAGGTCGTTGGCCAGGTCAGCCGCCGACTGGTATCGATCGTCGGGTGCCTTCTCGAGGCAGAGAAAGACGACCCACTCGATGATCGGCGTGACCTTCGGGTTGAGTGCCGAGAGCGAGGGCGGCGGCTTGGATACGCAGCTCGTCGCCATCTCGAAACTGTCGGAGCCGTCGAAGGCGTGGCGGCCGGAGAGCATCTTGTAGAGGACGGTCCCGAGCTGGAAGATGTCGCTGCGGTGGTCCACCTCGTGGCCGCGTAGCATCTCGGGCGACATGAAGGCGGGAGTCCCTATGACCACGCCGGTCACGGTGATGTTCGTCGCGAACCGCGACTTCACCAGGCCGAAATCCACGAGCTTGGCCACCCCGTCGCGGGTGACCATGATGTTGCCGGGCTTGATGTCGCGGTGGACGAACCCCCGGGAGTGCATCTAAATGAAGGCCTTGCACACGTCCCGGGCTATCGAGAGCGCCTTGGGCACGGGTAGCGGTTCGCCGCTGGCGATCAGCTCGGAGAGCGACGAGCCGTCGATGTACTCCATCGCGTACCAGATGTGTTCGTCCTGCTCGCCGCTGTCGAAGAGGCGGACGATGTTGTCGTGGCTGAGCCGGCCGGCGCTGACGATCTCGCGGCGGAACCGTTTGGCGAGCTGCGGGTCGTCGTCCTCGCCGGACTCCAGCAGCTTGATGGCCACGACCTGGCCCGTCTCTTCGTGGACGCCCTTGTAGACCTCGCCCATTCCGCCGGCGCCGATGCGATCGACGATCTTGTAGGGCCCCAGGCGTTCGACTAACATGGATTCGACGGATC
This sequence comes from Candidatus Rifleibacteriota bacterium, assembly GCA_016213865.1. Next base: position 8,665 of record JACQZL010000412.1, read on the forward strand.
GGTGGCTGAAAAGGTCGCCTGTCCATGATACCACTGCCCGAGATGCCGCGCTGGATGCGGCCAGAGTTCGGCCGTGACGACCGCGGCGGAGGCCCGATTCACCCGGTCGGGCCAGGACGGCAACCGGCGATCTCCATCACCTCAGAAGGACGGCTCGTGAAAGCACTCTCCGCGTTCTGGCCTCCGGCATGCTGGCTCCTCCTCGCGGCACTCGCCACCTCGAGCTGCCCGGCCGCGCCGCCCAAGGCCGTGGCCCCAGTGGAGCTCCAGCTTGCTGCCCTCGACCCGATCGTGACCACGGCACCGGTCCGCCTCCAGCTCACGGCGGTCCCCCGGGTCGACGCTCCGGTCCTGAGGCTGACCTGGCTTCTTCCAGCAGGAGTCGCCTCTCAGGGCGAGGGCACTTCGTGGTCTGGAACCGCCACGGCCGGCACCACCGCCAGCCTCGTCGTGCGAGTCCTCTTGCCCGATCTCTCGCCGCGGACTTTCATTGCCGGCGCCACACTCGAGTTCCCCAACGGTTCGCGCCAGGTCCGCACTGCCACTCTCGAGCTCCCGTCCGGCGCTCGCTCCAAGGCCCCCACCCTGCAACCGGTGACCCACGACAGTCGCGGCCAGGCCCTCCTCGAACACGTGGTCCCGGCCCGCTCGACGCCTGCCGCTCCGGGTCAGTGAGCGCCGGCTGCTCGTGGACTTCACCAAAATCCAGCAGCAACGCCGAAGCCAGGAGACCCGACACAAGGTCCTCCAGCTTCTCGGGGTGATGGCGGTCTTCCTTCTGTTGGCCGGCCTGTGGCCGTACCTGCAGCGCCGCGAGCTCCGGCAGAAGGTCTCCGTCTCGGCGGACTCCTTCCTGGTGCGCATCCGGAGTGGCGACGTGAGCGGCGCCTGGAGCTCCGAGCTCACGACGTCGCTGCGAAAGCAGCATCCGAAAGCGCAGTTCGAGACCATCTTCCGCGGGCTGCTGCAGAAGAAGGGGAGCCTGGCCAGTTGGACCCTCCAGTCCTTCGCGTCGCACCCCGACGGCAAGCCCTACGACCTGCTGGAGTACAATCTGACCTTCGAGCGAGGGATCGCGACCCTTCTGCTTGCAGTGGAAATGGAACAACGCGTCTACAAGGTCCGGGCCTACCGGCTGCGGGCGACAGGCTTGTAAGGAGGCTGCAGGCCGGAGACACTCGAATCGACCAGCAGACCGGAACCGCGCGCCCCCCCACTCCGTCCGATTCCCCCCTTCCCAATCAACCGGAAAGAACCTTGTATCTCGGGCTCCCCTCACTTTGCACGTGGTTACTCGATCCGGAGGCGATGTCATGGACGACCCCATCCTGGAATGCCCCTACTGTCGGGAACTGGTGAAAGCCGGCGCCATCAAGTGCCCTCGTTGCTTCACCGTGCTCGACCGGGTGGCCTATCTCCGTCAGAACCTGGGCGGATTCGGATTCTGGCTGGCGAACCGGCTCGACTGGTGCCGCCGCCAGAAGGGCCGCTGGTTCCTGGGGGTCTGCGTGGCCCTCAACGCCCGCACGGGTTTCCCGCTGGTGCTGTTGCGCCTCCTGTTCGTGCTGCTGGCCCTGACCGGCAACCATGGGTTCACGATCTACGTGATCCTCTTCCTGTTCCTGCCGGATGCCACCTGCTGCAAGGGAGAAGAGCCGCCGGCACCCGAGCCGCCCGTCGATCCGGACAAGAGCTGAGCCCGGCGGCCGCCCAGCTCACCGGGCTTCCGCCGCAGCCCGCAGCCCGTAGCCCTATTTCAGCTTCGCGCTGAGGACGAACTCGCGGAAGTCCTTTGCTGCCTGCTCGATCGCCTGGACCGGGCCCGCGGCCTTCACGAACCAGGGTCCTTGCGGGGTCTCGACGATTGCCGCCAGCAGCTTGTGGTTGGCTTTGGTCGGCGCCTCGGCACCCGGCATCTGACTGCCTTTCATGTTGCCCGATAGCGCGATGAGGGTGACGTCGAGCGTCCCCGCCTTCAGCGATTCGCGTTTGACGGCCTTCTCGGACGGCGACCCGTCGGGTTGCTCGAACTGCTCGCACCATCGGGTGATGTTGGCGTCCACCGAGCCGGCCTGTGGGCCGAAGTACGACAGCACGACTTCGGAGCCTTCGCTCTCGTCCTTGCCCTTGGGAAGCCGGAACTGGGCCTTTCGCATCGGGGAGGCCGTCGGTTCGAAGGTCCAGCTCGAGGGGGCCTTGAACTGCAAGGGACCGACCTCCAGCATGCCCTCCTTGGAAAGCGTGGCCGCCTTCTCGGCCGGCGCGTCGAGCATCGAGCCGGAGCCGGGTGCCGGTGCGGGTGCCGGCGAGCTCACCTCGGACCCTGAACCTGGCTGCGGGGCCTGCGCGGGCGCGGCCGCCGGAGGAGTGCCGCCGCCGATCGGGGGATGACCTTCGGGCAGGCTCTGGGCCACGAGGGCGGTCGAGGCGGCCAGGAACAGGACGGTCAGGACGAGCAGGGCACTGGGGGGGATCATGCGATGGATCATCGTTCAATTCTCCTTGCGGGGGTCGTGGACGGGAGCCTGGTTCAGGATACACGATACGGCGCGGCGAGCTCGGGACCCATCGCTGCTGCGAGAGTCCCCCGACCACGGCACGGAGACGCCAGGGCATGGGCGAAGTCGGCAGGCCCGCGAAAGCGGGAATCCAGGGGTCGCATCGATCCTGGACCCCCGCCTGCGCGGGGGTGACGAAACCGGGTTGCCGAAGTCCTTTCCGGGGACTTCGCCGATGCCCTGCCTCGGCCACAAACACCAGATGCGCTCCGGGCCGCTCTCCTGTATCCTGGGCACTCCATGTCCTTCGGCGGCAAGCTCGCACTCTCGGGCCTGGCAGGGCTCGCGGTCTTCGGCCTGATGGCGATGCTCCTCGACTGGCGAGCCACGTGGAGCGCCCTGGGGCACCTGACGGCCGGCTGGATTCCGCTCATCTTGGCCCTGGCGTTGGGCAATTACCTGTTCCGCTTCCTCAAGTGGCACTACTACCTGCGGCTGGTAGGCGTTCGCCTGCCGGTCAAGGAGAGCCTGGCCATCTACCTCAGCGGCTTCATGATGGCCGTGACGCCCGGCAAGCTCGGCGAGGTCGTGAAGGCCTTTCTCATCAAGCGGATGACCGGCGTGAAGATGAGGGTCACGGCCCCGGTCGTGCTGGCCGAGCGCATCACCGACGTCGTGGCGCTGCTCGTGCTGAGCGCCGCGGGGGCGGCGACGCTCCACTACGGCCAGGAGGCCCTGGCGGCCGCCGCCGTCCTGACGGCCCTGGGCATCGCGGCCCTCTCTTCCCGGTCGCTGGCCATGTGGGGCCTCGGGCTGTGCTCCCGGCTGCCCGTGCTCGATCGGCTCGAGCCCAAGCTTCGCGAGGCATACGAGTCGATGGCGGCCCTGCTGGCCCCGGCGCCGCTCCTGCTGGGCACCGCCGTCAGCGTCCCCGCGTGGGCTTGCGAGGGCGTCGCGTTCTACCTGATCTTCGCCGGGCTCCAGGTTCCCGGCACCGACTTTCAGGGCCCGCCACTCCTTGGCGCGGTCTTCATCTACTCGTTCAGCACGCTCGTCGGCGCGCTCTCGATGCTGCCCGGCGGACTGGGGGCCGCGGAGGCCGGTCTGGCCGGTCTGGCGGTTTCGCTCTTCGCCGTCCCGACCGGGATCGCCGCCGCGGCCACCCTGCTGGTTCGGCTCCTGACGCTGTGGTTCGCGGTGGCGCTGGGTGCGGCCACCTTCGCGGCCTTCCGCCTCACCTTCGGCGTCGGCTTCGGCGAGGTCGACTCGGTGCGGCGGGAAGAGTGAAAAAGCGCAACCACCCGCTCAGAGCATGGGAAACGTTTCTCAGATTGACTTGTCGGGCTCAATTCGAGCCAAACTGGTAGGCGATCGGGGGCAAGAGGACCCAACGCGAAGACGCAAAGACGCCAGGACGCAAAGGTGGACAAACGAGCCACCCCTATGGCAGAGACTGGGCGGGAGAATCCTGTCAGCTCTGACTCCCTTGCGTCCTTGCGCCCTTGCGTTCGGTTACCTCGGCCTACTTGCCTCGCGCGCGCCAGGCCTGATGCGGGCTCCCATCCTCCCCGCGGATCATTGAAAAAGAGACCGAGGCTCGGTCCCCGGCTCTCGGCTTGGGGCTCGCCGATCGGTGATCGCTCTCTGGCCTGGGGATCCGGAGTCGCGGCACGCGCCTCACTGCTTCGCAGCCCTGCAGCCCGCAGCCCCTTGCGCCAGCCACGTCACGGCTCCCAGAGGTACATGAACTGCGGGGCCGAACCGCGCGATGCGAAGCGGTCCAGCAGTGGGCCGCGCAGGCCTCCGAACGACGAGCCGGCCGAGAAGAAGTCCTGGAGGTTGAATGGCTTGCGGTACTTCACGATCTTCGGTTCCTTGGCCAGGCCGCAGAGCTTGTAGAGCTCGGCCAGCGCGTCCTCGCGGAAACCGATCGCGTCGATCAGGCCCAGGTCCTTGGCCTCCCTGGCCGAGTAAACGCGACCGTCGGCGAGCTTTCGCGCCTGCTCGGGCGTGAGCTTGCGATGGCTCGCGACCAGGTCCACGAACCGGTCGTACATCTGGTCGAGCAGCGACTGCATGACCTTTCGCTCTTCCTCGGTCATCGGCCGGGTCGACGACAGCATGTCCTTGAGCGGCGTGGCGCTCGACTTGAGGGTCGTGTCCTTCAGACCGAGCTTCTGGTACAACCCCTCCACGTTGACCGACTTGACCAGGACGCCGATGCTGCCCGTGATCGTCGTCGGGTGCGCCAGGATGCGTTCGGCAGGCAGCGAGACGAAGTACCCGCCCGAGGCCGCCATGTCTTCCATCAAGGCGACGACGTGCTTGCCCTTGCCGCGGAAGTCGGCGAGTGCCTTGTAGAGGATCTCGCTGGCCGTGATCCCGCCGCCCGGGCTGTCGATCTCGACCAGCACTCCCTTCAGGTCCGGGTCCTTGGCCGCGTGCGCCAATTGCACGCGAAGCGTCTCGACCAGGTCCGTCATGCCGCCGATCGGCATCTTCTGGCTCAGGATGAGCCCCTCGATCGCCAGCAGGGCGACCTTCGGCTTGGCCAGCGGGTCGCCGGCATAGAACTCCTCGGAGACGGACTTCTTCGGGGCATTGGGATTGAGCAGTTCGAAGAAGCCCTGGGCCCTTAGCGACGTGGCCGAGAGCACGAGCAGGGATGTCAGCAAGAGACCGCGAAGCACGAAACCCATGGGTTACCTCCGTGAGGGCGATGGTCGGGGACGGCCGGCGCCGCCCCACGGTCTACAGTTTAACTCCCGAGAGGTCGGCGGTAGCCGCAAGGAGTGGGAGCCAGGTCCTTCCCTGGTCACCCCACGACGTGCGGGCGCCTGGCGGCGATGCCGATCTCCCGCAGAGCACACACGAGTATCTCCGAGAACCGTCGAATCGACCTCCAGCGCCTGCACCGATCGAAACGGATGGCCTTCTCGACCAGACCGCTCAAGACCCGGGGGATCCTTGGGTCGAGCTCTCCAGGCGGCCTGGGATGCGGGCCTTGGGGCAGGCGGTGCACGAGCAGTTCGTAGAAGACCACGCCGAGCGAGTAGAGGTCGGCTCCGACATCGACGCGCTTGGCGTCCAGGACCGACTCCGGGGCCACATAGCCCGGGGTGCCCAGATATCTTCCCGTGGTCGTGATCCGGCGAACGTCGGGAGCGATGGCCAGGCCGAAGTCGGTCAGCCGGAGCTCTCCGGACTTCGTCATCAAGATATTCTCCGGCTTGATGTCCCGATGGAGCACGCCCTTCCCGTGGCAGTAGTCGAGGGCCTTGGCAACCTCCAGCACGATGAAGGATGCTTCCTCGACAGTCGGCAGGTAGTCCGGCGCTCTCTCTTTCTGCCACCTCCGCAGCGACGGACCATCAATGTACTCCATGACGATGAACAGACGCGAGGCGCAGCTCAGGAGCTCGATGACCTGGACGATGTTCGGGTGCGCCAGTCTCGTCAGGATGTGTCCTTCACGCCGAAAGCGCTCGATCGCTTTCTGGTTGAAGCTGAGCGCAGGAAGGAACTCCTTGATCGCGACTCGATAACCATCCCGGAGGCGAACCGCTTCGTAGACGCGCCCCATGGCACCCTCGCCGATGCCTCGCAGCAACCGGTATCCTGGCAATGGAGGGAGCTCGCCAGGGTCCGGCCCGGCCTCTCCAACGACGGTCGAGTCGCCTGCTTCGGCCCGGGTCTTCCCGTAAGCCGAAGAGTGCAGACGAAAGCTGGTCCAGCACTGCCCGCACAGGGCCAGGGGTTCGCCGGCGGCCTCGTCCAGGTCGTATCGGGTTGCGCAGACCGGGCAAGCTTGCTGGGCCCCGCTGAAAAGCCGCTCGACGGCGTCCCCACTGACCGACTCGGGCCAGTCGCCGCGCGCCAGGGCCTCCACGAAGGTCCACCCGTGGTCCCCCGAGGCGTGCTCTTCGAGCGAGACTGTGGTCGCGCCCAGACGGGAGCTTACGCCATCGAGGTCCATGCCAAGCTCGTCGCCGGGCCTGAGGGTCCCGGTGCAGGGCATGAGTGCCAGTAGGTGCCGCGCACGTCCCAAACGTCTCAGAGGCAGCACCCGGCCAGGCAGGGGTTCCGCAGCCCCCGGAGGGTGGAACCGGGCCGCGACCTGGCCCGATGCCCGATCGGCGCGAGACGCGGGACCGTTCCGAAGCTGTGCGAGGACTCGGACTCGGCCGAAATCCGGGATCTCCAGGATGGTCTCGGAGCATCCGCGAAGCCACGAATGAGCGTAGGCGGCGAGTCCGCCGAGCACGATCTGTCCAGGCGCTCTGGCGCGCGCTGTCAGCTCGGCCAGGAAGGCCCGGGCCTCAGGAATGGCAGACGGCCAACCCGGCTGTCCGTCAGCCGCGGCACCGTTCGCCGGCCGAGACCAGACCACGACAGAGGCGTTGTCGTTGGCCAGCACGGAGAGAAGGGACTGGGCGCAGTCGAGGGCTTCCAGGAGGTCCAGCCCCTTCCAGCAGGCCAGGAGTCCCCGGGAGTCCGCGGCCAACAGTCTTCCTGCAAAGGAACTGACGTGCCGACGGAGCCTCCAGTGCAATGCACGCAATGCGAGTTGCCCCTCGAGCTCGTCCTGGCCCCCGAGTGGCCTTGCCTCGACCGGACCGATTCCGAGCAGATGAAGCGCTCCAGGCACGAGCAACGGATTGGAGGAAGCACCCTCCAGAGCTGCAGCAGTTTCTTCCGAAACCGAAGAGCGCAGGCCGGCGGTCGCGGGGGAGACGCGGGAGGTTTCGGTGGCATCGTCCTGCGGAGACTCGACCCACGTCGTGCTGCCAAGGCTCACCAGACACCTGCCTGCCCGCAGCAGGTCTCCTTCTGCCAGGTGTCCGCTGGACACCCGCTGCTCGCCCACGAAGCAGCCGTTCTTGCTGCCCAGGTCGTGGAACTCGATCCTGTGAGCCCACGGGACGGGCACCAGCAGCACGTGGGAGTCGGACACACAGTCGTCGGCCAGGCGGAGCCGGTTGTGGTTCCCGAATCCCGCTGTGATGGGAAGGCCACCGAGCTCGGAGCAAGTGGAGCCACCGGGCCCGCGGGCCTGGAGCCAGAGGATGGGGGCCCTGCAGGGACCGGGTGCGATGAGATTGCACGCCGGGCAATTCAAGGAGGTGACGCTTACGCCTCTGTCGGGGCGTACCGCCTTGGCACAGTTGGGGCAACACAGGAGCATGGGGACAATCCTATCATCGCAGCCTTCCGCTGGAATCGGCGCCGTAAGCGTTCAATCGCGGTAGGGGCGGCCCGCAAGGGCCGTCCCTACCGCGATTGAAAAGGCCTCCAAACCTGTCGTTTCGCCCGCTCCTCGCGACACTGCCGTGGACGGTTACTCGGCTCCTACCTGGGCGGGGCCACGCCGGCACCGAGCACCTGCACGCTGCCCGACAGGAACACCACCCCGCGTTCCTTGCGGTCGACGATGACCCCGTCAGCCTGAATTGCCGACCCAACGCCCAGGGGCTCCGAGAACGGGACCTCTGACTTCACGACGAAGAAGTGACCGCCACTTTCGGCCAGCAGGCGATTTCGAGAGGGGTTGATTTCGCGTACGGTACCGTTCCACGCGACCTGCTTTCCGCGGTAGCGCCCAGCATCGGGGGCGATGGCCACGGTTGCGAGCGTGAGCTTCGACGTCTCCGCCGGCCCGGGGCCCATCGCCCCGCGCGCCAGGATGATGACCGTAACCAGTGCCAGCGCGGCGGAGGCAATGAGCCAGACGTAGGCCTTCGCGTTCTCGATCGCCCTCGAGTAGAGCGGTGGCGGCGCCGGCGGCAGGGCGGTCGCCTTCGAGGATCGGCTCGCATGCGGTGCGGCTGGCCGCGGCCTCGCCGCCGGCATGAGGGCCCCGCCGGACAAGTCCGCGCCAGGGGTGGTCGGGCCGCCGGCGACGGCACCCGCGGGCGGGGCCTCACCGCGGGTGCGGAGCTCCTCGAGCGCCTTGCGGGTGCGTCCGCAGAGCTGCGCGAGGAAGCCGCTGGGCACCTGGCCAGAGTGGAACAGGCCCATGACCTTCTTGCCAAGAGCAGTGAGAGTCTGGTTGCGCAACGCCAGCGTTTGCTTGGGATCGGCACCGTGGTCCAGCATGGTCCCCAGACCCCGCAACTCCTCGATTTCGGCGGCCAGGCCGAGGTCTGGCAGTCCCCCCGATTGGGCCAGCTTGAAAACCGACATCCCCAGGCGCTCGTGGATCCGACGCTCTTCGTCCGCGGCGTTGGCGGCCTGCAAGAGGACCGCGGCGCGCTGGCGCACCGGCTCGGCGGTGTCATTCATCGCCAGCTCGATCCTGAGCCGCGCATGTTCGTCGTCGAGCTTCGCCAGCAACTCGAGTGCCTCGAGCCGGACCTGCGCATCGCGCTGGTTCATCTTGGCGAAGAGCCCGGCCAGTTGATCTTCCAGATAGGCCGCGGCCAGCTCTCCCTGCCGGTATCGCTCGAAGAGCTCTTTGGCCGCCGGGTTGGAGGCACCCAGCGCATCCAGGACCCCGAGTGCCTTCAACTGGATCGAAGGCTCGTCCCGCTTCAGCGCCAGCTCCAAGATCCCCAGGCAGTCGTGGGTCCCCACGTTCTTCAGACCATACAGGGCGCTCTCGGCGACCTTGACGTCGGGCGAGGCGATCATGGCCTCGAGGGCCGCGAGGGCCCTACGAGTATCCCGTTTGGCAAACGCAATGGCGAGGTTGGCCTGGACCCGGGGGCTCGCGTCATCCTTGACGGCATCCACCAAGGCCAGGGCCTCGTCACTTCCAAAGGCACAGAGACCCTCGACGGCGTTGGCTCGAACCCGCGCATCCGCGGACTTGAGGTACTCGCCCAGCGCCGGGAGATCCTCGGGTGTCCCCAGCCGGCCCAGGGCTTTGGCGAGGGTCGCCTGCACGAAGAGATTGCTCTCGGTCTGGCTCAGGGCCCTGAGTCGGGACAGCACGATCTCCCGGGGGAAAGCGTCGGCGTTCTGAAGAGCGTGGATGCGACGCTCGGGCTCCAGGGCCGAGAGGTGGTCGTCGAAGTCGGCCACGGTCTCCAGTTCGGGGAAGTCCTTGGTGAGGGGAGTTCGCTGGGTGGCCAGGAGTGCCCGGACGTTTCGCAGGTCGTCCGGGGCAGCGTCCGCCGGCCCGGTCAGGGAAGGCGTGGACGGTGCTTCGAGCCCGTGGTTCGGTGCGAGGGTCAGCCTTTCCTGGACGTGCCTGCAAGCCTCCTTTAGCTTCCGACTCAGGGGTGAGCCTTCACCTTCCGCCAGCGCGAGTTCTTCGAGGTCGGCGAGGCACCACGGAGCCGCAATCGTGCGCATGACATAGACGGCGCTGTCCTTCATCCACAAGAGACCTGTGGCGATCATCCCATGCAGCATGAGCTGCACCTTGTCCGGCGATCGCTTCGAGAAGAAAATGGCCACATTGCTGCGCACCCGGTTGTCCCGATCCATGGCCAACAAGCCGACAGCCTCGAAGATGGAAGCGTCCTCGAAAGGGGTCAGGGCCTCGACAGCGTTGGCCCTCACCCGGGCATCCGGATGGTGCAGCATCGAGAGCATCCGTGGGATCGCCGCAGGCTTTCCCTGAGAGCCGACGGCCTTCACCAACGTGGCGATGACCCGGACATCGGTCTCGGCGTCCAGGCAGTGGACCAGCGAGCCCAACAGCTCCGGGTCGTTTCGGTCGTAGCAGGCCAGCGCTCCTCGCAGGCGCACCCGGGCATCCGGGCTCGTCAGCATCGCCAACACCTGCTGGACACCCTCGGAAGAGGGCGCTGACTGCCGTTGCTGCACCGAAGCTCTCTGCAACTGCGTGATCGCTCGGCGGGCGAAGTACCTGACGGACACCTCCGGGTCCTTGACCATCTTCTCGAGATGGGGGAGCACCGACGGATCCTCGAGTTGCGCCAGCCACATGACGGCACACTTCCGGACGTCCTCGAGCTCGCTCGAGAGGTCCAAGACGAGCTCCTGAATTCTACGGTCCATGGGGACCCCCTGCAGCCAAGGTCGAGTCCATGACAGTTCGAAACCCGACATCATCCGCCGAGAAAGACGGAGGGTGGCCCAGCCGTCGGGTGCCCGAGAGCGTCGCTCCCTGGCTGCGGAAACTGCCTCCGCGCACGACGCGCTTGGTGCCACCGGCGGGTCCCGGGGGGGAGACGGGCGGCGCTTCTCGATAATAGTCGCTCTGATACCAGTCGGCGCACCACTCCCACACGTTGCCTGCCAGATCGAGGCACCCTGCGGCCGAGGCTCCGGCAAGCCTCGAGCCCACACGCTCGGGGGCCCGGGCCAGGTGCGGCCCCGAGCCAAACACGGCCAGCTCGGGCGACGGCTTCGCGTGGCCCCAGGGATACTGCCGGCCGTCGCTGCCTCTGGCTGCCTTCTCCCATTCGGCTTCGGTCGGCAGGCGCCGGCCGACCCACGTGGCGTAGGCGACTGCATCCGACCACGAGACTCCCGTGGCGGGCAGGGTGGCCATGACGCTGTCTGCCACGGAATCAGCGAGCGCGTACTGCCCCGACGGCACGTAGGATGCGGCTGTCAGAAAGACCTGGAAGCGGGCCCGGGTGACCTCTGTCTCTTCGATGTAGTAATCGGGCAGGCAGACCTCGTGAGGCGGGCCCTCATCGGGCTCGAGGTCGGAGCCCATCAGGAACTCTCCCGCCGGAACCAGCACCAGCACGGCCCCATCCTTCTCGTGACGGAACCGTTTGGCCCCCTTCGCGTGGTCACCCAGCAGGTGCAACGACGCGGGCACGGGAGGGTGAGAGAGGTCGCAGACGGCGCCAGGGCCCCGCACGGCCCAAGCGCCACCGAGCAGCAGGACAGCCAGCGTGCCGCCGGCCAGGACCTTGCGGTGGCCGGGCCTCGACGGGCCGCCGGCGGGTGGCAGTGCCGGCACTCTCCCCGTTTCGAGCGGCGCAGCGAGGAAGGCGACTGGTGGAGCGGCATCGGCAGGTTGAGGGGGGGGCGTGTAGCTCGGGCCGGAGCCGAAGCACTCCATCAACTCCCGGCGAAAGTCGGCGGCGTCCGTAAAGCGCTGGTCGCGCGCCTTTCGAAGCGACTTCAGCACGGCGTCCTCGAGCCGCACGGGTATCTCGGGCCGATGAGTGCGCAAGGGCACCGGCGCCGAGTGGACGTGGTGGTACAGGATGCCCGCGACCGTGTCGGCCTGGAATGGGAGTTGACCGGCGAGCATCTCGTAGAGCAGGACGCCAACGGAGTAGACGTCGGTGCGACCGTCGACTTTCTCGCCCTGGACTTGCTCGGGGCTCATGTACGTTGGCGTTCCCACGATGATCCCGGTGCGCGTCAATGCTGGACCCGGGGCCGCCTGCACCCCGGCCAGCCCGAAGTCGCCGAGCTTGATCGCCCCGTCCGGCGTGACGAAGATGTTCTCGGGCTTGACGTCACGGTGGTGAATCCCCTGGGCGTGGGCGGCCGACAATCCCTCGAGGACGGCGCAGGCAATCTGGACAGCCCGCTGCACCGACGGCTGCTGGCAGCTCAGATGCTCTCGCAGCGTGGCTCCCTCGACATATTCGCAGACGAGGTACGGCAGGCCGTTGTCCTCGCCCGCATCATGGACGGCCACGACGCCCGGGTGGTTCAACTTCGAGAGCAGTTTTCCCTCGACGCGGAACCGCGCGGTGTCCGACGGGTCGAGGGCCCGCAGCGTCTTGATGGCAACCTGCCGCTCGAGTGCCACTTGGATCCCGAGAAACACCTGTCCCATCCCGCCCTCGCCCAGCTTGCGCAGGATCCGGTAACGCGTCAAGAAGGCTTCCGAGAAAGGCGAATCGACAGGCGGCTCCGGGGCTTTGCCGCCGGGCGCGGGAGACCCGCGTGGCATTGACACGGTCTGGCGCGGTTTCAGCTCCTCGAATCCCACGGATTGCGCCTCCCGGTCAATGCCACGGGATGTTCGTCGGATCGTCGGGGCCGTTCTTTTCGAGGCTGCGCAGGAAGACCGACGTGACCATGTTGGCCGTGGCAGTCGTCGCCTCGGTGCTGCTCGCGGCCAGGTCCAGATTGACGCGACTGGGCGCGCGACCCGGGCCGGCCGCGGCTGTCGTGACCCGAAACCAGTGGACGTGCTCGATGAGGGCTTCCTCTTCTTCGCAGTCGCTCGGGTTCACGTTGGACCGCCACAGGGTCCGGGTGCCGGAGACAGTGCCGTCGTCGCGAGTGTAGTAGAACACCAACTGTCCCCTGGCATTGACGAAGCCGACGCCGCAGGACGATTCCTGCCCAGGCTCGGGGTAGATGAGACGGGTCCCCTCCTGCAGTTCGTAGGTCAGTCGCTTGAGCTTGAGGCGCAGCTCACGAACGGACGCGGACTCCTTTGCCACGCGGTCGGCGGGCCGCGGCTGCCCCAGCATCAGGTAGACGGCCGTGGCCAGAACGAACGAGATCGCCAGCGACAGCATCAACTCCACGAGCGTGAAGCCCGAATCCGGCGGGGTGCGTTTCCGAGAGCACCAAGCGCGTCTGAGTGCAGCCGTCATGGGAGGTTCTCCGGCGGCAGGTACTGATGGTGCGTGAGCATGGTGAAGAACCGTTCCTGGCGCTCTTCCTGGGTGCGGTCCTGCCACGAGACAGTGACCAGGACTTCCGCCATGTCGAGCTCATCGCGCCCGTCTTCGTCCGAATCGATGAGGTTCTCGGGAACACTCCACGAGACCTCGAGCGTGACGCGGTAGCTGGCCAGGTCCTGGAACAGGCCAGGGTTGGAGCTGGCCGTGAGCCCGTGAAGGGGAGTCCCCCGCAAGTTCGCGAAGTCGACGAAGTACTGCGAGCAGTCACCCGAGGTAACCTCGGTGACTTTCTGGCCTTCCTCGCGCAGCTTCGTGAAGAAGTCGCGGAAGCGGTTTCGGGGGTTGCGGAGCTTGCGGCGCCGTTCCTCGGGGCTGTCGTTGAGCGTGAAGAAACGAGTATCGCCGTCATACAGGCGATAGCGGACGTTCTCCAGGATGGCCTGGCCAATCATCGTTGCGTGGGTTGCTTCGCGGGTCTTGCCGAAGCCGTGGAAGACGGAGCTGAAGTTGGCGACGATGGGCACGAGCGCGGCCGTGAGGACGAGGCTGGCGATGAGGACTTCCAGGAGCGTGAACCCGCACCTTGCCGCGATGGGTCCGAAAGCCGAAGGCGTCCTGGTTCTCATGGTTCATCCCCTTCGAGGAGATGTTCCAGGCGCGGGGCCGACGTGGCCATCTGCGGCGCGGCACTCTCGAGGCTGTCGAGGGTAGGGGGACCCATCGGCGGTGGGTCGGCCCCACCGGACTGGGTCGAGGCGCGGGGGGCCGCAGCCAGGAGCTTGTATGTGCCGTCCAGGTACCGGGCGCCGAACCGGCTTCGGCCCACCACTCGACCCGTTATCTCCACTCGGGCCCCCTCCATCAGCGCCGTGGACGAGGTTTCGCCGGTCTCGGAGGGGGGCGCGGCGCCCACGGTTTGCGATATGGGCTCGCGCGGTTGAGGCAACGCCTGGGATTCGCACCGCAGAGAGAAGGTCTCGCCTTCCGAGTTGAGCACGAGCCAACTCCGGTCGGGCGCCACTGCGGTCACGATCCCGACCCTTCGCACCTGCGCGGACGCGTCCTCTTCGTCCCGCACGAGCTCGGTCAGGCCCGGTGCTGGAACCGCAACGGCCTCCACGCTGCGCCGACGGGCCCAGTGCTCCCTTGCGGTCGTCGATCCGACGAGCAGCCCCGCGAGCAAGAAGGAGACAACTGCCAGGGTCTTGGGCGAGAGCCGCCCGTGCCACCCGCCGTCTCGCCCAGGGTTGTCCGAGTATGCAGCCCGCCAGGACATGATCTTGCCCCATTTCGATGGAGGACCCCATCCGCCGTTGGCCAAGCCGGCCTTCGCAATCGCCCCAAACCTACCACGACCGCCTGGAGCTGTCAAATCGGGTGCGCACTCCGGCAAATCCCGGGTTCATTGGAGGAAACAGGCTCTTGCCTCGTACGCCGCGGCAGGCTACACTGACCGGCGCTCAGGGAGAGTTCTGATTGGGGCGACCATCATGGGTCTGTCTGCGGCAACAGGGCCAACTCCACGACGCGGGTTCGCATACGCGCTCGTGCTGATGGCGCTTTTCGTGCTGTCTGGCGCGCTCGCTGTCTCGTACACCCAGCTCATCGACGATTTGAGGGGAACGAAGCGGCTATCCGACGACACGACTCACCTGTACCTGGCCGAAGCCATCATGGCCAAGGCGATCAACCGCCTCAAAAAGGTGCCCTGGAGCCAGCGATGGTACGCGCAGCCGGGGGCCGTCCCCAGTGACCGCGGGACTTATCGCGACGCGGATTACTACCTGTCCGTCCAGGACGTCGCTGACACGACCGGCACGGCGTTGCGCGATCAGACAGACATCTTCCTGAAGGTGAACTACCTGGACCAGAGCCTCAACTACCTCGAGCGCGTCCGCGTGCGCGTGCCCAGTGAGACCCGCCCGACCCAGGCCAACATCCGGCGGATGATGCGCACTTCGGAAAACGTCGAGACGCGCTCCGGCAAGTCAATGGCCCTGGTCCGTCTCGAGCGCGAAGAGAGCGAGCGCGAGGCACGGCGGGCCGCGACCAACGTGCTGGGTCGTTTCGCCAGGCACCTGCTGGCTCAGGGGTTGCCGCCGGCGCGGGTGGTCGAGGTGCTGAGGAGGGGAGACGGCCGTCCTGCCGTCAGCATTGCATGGTGGCGGCAGTTGCTCGAGGGCGCCCAGTTCCTGCTGCGTCCGCGAGCGGCCTACGCAGGGATCGGACAGGACGAATCGGCGCGCGAGGAGAACCGCGCCGAGCGCAACGTCCTTTCTCGCGAGGCGCTGGACCCCGCGTTTCCACGAGACGCCGCCAGCGTCGCCGTGCGCCTGCGCACCACGAGCTACGCGACCCAGGTCGAGCTGGAGAAGACGATCCTCGAGAAGATTCTGGAGGGTGACAGGATCCTCTTTGCCGTGCCGCCTGCGGGCGGGGCGCTTCCAGCCGCGATTGCCGCGTATGAGGAGGCCCTGCGCGCCGCGGAGAGCCAGGACGCGGTGAACCGCGTCGAGACGATTCCCCGCTGCCTCTACCGACTGGCCGCGGCCAAGACCGCGCAGGCGGAAGGGCACGTCTACGACCTGTTCGATTCGAGAGGCAACTTGCAGACACGGCTGTCGGGGCCTCCGAGCCGCACCGATCTCCTGGATGAAGCCGGCGCACTCTACGCCCGGATCGTCCGCGACCACCCGAACTCCGTCGAGGCGCCGCACGCTTACATCCCGTGGGCGTGGACCGAGATGAAGAAGGTCCCGGGTACGAACGCCGGAGCGTGGAACGCTGCCCGGTCTCGGGCCTACGTTCATCTGGAGGAACTGCGCCGCAAGTACCCGCTCTATCACCTCTGGGACGAGGAGGCGATCGTCTCCGTCCCCGGTTCGCCCGGAGCGCTTGCTCCCATCTCCGACGAGCTCGTCTACTACGTCGAGACCCAGATCAAGCCTCGCATGCTCTGGACTCGCTCGGACCCATACCTCGGCAGCGATGCCTACGGCAACTATCGGGTCACCTTCATCGTCGTCGGTGACCCCGACTACGGGAACGTCCGCCCCCTCTTCCCGCCGTTTGCTCTCACCAAGGCCCCGACCGTCTCTCCCGACGGCTCGCGGATTGCCTTCCTGGCCTTCGTCGAGAAGCGATGGGACCTCTTCCTGGCCAACTCGGATGGGTCCGACGTGCGCCAGCTCACACGTGACCTGGTCGAGGTGGACAACCCCAGCTTCTCGCCGACCGGGCGGGAGATCACCTTCAATTCCCGGCGCTCGGGCACCTGGGCGATCTACTCGATCGGGGCCGACGGCGGCGGACTGCGCCGGATTGCCGCCATCAGCGGCGACTGCGGCCGCGCACCGATCTCTCCGAACGGACAGTCCATCGCGTTTGCCAGCGCCGGTTCCAGTGGCCGCGTGGCCATCTGGGTGGGGAACGCGGACGGCTCCAACCTCCGACAATTGACGGACCCGTCTTCCGGCATCAACGACTACGACCCGTCGTGGTCGCCCGACGGGACAGAGCTGTTGTTCAGTCGCGAGCCCGGCTACCCGTGCCAGATCTGGTTGATGAGGGCCGACGGTTCGGGGCAGCACGCTCTGACCAACCGCAGCGCGCACCCCGAGCAGAGTTACTCGGCCTCGTGGTCCCCGGACGGCGGCAAGATAGCGATGGTCAACGGGGAGCGCTGGTACGGATGGCCTGCGCAGATGAACCGTGACGGGACCGGGTTTCGTAGGTGTTCCTCCGAATCGATGGGGCGTTGTGGTCGGGCCCCCATCTTTGCCGCCGGAGCTCCATAGGAAAGGCAGGTGCGCGATGCCGCGGTGTTCCCTGGCCATCTTCGGTTACCGCCAGCCCGGTGCCCTTCGCACAGTCGTGTCTGGCCTTCTTCTCCTGCTATTCGCGTCGGCTCTCGGTTGCGGCCGTCGGGAGGCCCAGCCGGCCGCGGAGCTCACTGCCGTCACCGGTTCCGTGAACGTCAACTCGCAGCCGGCCCAGGTGGGCCGGTCGCTGGTCCTTGGAGACCTGATCGAACTGGCCCCCGGCAGCCGCGGTCAGGTCGTCTTCACGGATGGAGCCCGAGTCGAGCTCCTTGGCGAGGCCGGCCAGGGGACCAGTCTGAAACTGGCCTATCCGGTCACGGGTGCCCTGGCAACCACGCTGGAGCTTGGTCGCGGGACCCTCTCCATGTTCGTCCCAAAGGGGGTAGCAGGTCAGACACGCTACGAGGTCGAGACGGCCAACTGCACGACCTCCATCGAGGGGACTGTCTTCCTCGTTTCCGCCCTGGGGGCCAAAACCCGCGTGCTCGTGGCGGACGGGGGTGTGAAAGTGGCGAACCCGCTTGGAGCCGTGACGGTCTCGAAAGGCTTCGAGGCCGTCGCCCGTGATGGAGAGGCCCCTGTCCTCCTTGCAGAACCGTACGATGTCCGGGAGGGCCCCGGGAAGGTCGTCGAGGACCTGCTGGAGAATTCCAAACACCTTCGGTCGCTTCGCGATCGCGACTTTCGCCCGCGGGGGGGGCAGTGAGGCCCGACTGGCGCCGACTGCTCCTTGGTGCG
Organism: Candidatus Rifleibacteriota bacterium; assembly: GCA_016213865.1. Next base: position 26,245 of record JACQZL010000412.1, read on the forward strand.
GTCACGGGCACGGTGGTGGCGGTCATCTACTCGGCCGTACCGCGCTCCGGCGTGCTCGACAGGCTGGAAACCGATCGACTCGTGCGCCTGATGCGGCGCACTCCGCGAGCCCACGCTTCCCCGGTCGTCATCGTGGGGCTGGACGAACCGGCGATGCGGTCGATGAGCACGACCAGCGTGCCCGGTTTCGACCGGGCCGCCTTCAGCCGGCTCGTGAAGATGATCGCAGCCGCCAGGCCGAGAGTGCTCGGCGTGGATGTTCTGTTCGCCAAACCTCGTGCGCCGGATGGAGACCGCCTGCTCGGTGAGGCGCTTGCAGGGGCTCCCTCGCCGGTCGTGGCCGCGGCGCTCGAGTTCGAGTCCGCTGCCGGCGAGCCCAGACTGGTCGAGCCGATGGCCGAGCTTTCGTCGCGCGGGCTCGCGTTCGGCGTGGCCAACACTGCCCCGGACGACGACGGCGTCGTCCGCAGGGTCGCGCTCCTGCGCTACCACCAGGGCAACCGCTTGCCGCACCTCGGTCTCGAACTGGCCCGACGCTATCTTGGAAGCGACCTGACGCGGGTCACGGAATCCGGGCTCTGGCTGCGCAGTCCTCAGCCCGGCTGCGACCGGTTCGTACCGATCGACGCGGCGACCGGCTCGACCTTGCTTCCCTACGGTGGGCCAGATCGGTTCAGTGTGCTCGACGCGTCGAAGCTCCTGGGCAACAACACCCTGGAGCCCGGTGCCGCCGAGATGCTTCAAGGGCGCATCGTGCTCGTGGGGGCCACGGGCGGCGCCCAGGGGGATCTCCACCTCACGCCCTATGGTACCGCCACCGGTCGCGGCGGGTTGGTGCCGGGGGTCGTCGTGCTGGCCCACATCGTCGACGGGATCGTCAGCGATCGCCTGCTGGCCCAGCCCGGTCCGGGCGTTCGCTCCATCGTTGGCGGAGGTGCGATTGTCCTCGGGACCGCGTTGCTCTCGCTTTGCCCGCCGTTCTGGGCGGTTGGGCTCCTGGTCCTTCTGGGGTCGCTGACCGCGATCGGGACCATGATCGCGTTTGACCACGGTCTGGCAATCGGCGGCCTGACCTTCGCCCTGGCCCTGCTCGCAGGCCAGTTCTCGGTGCTGACAGCGCGGCTGGCGTGGCAGCACGGCGAGACCCTTGCGAGACCCGACGGTTCGAGTGCCTCGTGGCTCGCTCGCACCGGGCGGACTTTGCTCGAGTCCGCGACAGCTCCGGAGTCGCTGGCGGTGACCGTGGTCGTCCTCGAGTCGACCGAACTGACACGGCGCGCGCTGGCCTGGGACGCCAGAAGGCAGGCCGAAGCGGTCGCGTGGTTCCTGGAGGCGGTCGAGGGTCTTTCGCAAGCCGGTGCATGGGTCCAGCAGCGAGGCCCGTTCCGGGTTCTGGCGATGTTCCACGGGACGGGTCCGGAGAACGAGTCGCCGCGAGCCAGCCCGGCTGACCCGGCTCGCGCCGGGTCAGAGCCGGCAGGGACGCCGGCCCTA
>JACQZL010000413.1 GCA_016213865.1 Candidatus Rifleibacteriota bacterium
ATGGCATTAAGTCGTGATGGTTCCCATCTCCTGCCTTGGGTTTGCCGGCGAGGCCGCAACGATGGCCGCGCCGCAAGGTAGAAGCGGCTTCCAGCCGCTTTTTGGGCGCCCGGTCACGCGACGGCGACTTGCCCGGACCTGTGGAAGCGGCAGGATGCCGCTTCTACCTTTCCGACGCCCGTCATGCCTTTCCTGACGCTGGATCTAATGCCATCGGGACAAGCCCCGCCCCTACATCCCCGGGAGCCAAGTGTGCGGAGATTTGCGGCCAAAATGGTCGGTGCCGTGGGTGACATCCTGTCCGTGATCGCCACGCTAGCCATGAGGGTGGGGCGAGTCGAAGGACCATGTTCGCGGAGGTGGCGACGGGACGGTCACGACTGGATTCATGGCGGATCGAGGGGCGGCCTCTCGGGGATGCCGGGCCCGCACGGGCGGCTTGAAGTCGGGTCGCGATTGTTCTATGGTGCAGAAGTTGCTTGCGTTTCGCCTACGTGACCGGAGTCCCGGGTTCCGTGGGGGCGCCGGTTCAACGCTGATGCTGACGGCTTTGTCCGAAGGGAATTTATCGCGATGAGTAAAGAATTCGACGTGATCGATGGCAACGAGGCCATCGCTCGAGTGGCCTACAAGACCAACGAGGTCATTGCCATCTACCCCATCACGCCTTCGTCCAACATGGGCGAGTGGTCCGACGCGTGGGCCGCGGAGGGGATCCCCAACATCTGGGGCACGGTCCCGAGCGTCGTCGAGATGCAGAGCGAGGGCGGCGCCTCCGGCGCCATCCACGGGGCCCTGCAGACGGGCGCACTCTCCACGACCTTCACGTCGTCCCAGGGCCTGCTTCTGATGATCCCGAACATGTTCAAGATCGCCGGCGAGCTGACCGCCGCCGTCTTCCACGTCGCCGCCCGGACGGTGGCGACCCACGCGCTGTCGATCTTCGGCGACCACAGCGACGTGATGGCCACGCGCTCGACCGGCTTTGCGCAGCTCTCGTCCGCTTCCGTTCAGGAGGCGATGGACATGGCCCTCATCGCGCAGGCCGCCACGCTCGAGAGCCGCGTCCCCTTCCTGCACTTCATGGACGGGTTCCGCACCTCGCATGAAGTCGCAAAGATCCACGTGATCTCGGATGACGACATGAGGGCGATGATCTCGCTCGACTCCGTCCGCGAGCACCGCGCCCGCGCCCTCTCGCCGGATCGGCCCGTGCTTCGCGGATCGGCCCAGAACCCGGACGTCTTCTTCCAGGCCCGCGAGGCGATCAACCCCTTTTACCTCGCTTGCGCCGATCTGACGCAGAAGGTGATGGACCGCTTCCACAAGCTGGTGGGCCGCGAGTACAAGCTGTTCCAGTACCACGGTGCCCCCGACGCCGAGCGCGTCCTGGTGCTGATGGGCTCGGGTTGCGAGACGGCCGTCGAGACCGCCGACTACCTCAACGCCAAGGGCGAGAAGGTCGGCGTGCTCAAGGTCCGCCTCTACCGCCCGTTCGACGTCAAGCGGTTCCTCGAGGCGCTGCCGCGTACGACCAGGAGCCTCGCCGTGCTCGACCGCACCAAGGAGCCCGGTAGCCTGGGTGAGCCTCTCTACCTGGACTGCGTCGCCGCCCTCCAGGAGGGCATCGGCAAGGGTTTTGGCCACCTCGCCAAGTTCCCTGCCGTGATCGGCGGCCGCTACGGCCTCTCTTCGAAGGAGTTCACGCCGGCGATGATCCGCTCGGTGTACGACGAGCTCAAGAAGCCCGAGCCCAAGAACCACTTCACCGTCGGCATCCTCGACGACGTCACGCACACCAGCCTGGCCTTCGATCCTTCCTTCACGACGGAAGCGCCCGACACCGTCCGGGCCGTCTTCTTCGGGTTGGGGTCCGACGGCACCGTCGGCGCCAACAAGAACTCGATCAAGATCATCGGTGACCAGTCGGACTTCCACGCCCAGGCCTACTTCGTCTACGACAGCAAGAAGTCGGGGGCGACCACCGTCTCCCACCTGCGCTTCGGCCCGCGCCCGATCCGCTCGAGCTACCTCATCGACCAGGCCAGCTTCGTCGCATGTCACCAGCCGGCGATGCTGGACCAGATGGATGTCCTCAAGCCCGCGCAGAAGGGCGGTATCTTCCTCCTCAACACGGCGTTCCCGGCCAACGAGGTCTGGCAGCATCTGCCGCCCGTCGTCGCCAAGCAGATCGTCGACAAGGGGCTCGCGTTCCACGTCATCGACGCCTACAAGGTCGCGCGCGAGGCCGGACTGGGCGGCCGCATCAACACCGTGATGCAGGTCTGCTTCTTCGCCCTCTCCAAGGTCATCGACGAGGAGAAGGCGCTCAAGGCCATCCGCAAGGCCATCGAGAAGACGTACGCCTCCAAGGGCAAGGACGTCGTCGAGAAGAACCTGAAGGCCGTCGACGCTACCCTGGCCAACCTGCACCGGGTGCAGGTCCCCGCCACCGGGCCCGCCGTGGTCAAGCCGATCCAGCGCGTCCCGGAGGAGGCTCCCGAGTTCGTCCGAGTCGTCACCGAGCGGCTCATGCGTGGCGAAGGCGACGACGTCCCCGTGAGCTGCATGCCCAAGGACGGCACCTTCCCGACCGACACCGCCAGGTGGGAGAAGCGCAACCTCGCCCAGGAGGTCCCGGTCTGGGACGAAGCCCTGTGCATCCAGTGCGGCAAGTGCTCGATGGTCTGCCCGCACGCGGCCATCCGAATCAAGGCCTACGAGCCGGCCGCCCTTTCGAAGGCGCCCGCGACCTTCAAGTCGACCGACGCCCGCGACAAGGACTGGAAGGGCCTCAAGTACACCATCCAGGTGGCCCCAGAGGACTGCACGGGCTGCAGCATCTGCGTCGACGTCTGCCCCGCGAAGAGCAAGGCGCAGCCGAACCACAAGGCCCTCGACCTGGCCCCGCTGCTCCCGATCCGCGAGCCCGAGCGCGCCAACTGGGACTTCTTCCTGTCGCTCCCCGAGCTCGACCGGCGCCGCATCAAGGTCTCCCAGATCAAGCAACAGCAGGTGGAACAGCCCTTGTTCGAGTTCTCGGGAGCCTGCTCGGGCTGCGGCGAAACGCCGTACCTCAAGCTGCTCACGCAGCTCTTCGGCGACCGCCTGCTCATCGCCAACGCGACGGGCTGCTCGTCGATCTTCGGCGGTAACCTGCCGACCGCTCCGTGGGCCCAGAACGCGCAAGGCCGCGGGCCAGCGTGGTCCAACTCGCTCTTCGAGGACAACGCCGAGTTCGGCATGGGCTTCCGGGTCTCGCTCGACAAGCAGCGCGACTTCGCCCGCGAGTTGACCGGGCGGTTGGCCTCGCAGCTCGGCAGCGAGCTGGTCGAGGGCCTGCTGAGTGGCCCGCAGAACGACGAGGCCGGCATCTACGAGCAGCGCGAGCGCGTCGAGGTGCTCAAGCAGAAGCTGCCCGGCATCCAGTCTCCCGAGGCCCGTCAGCTCTCCTCCATCGCGGACCTCCTGGTCAAGAAGAGCGTCTGGATCGTCGGCGGCGACGGCTGGGCCTACGACATCGGCTTCGGCGGGCTGGACCACGTCCTGGCCAGCGGCCGAAACGTCAACGTCCTGGTGCTCGACACCGAGGTCTACTCGAACACCGGCGGCCAGATGTCCAAGTCCACCCCGCGCGGCGCGGTCGCGAAGTTCGCGGCGGGCGGCAAGCCGCTGCCCAAGAAGGACCTGAGCCTCATCGCCATGGCCTACGGCAACATCTACGTTGCCCGCGTCGCCTTCGGCGCCAAGGACGAGCACACGCTCAAGGCCTTCCTCGAGGCCGAGGCCTACGAGGGTCCCTCCATCATCATTGCCTACAGCCACTGCATCGCCCACGGCATCGACATGGCCTCTGCGCTGGCGCACCAGAAGGCTGTCGTCGACTCCGGGCAGTGGCCGCTCTTCCGGTACAACCCGGAGCGCGCCAAGACCGGCCAGAACCCGATGCAGCTCGACTCGAAGGCCCCGTCGATCCCCGTGGAGCAATTCATGTACATGGAGAACCGCTTCAAGGCCCTCAAGGCTGCCAAGCCCGAAGTTGCCAAGAAGCTCCTCGAGGAGGCGCAAGGGGACGTCAACTACCGGCGCCGCCTCTACGAGTACCTGGCCAACCAGCCCTGGGAGGCCCCCACGGCACCCGGCCAGGGTCCGGCTGCGAAGTGAGGCCTTCACCGAGAGCCTGACCAGCGGCGCCGATCGCGCTGAATCCGGTCGTTAGTCCCGAGACCCGTCGCTCCCCCGCGGAGAGGCGGGTCTTTCTGTCCCTCACACCTTGCATCCACCCCGTCGCTCCTGCGATGCTTGGCGCGGTGGGGGGGAGCGGAGCAACCATCGATGCCCATCACGGATTCCGTCCAGAGACGCACCCGGACTTACTCGCTCGCGGAGCTTCGAGACCTCGCGCGCCAGATGCGGGCCCTCTGCCTGATTGCGATCCACGCGGCCGGGAGCGGGCACCCTGGCGGCAGCCTGTCGTCGGCGGACTTGCTGGCCGCTCTGTACTTCCACGCGATGAACCACGATCCGGTGGTGCCGGACTGGCCGGAGCGCGATCGGTTCGTCCTTTCCAAGGCGCACGTGGCTCCCATCCTGTATGCCGCGCTGGCGCTGGCGGGGTACCACAGGCCCGAGGCGGTCGTCACGCTCAGGAAGCTGGGCAGTCCGTTCCAGGGGCACACCGACCGGCTCAAGTGTGCGGGGATCGAGATGTCCGGAGGCTCGCTGGGGCAGGGGTTGGGCATCGCGGCGGGCATGGCGATGTCGGCGCGGCTG
>JACQZL010000400.1 GCA_016213865.1 Candidatus Rifleibacteriota bacterium
GTCCCAGGATGAGCAGGTCGAAGGCCGAGACGGCCTGCAGCTCGGCCAGCGACTTGCGATGCTCCTCGAGCTGCTTGGAGAGGTGCTCCCGGGCCTTGGCGTCCAGCTTCGGATTCCCGAGCTGCTTGCCGAGGTCCTCGAGGGCCTTGTTGAGCTCGTTGGCGGTGGCCCAGCCGACAGGGAGCTGCGCGCGGTAGTTGCCCTTGGCGAGGGCGTCACGCGCCTTGGCCAGACTCGCGTCGAGCTCCTGGACGCGGCGCTCGAGATCCACCCGCTTGGCCCACCCGGTCTCGACCAGCCAGGCGTTGTAGACACCGTCAGCGACTGCCTTCTTCATCGCCTCGAAGGACTTGGCGCCGGCGTCCAGGTCCTCGCGCAACTGCTTCTGGGTCATCCAGTCGAAGGCGGGCCGGTGGATCTTCAGGTCGCCCCTGGCCGCCTCGGCGCGGCGCTTCTCCAGCTCGGCCTCGACGCCGGCGATCTCGGCCTCGAGCTTCTTGCGGGTGCGCAGGCCGAGACCCGGGATCGCGACCTCGTAGTCGCCCGAGAAGACCCTGTCCCGGATGCCCTGCCGCTGCTTCTCGAGTTCGGCAATGCGGTTGCGTGCCCGCGAACCTCTCGTCCAGCCGTAGCCCGCCACGTGCAGCTCGAAGCTGCCGTCCCGTAGGCCCTGGTTGAGGTCGCGAATCTGTTTTTCCGTCTCGTCGATGTGTCGCTGGATGACCTGGCCCGTGGCCCACCCGACCGCGGCGATGTGCCACTCGGCCTTCAGCGCGGCCGCCAGCTCGACTGCCTTGCCGTGCTCCTTCTGGAGGTCACTGGCTAGCTTGGCGAGCGTCGCCGTGTCGTGCCAGCCGAAGTGCGGCAGATGGCGCTTTCCGGGCGGCGAGGAACCGCTGAGGCCGCCCAGCGTTCCCGCGGCCTTCGCCGCGTTGGCGATGCGTTCGGCGAAGTCGTTGGACAGCTTCGTGGCAGTTTCGTCGGCAAACTCCTTGACCTTCGTCCACCACTCGACCCACTTCTGCAACTGCGCCACGCGCTGCTGGGCGCGGCGCTCGATCTCGGCCAGCAGGGCCTGCAGTTGGCCCAGCTCGCCGTCGAGCGGCTGCAGCTCGGCGGCGACGACATCGTGCGCCAGCCTCGGCGCGACCACAAGACCGCAGCCCATCACCAGCATCGTTGCGCAGGCCGTCACCAGACCGCGCAGGCAGAGTGTCCCAGTACCCATGAAGAGGCCTCCTTCGACGGCGTCTCGGTCCTTGTGACCTTCGAACGGCGCTGCTCAGGATACGCCCCGAGGGACCGGCGTCGGGCAAGAAGAGACCGCTGGCCTCCGCAAGAGCGCCTGTCTATCCCACGCCCGGCCCGAGAGCGTCTCGGCCCAAGGCAAGGAACGCTGCCTCCGGATCGACCTCGAAGCGCAGCAGTGCTGAATGCTGGGCTCGCAAGAGAGCAGCGACGTCTTGCGTCGTGCAGTTCCCGAGCCGGACCCAGATGACCTTGGGCGGCGCTCCTCTAAGGAAGCTCCGCTGGTGGAAGTCGTCGTCCTTCGACACTATCGTGAAGCCGCCGGCCGCGGCATATCGCCAGACGGATTCGTCATCGGCCGCTTCGAGTCCAACTTCGCGCACGTGGCTCGACCCCGGGTAAAGCCCGCGAAGCTGCGACGCCAGCCGATGGGAGAGGTTCTGATCGAACAGCAGCTTCATGCCGCCCAGACTTCGACGAGTCTTCGCTCCCTATCGGCGGCAAAAGCCAGGCACGCGAGGATGTCGTCGCGCGTCAAGTCGGGGAAGTCGGCGAGGATCTCATCCACGGACATGCCGGAGGCGAGGTAATCCAGGACTTCGTAGACCGTGATCCGCAGCCCACGAATGCAGGGCTTGCCATTGCGCTTGTCCGGTTCGATCGTGATGATGCGCCGATACTCCACGGACTCTACATACCGTGGCCCGATCGATCTGTCAACGCACCCCGACTCGACTCGGCCCTGGGGGTACCCGCACCCGGGCGAGACGACGGGAGGGCGCGTCTCAGAGCAAGAACGTGCGAGGACCACTAAGAGCTTCCTGGCCCTGGCGGGTACCGGTCACTCCGATCACACTGACGTATCGAGCCAACCCTGCAAGCACCTGGCTGATATCGCGTGGGACAGGAACCACCGTTCTTGAGACAGGTCTTCGTGGACACGGGCTTCGTCTCATGGCCACGGCGGCCCCGCGGAGCAGGTCCGGCCGCCTCTCCCGGTGGCCCGCGACTCGGCCAGTTCGAGCACGCGGGCAAAGGGGAGGTCGGACAGGAGACCGAAGCGGCTGTCGCGCGTGAGCCGCGCCCGAGAAGCCGCGGGCGATGAGAGACCGCAGAGGAACCGCGTCATCTGACGGGAGGTGGCCAGCGCTGGATGCGCTTCCCGGGCGAGGGCCTCGAGCATACCGAACGTCTCGCGGTCGGGGGGCCGTACGGGTGCCTGCGGAACGGGTCCCGGCCACTCGCCGAGAAATGGGCCAGCAGGCGGGCCGTGCGGCAGCCCTCGTGGCTGGCCAGCTCCAACACGGCAGCGATGCGGGCGAGGTCTCGCCGCTCGCCCACAGTCAGTATGTAGTCCACCTCGGGTTCGCTCGAGCGCTCCGGGAAGTGCGCCAGGTCCAGATTGATGATGGAGCGCAGAAAGTAGCCGGCCACGCTCTCGGCAATGTGCCCCGCCCGATCGGAAAGATGGGGGGCTCCCGCCAGTTCGACCGGGGTCAGCGGGACGACCTCTTGCAGCCAGGCTGCCCGCAAGGAGTGGTCCGCCAGGCAGAGCTTCAAGGCGCTGCGACCGCGCTTCATCCGCAGCTCCAGAGGCTCGATCAGGCGTACCAGCAGGGTCCCGTCCAGCAGCTTCAGATAGTCGAGGACTTGCTTCCAGCCGAGGTTGGCCTTCAGAGCCTGCTGCAACTGGCCCAGCATCAGCTCCTTGCCCGGAGACAGGCCGGCGTGGCGGCAGACCAGTCGGAACACCTCCTCGAGCAAGCGTGCGTCGCGGACCTCGCCACCAGGGGTTCTGCTCTCGGACTGCAACCTCGAGTTCTGGAGATACCATCGTGCCGGCGGGTTCGGGGCCGGTGTGCCTGCGACCGCATGACGGAGCCTCGCCGAGCAGACACTACCACGCCCTCGTGTCCCGAGGGACACACACCTGGTACCTCTCAGCATCAACAAGCCGAGCGCGCCAAGTGGCTGCCGGGCGAGGCGGGGGACCTGGCGTCCCTCCAGACCGGTCTCGCGACGCACCGCCAAGCGCTGGCCGCCCTCGAGCCGAGGCTGATCATCGCCCGGATCACCTTGGAGCGCCATCGCGAGCGGTTGAAGACGGCCGACGCCGCGGCCGTCAACGTCGCAGACGATATCCGCCTCGCGCGGGCAGCGACCCGGCTGCGCGCAGCCCCACAGCTCTTTCGGAGTTGTACGAATTGGCTTGACAGTTGCCGGGGGGGGGTAGCATCACCCTGTTCTCGAGCCTTCGTACCCCGGGGTGGGGTACCTAGCTGCAGACTGCATGCTGGCTCGTTTCCGATC
>JACQZL010000401.1 GCA_016213865.1 Candidatus Rifleibacteriota bacterium
GCTCGGTGTGGAGCCGCTCATCGAGACCCGTCTGGTCAGATCCGAGAGCCCACTGGCCTACTCGGTCATCCCGCCCGGCGAGGTCTTCGACATCATCGTCGGCGCACCGCCGGCCGATGCCAACAGAACCCCCATCGTCACCTCCGGGACTCTCGACGACGGCGTCACCCCGAACGACACGATCAAGCTCGGACTCTCGATCGTCGATGGACTGCGCGAGCATCTGAGCCAGGACGGGGCGGCCTTGCTCTTCTATCCGTCCGATCTCATGCTCCCGATCATCGTCCGGTACGCGAGCCATCTGGGCTTTCACGTCCAGTACCACCTGGCCCTTCAACTCCAGCCCGCCGACTGGTACGCGCTCTACAACACGTTCGCCGCCCAGGTCGCCCGCACGGAGCGCGTTCCGCCGAGCGCATTGCTCTTGCCTCCCGTGGAGATCGACCTCGGCAGCCTGGCTTTCGGGCAATACCGGAGGCTCGACTGGACCCTCGATGGGCTGGCCTATCCCCATCTATGGAACGAGGAAGCCGAGCGGCTGTTCCTCGGCATGATCGTGATCCGGAAGACGGCTGCGCAGCCGGGCTCTCGGGCCAGATGATGCGAGCGGCCTGAGTTGGCGGTCCCGCGGAACGGTCCCTACTTCGAGGGGTTCGTGGTCACGGGCCCCGCGTTGCCCGAGTTCTCGGTGGGCTTGCGGATCACGATCATGCCGGGCAAGACCTGACCGAGATCCTTGTCCCACAGCCGGGAATAGGTCACGCCTCGTTCGCCGGCGTGGTCGACCTTGATGAAGACCCCGCTGAAGGGGCCTCCGCGGTCGCCGGGGCCTGTGAGGTTCGGTCCCTGCTGCGACGCCATCAGGGCACCCGGCTCGAGGTGCTCGGTGCGGGCGACCTGGGAGGCGAAGGCCGCGTAGAGTGTCAGCCAGTCTGGCGCCGGGATCTGCAGGGCCGGGTGCGACTCGACGAGGAAGCCCAGATGCCGGGCGTAGTTGATCACGAGAGACTGGGCGACGGAAAACCGGTACCACAGGATGGCTACTCCGCCCGGGCTGAGATGTTCCTGGAGCCCGCCGATGATGGACAGGCCCAGCCTGACGTTGTCGTTCGGCGAGATCCCTTCGTCGAAGACGCCCGCGACGACGGCCGGCGCCCGGTTGACGGGACCGGGCGGCGTTCCCAGGATGATGTCGAAAGCCTCTCCGGGCCGGATGACCGAGTAGGCCAGCGGGCTCTCGGGGCTCACCAGCCGTGTCTCGAAGCTCGAAGCCACGCCGAGTCTGCGGGCGTTTTCCTGAGCGCAATCGACGGCGCTGGGGTCGATGTCGGTGGCAACGACCTTGGAGGCCCCCAGCTTGGCGGCGTAGAGACCTAGAATCCCGGAGCCCGTCCCGATGTCCAGAACGGTCTTGCCTTTGAACTTCTCGGCATTCGCCGCCATGACCGGCATCATGACTCGCTCGGTTCTCTCGGGCCAGACGGTCCCCGGACAGATGCGGAGGGGCTGCTTCAACAACCCCGACGCGTAGTCCTCACCCTCGGTGAGGATTGCGCTCTCCGGGTGAGAGGCGGCCGGGACCTGGGCCCGCGCGGGCGAGCCGGGCAACGCGAGGCAACCGAGGACGAGCGCGGCCGCGACCCGTAACCATCCCCGCGTCATCAGACCTGTCCTGGCAACATCCGAGGGGCGATTCGTCCGCATGGTCTCTCCTTGGGCCGGCAGCTCCGAGGCCCGTCGAGTCTCGGCCCTTCCCCGATCGATGTCAAGGGACAACGGCCGTTCCGACCGCTCACGGCCAGGGCCTCGCTTGTTCCTTGACAACCGAGGCCGGAACGCCAAGGATGGCGGGGGCGGGGGCGTGTCGAACGTCCAAGGAAGTCCATGCAATCAGCTCGAGCCTCGCTTTCCTGGTTGTCGAAACGGGTGTCACGGAGAGGGGCTCGGCTGGCGGCCGCGCTCGTACTCGGTTCCTTCTTGCTGCCAGGTTCCGCCGCGCGAGCCGAGGTCTCCGCAGTTCTCGCGCCTCTCGCGCCTGCTGCGGCTTCCGCGCCGCCGAGCGACATCGCCAGCAAGGGCGAGGATTTTCGCTCCGAGTTGCTGGGCGCTCACGTCCGCATCTGCCCGGGGACCGACTGGCCCCAGCGCACCGAGGCTCTCGTGATGCCGCTGATGGCCGCGAACCGGGAGAACTTCAAGGGAAAGCGGGTGCTGGATATCGGCACCGGTTCGGGAATCCTGAGCCTCCATGCCGCCAAGCTGGGGGCCTCCAAGGTCGTTGCCACCGACATCGAAACCGCCGCCATCGACTGCACCCGGGAGAACGCCCGGCGGCTGGGCGTCGACTCGATCGTCGAGACCCGCCTGGTCAGCCTGGAGGATCCCTCTGCCTACTCGGTCATCCGGCCCGGGGAGACCTTCGACATCGTGCTCGCCTTCCCCTACTGCGGGGTCAACCGGGAGCCATCGCTCGGTGTTGGCGCTCCAGGCAACGGCATCACCCAGAACGACAACATCCGGTTCGGCCTGTCCATCATCCGCGGGCTCCGGGACCATCTGAACGAGGGCGGCGTGCTCATCCTCTGCTATCGGTTCGCCGTGATGCACTCGTTTGCCGTGGGCTATGCCCGTTCGCTGGGCTACTCGGTGGAGCATCACGCGGCCCCGCAGGTGCCGCCCTACGACTGGTACGTGCTGTTCAATACCTTCGCGGCCGAGGTCGCTCGCACCGAGAACATCGAGCCGGCCGCGCTACTGCTGCCGCGGCCCAGAGGCGGCTCCAGCGAGCCCAGCGATCCGATGCCCGGCCGACCCGGTGGCCCAGGTGGGCCCTGGGGCCGCGGCGGCCCCGACGGCCGCGGCGGCCCCGGCGGTCCCCCGGGAGTCGGTGGCCCGGGCACGTTCGGTCCCGGCGGTTTCGCTCCCGGTCCGGGAGGAATGGGCGGACCCGGCGGCGAACTCCTCGTCAGGGTGGATCACGGCGAGAGGCCCGCGGGACCGCCCCAGCTGTGGGACCACAAGCTCGACCGGATCCTGCCCGGAGTGATCGTGATCCGCCGGAAGGCGACGTCGGCCGGCCCCACCGGGCCCGAGCCCGCCGGGCGCCAGGAGTTGCGGCAACCGGGCGGCCATGGGCCCGGCCGCTAGAGTTCGCAGTCGAGGTAGGGATTCAACGGGCCTTCGGCGTAGGCGTGCCTCGGAAACGGGAGGTGCTCTTCGCGGTAGAACTGCTGGCAGACCTCGTCGGCGAAGAAGCTGCCGAGTTCGGTCAGCTCGATCGACCGGTCGTCCTCCTGGAGCAGTCCGAAGTCCTTCAGCCGCTCGACCTTCTTCGTGAAGACGCTGTTCAGCGACACCCCCGTCAACTTCAAGAAGTAGTCCTTCCAGACCTTCCGGTTCTTGAGCGGGAGGACGATGCACCATCGCAGCTGCTCGTCCTTGGTCCTCACCACGCCTCGGTTGAGGGGCAGCTTACCGGCGCCGATGCGGGCGTAGTAGTCCGGGATGGAGTCTGTGTTGAGGCCGAAGCGGTCCCGGAGGCTGCTGAAGGCGGTCTGCCCGAAACCGACCTCGTCGAGCAGCCCGCAGCACTGATTGTCGGCGTAGTGCGAGAAGATCTCCCGCTTCTTCGAAAAGACCCGCCGCAGGTTCTGATGGTAGCCGTGCCGGCTCAGCAATCGGATCGCGGCTTCCTTCATCATGAGAACGTTCTCGATACCGGGGAACTCGCGCAGCCCTCTCTCGCGGATCGCCACGATGGTGCCCGTGCGGTCACCGTAGGGCTGCACCTTCAGCCGGTAGAGCTGGATCTCGTCCGGGTCCACCGAGATGGCCTTTTCGACCGAGTCGAGCCAGGTCTCCATCGTCTCGCCCGGGTAGCCGAAGATGATCTCGATGTTCGTGACCAGGCCCGCCGCCATCGAGTTCCGGATCGCTTCGACAGCTTCCTCCGAATCATGCGGGCGGTTCATCTTCCTGAGGATGCCCTCGTCGAACGACTGGATACCGAGGGTGAGACGGTCGACCCCGTAGCTCTTGAGGAGCCGGAGCTTCTCCTGGCCTTCCGGGCCGATGATCGAGCCCGGATCGAGATCGTAGTTGAACTGGGTGAGCGCGCTCAGGTCGAGCCTCGACGTGAAGAAGCGCAGGAAGCGTTCGAGCTGGGCCGGCGTCAGGTAGGTCGGGGTGCCTCCGCCCACGAGGATCGAGCGGGTCTTGAGCTTCTGCACGCCCAGGCGCCGGACGTACAGGTCCATCTCCTGCTCCATGGCGTCGAGGTACCGGTCCTTCTCGTGGGCCGGGGAGTTGAGCATGACCGGGTAGTGACAGAAGACGCAGAGCCTCTCGCAGAAGGGGATGTGGACGTAGACGTCGAACAGGCCGTCCGCCGGGTTCCGGTAGCTGGCGAAGAGCTCCTCCTCGGCGATCTGGGGATACATCGTGATCGGGGGGTAGTGCACGGAGGGGACGAAATCCCCGTCGAGGCAGAGCAGGCCGGCTTGCTGGAGCCTCCGGAAGTCCCCGACCCGGCTCTTCGCAAACTCGGTCCAGGGCGCCGTGGTGTCTGACATCGCTGATCACCTCGTGGAAAGGACGACGATTCCGCCGACGGAAACCAGGGCCCCAACCACCGCCTGCCTGGTCACCCGTTCCTTCAAGAACACTGCGGCCAGAGGGAGGACGAACAAGGGCTCCGTGGAGTTGAGAGTGCTCGCCGTCGCCACGTCGATGTGCTTGAGCGCGACGTGGAAGAGCCAGAATCCGCCCAGCGAGGAGACGAGCACGGCGGCGACCAGTTCGCGTGTCAGCGCCAGGCTCCTGAACGGAGCCACCGACCCCTGGAGCCCTCCGCGAAACGTCCCCCAGAGCGCCAGCCCGGCCACGCCACCCAGCGTGCGAAAGACGGTCGCCTCGATCGCGGTGACCGAAGCCATCGCCGCCTTGGCGAGCACGATCGCCGACGACATGCAGAGCACGGCCGCCAGGCCCCGAGCCACGCCCCGGAGGTTCAGCGAGCCGCCGTCCGAGGAGCGCTGGGAATCGAGCACGATTGCCACCCCGCCGATGACCAGGGCGATGCCGAGCCAGCCCTCCCAGGTGGGCCGCTCTCCCAGGAACAGCACCGCGATCAGGACGGTCGTCACCTGACCCAGGGTGCACAGGAGCACCAGGACGTGGGCGCCCAGCTCCTGCAGCGCCTGGAAGAACAGGGTGTCTCCCACGGCGATGCCCAGCACGCCGCTGAGCGCAAGCGCCCCGAACACGGCGAGGCCCGGCGCCTGGACCCCCGACGCCAGGAGAACCACCAGCAGGATCGCCAGGCTCAAGACGTTCTTGACCAGGTTCATGCTCAAGGCCTGGACCTTCTCGCCCAGGCGCTTGTAGAGGATCGAGCCGACCGCCCAGGCCGCGGCGGACGCCAGCGCCGCCAGGACCCCGATCATCTGGTCGTACGTCCCGAGCGAGACGCTGCTCGCCACGGTCATATCAGCGGATCCTTCGAGAGTTCGAGCCCCGCCTTCGCAACCGCTTCGAGGAGCGCCGTCGTCGGCTTGTAGCGATCCTTGCGGTAGATGACGAACTTGTCGGCTTCCGAGCCCGGGGTCCCGTCGTGCAGGGTCGCGGCGTTGGCTCCGGCAGTGAGCCCCATGGCCTGACCGCCGGCCCTCAGCAGTTCGAGCGCGCTCACGGTCGGGATGAGCGCGCCGGGGCAGAGGAGCCTCAGGACCGCCAGGAAATTCAGGGTGAGGTCCAGGTCCGCCGCGGTGGAGCCGGCAAGGGGGGTCATCTCGTGGGGAATGAACGGGGAGGTGCTGACCATGGGGATTTGCAGCTCCTGGAGGAGGTGCAGATCGGCCACGAGGGAAGACAGACTCTGGCCGGGCAGGCCGGTGATGTTACCCGAACTGACCTTGAAACCCAGCCGCTTCAGGGTCGCGATTCTCTCGAGCCTCGCGGGCAGGTTGTCGGACGGCTTGAGCCGAGAGTACAGCCTCGGGTCGGAGGTTTCGAACTTGAGCAGGTATCGTTCGACCCCGACCTCTCTGAGGCTCCGGTACCACTCGTCGGAGAGGCTTCCGAAGGAGCCCACCAGGGTCAGCTCAGGGTACTTCCGCTTGACGGTGGCCAGGAGGCTCAGCAAGGCCTCGATGTAGCGCTCCCCTTCGGTCTCCCCCGTCTGGATCATGACCACCCTGCGCCCGCCGGCGTAGAGATCGTCGACCAGCTGCAGGAACTGGTCCCCGGGCATGACGTAGCGGCGGATGTCGGTGTAGTGCGCGATGCCGCAGAAGTTGCACTCCTGCCGGCAGATGTTCGAATACTCGATGACGCTGCGGCCTTCGACCTTGCCTCCGAAGACCCGGTCTCTGCACTCCCGGGCCTGCCGGAAAAGCTCCGCCTGCTCCTTGCCCCTGAAGAGCAAGGCCTCCTCGATCTGGAGCGCGTTCGAGAGGGAGAGGGTCATCGCGGCCACTATACGTCAGTCATGGGGAAAACCGCCCGTGTGCCCGGTCACCGTGTCGCCCGCCGGGACGCGTGTCTCCCCGTGCCGTCATGGCTCTCCCCGCGGGGCCCGAGCCCCGGACTGCTCCCATGAATTCTCCTTGGTGCCACCCTTACCGAAAGCCGCCCCATCGAAACCCGTCAAGTTTCGGCTCTCTCCCCCGAGGTTGTCAAGGGCTGGACATGCTCCGGGCAGGGCGACGGACAAAGTCCGACAGAGGCGAGGGGCCGACGACAACCAACCAGACCCTCGGCCCCCGTCGAGGCAGCGGAGCACCGACTGTATGGGCTCGAGGCGCACTTTCGGGCGTGAGACACCTGCGCCCGCCCGCA